>JBMDXC010000401.1:0-4186 GCA_048594805.1 Candidatus Entotheonellaceae bacterium | reverse complement strand
ATAGGCACTCTGCAATGCAGACCGCAACTGCTGAAACTCGTCCAGCGTTAAGCTCGTTGCTGCTAAAAAATCACGGGCTCTGTCTTTTCACTTGTTGTAGCTCAGCATGCCCTGAGTATACATTATTCCCGATAAAGTCTATTATAGGTTGCTCATCACTGCAACGGCCCAACCTCTCATCCCCTGCCTTGCCGCGCGACCTCCCAGCGGCGCTGTGCATTATGGGGCATACGAATCCCCATACCCCAACGTCGTCCCCCGGATTCTCGCGCGTGCGGGCAGGCTCTCTGCGACGGAGGCCGTGGACGCCGAGCCGCTCCTATCCGGCCACATAGATGTGGCCCCACCGGATTACCATCTCGTCGTCACGCCCGGACACCTTCGGGTGACCCGCAGTGCCACGGGAAATCGCTTTCGGCCGGCTATTGACCTGTTGCTCTGCTCGGCGGCTGTGGTGTATGACCCGCGCGTGGTGGCCGTCCTCCTGTCGGGCAGGCTCGATGATGGCACCACAGGCCTCTGGGCCGTGAAGGAGCGGGGCGGGACCGCGGTGGTGCAAGCCCCCCACAATGCTTTGTATCCCTCCATGCCCACGAGTGCCAAAACCTGCCTGCCAGTCAATTATGCGCTACCTGCCACCGAGCATGCCCAGGAGGCCACGCACCGGGCAACGTGGTGCGGCAGTTGGTAAGGCAACGGTCCGTACGCCCCCAGCGACCACCCAAGAGGACGCCCCTGGTGCAGACGACGAATACACGCCGCTGTAATGGGTACAGTGCTGAGCGACGGCTTGACCGACGTGTGCTCATCTTGGGTCAAGATCGGACGGCCAGCCGCGGAACATTTTGGGGCAAAGTCGGTATCAGCCATGGTACATACGGACGCGATATGCTATGATCGTGTCCTTATCCGACGACACACGAGCCCGCGAAGGGTTTGTTGTTCTTTCCTTCCTTCTACCTCACTTCGCTGTTTCGATGTGCGCAGCGGCGGCGTGTACGCAGGAGACGCCCTATGCTGAACGCACCACTCCACCTCCACCCTCGTCAGCCATTGATCCACGACTCTGCACAGTTAAAGGCGAAGGCGGATACCCTTCTCGCCCACTCCAGAGCGTCGGTCGCCTGTGGAAAGGCGTACGCCGTGGCACGCACCCGTGCCGCACGGACGGATGCAGCACCTCCGGCGCTCTCTGAACACCTTCGCGAAGCGTACCATGACGGGTGGGCCAACATGCCCATGCCTCCAGATAAGGGGGAGACCATGGCACCGCACACTGCCTTGACGATTTTGATTGTTGACGATGAGCCGGGCTTTGCCAGTGGGCTGGCACGATTACTGCGCTGTGATGGTGGCACCGTGGACACAGCGGCCAATGGGTCCCTCGCCCTGGCGCACCTCCAGGCGCGTCGCTATGATGTGGTGCTCTGCGACCTGCGTATGCCAGCGCTGGATGGGCCAGATTTCTACGCCATACTACGCCGGCAGCATGCCTCCCTCTGCCGGCGTGTGATTTTTCTCACCGGAGATAATTTGGGGGCCGAAAGCACGGCGTTCTTGGAGCAGTGTGGGCAGCCATGGGTGTACAAACCCTGCACGGCCACGGCGATCCGAGAGGCTATTCAGCAGATGCTGCACGCAGTGGAGATCTCTTGATGAAAATCACCAGCACCACCGACCTGGAGTTTCCCCGTCTGAAATTTGCCATCCGCCAAGGCGAAGTGAAGGACTTGCCCGCCGATCCCGAGGCTGCCGCCTTCATTTTAGCCAGCGTCTATATCCGGGAGGTGCCTGAGCCGGAGAGCGCGAGCACACGGAAGGACACCTGACGTCCTGACCGACGCCCTCATTGTGGGTTGGGTTTGTATAGCCAGCCGTGAACCACTGTGATGTGTTATGTCTGCGTGTGGCCACAAACCAAGGCTTTGATGAGGTCGCCTAACGCCATGAACCGTTGGAAACTTACGGGCTTCTGAAAAAAGGCATCTTCCCCTAACGCGCGTGCTGCAGCCTCAACGGACAGATCGTCTGAACTGGTCATCACGCCATGCGTAACCGCCGACACACGGGCATGGCTTTGATCCATTGCAGCAGCTCTCGGTGGTCCAGCCCAGGGGAGGTGAAGTCCAGCAGGAGGAGATCGGGACACCTGACATCGTCCTGCGCGGCAAGCTGGTCAAAAAGTGCAGCGCGCATTGCCGACTCTCCAGCACCTGTAGGACGGACGGCAGTCCATAGGCCTGGAGCACCCGCACGCTGCAGTAGACATCCGCAGGATTATCTTCCACAACAGCGATGACAAGCGCGAGCATGGGGGCGCGGTCTCCATGGCAGTGGCGTTCCCATGCGGGATGTGACCACATCGCACACCCTGAAGTATACACCCAGACGTGCGTTGCTCTCGCGTTGCACTTTACAGCCAGAAGACGCATCGCAAGCTCCTCAGTGTGCCGATGAAACTATTTTCTCGCTTTCAGTGCTCTTTTGTGGTAGTGTCTATGCTAGGCAATCAGAAGACCTGTCTTGTCATTGCTCGGCTCTGTCGCCGTTTCTCCCTGCATATTGTTTTTGTGTTCGTTGCTTCTGCATGTTGTTCGGATGACCGTGCGATTGTTTCCGCGCTTTTTCACCAGAGGATACTTGTGTGAATATCTTTGTTGGCAATCTTGCCTTCAGCACCACGGATCATGACCTCCGCCAGCTCTTCGAGCCGTATGGTGTGGTGGACACGATCAGTATCATTACCGACCGGTACACCGGCCAGTCCCGGGGGTTTGGCTTCGTGGAGATGCCTGACACCCGTGCGGCACAATCCGCCATTCAGGGGCTCCAGGGCACGGCGCTTGGGGGGCGTACCCTCAACGTCAACGAAGCGAAGCCACGAGAACCGCGCCGGGAGCCTCGTCAGGCTCGCTGGTAAGGACTTAATAGCCGGTGTACATGCACCCACGCGGGCTGCATCAGCACAGTCCATGGGTCAAGAGCAACGGCCATCCCTGAGGATGGCCGTTGCTCTTTGCATCCGTTTTTCTTGTGGTCTTCCGTGGACTGACGGCTCGCCGCGGGCACGCTGATCGGTGCGGGAGACGTCTTCACTGCGGCCACAGTACTGCGCACGGATTAACGTGTGGAGGATGGCGTCGGGAGAACGCGTGACACCGTTCCTTGACGACTTATAAGCGAGTGAGGAGACGCATGGACTTAGTGATTGAACTCGACCACGAGGGACGCATTTGGGTGTCTGGCTCTGATGGCATAGCCCAGCGGAGGCATGGCTCCAAGGAGCCAACAAAACACCGTGAGTTGCCGGACCTATCCCAACTGCAGCCTCGTGAAAGCGGCGCAGACGGTACAGAAACATAACCTGCATCTCTCCAGGACCTTTGGCATTCTCAGGCACTTGATCACTGCCCTCATGCCCACGCAGGACTGTATGGCCGCGGGATGAATCGGCGGAAGAAGTCACCGAACATGTATCAAATCTTGCTCGATGATATGAGCATGACGACTGCGTAAGCTTGATGTACATGCCCCGTCTTCCTCCAGGGTAGCATCGGGTTGACCTGGAGCCCCATGCACTCCCATTCGGTGAAGGAGGCATGGGTCCCTGCTTTGCATACAAGACACATTGTAGGCTCGACGGGCTGACATCATAAGCAAGGTATGTCAGGGGCCATGTTTCCCGTAGGGCTATGCACGCTTCAGGTGATGCACCATGGCATTCCTCAGCCAAGCATCACATCTTGGAAGCTTGCTGCTTCCGCATGACGGCTGTCAGGAGCAGGATGCTCACCCTCCAGAGTGGTCTGCAGAGCTTAGCTCCAAGGGCTCAGAGCGTACCTGCATACGCTCAGGTCTTACGACATTCCTCCACTGCGCTTTCACGGCGCACCCGAATTATGTGGTAAAATAGCAAGTTATTGATATTATTGATCGAATCTTACAACGATGCGGGCGCTGAAACGTTGTCCACACGTTAGGGCGAACCAGGACATCACAGGTTGAGCTACCCTCACCATCCGAGGCCCATTAGTTTACTACGTAGTGGTCACTAGTTTTTTGGATGATTGATTTCATTAACCTTACGGTGTCTTAACCCCAGCAACCGGCGGAACTTTTGTGCCCGTTTCGACAACTGCTGCTGATGGATGCGCACCAGAGTTGCTCCGTTATGTGCCATCACCGT
>JBMDXC010000400.1:0-3479 GCA_048594805.1 Candidatus Entotheonellaceae bacterium | reverse complement strand
CCGTGGGTGATCGACCATCCCAACCGAATACGGAGTATGGCGTTCAGCAATTCATGGTTTTGGCCGTTCGAAGCGGTTGACGCCGAATTCGCCAAAGGGAAGCGCTGGCTCGATTCCGCCTTTATGAAGTTCGCTTATCTCCGACTGAACTTTTCAGCTCAAATGATGGTTAAAATGGCCTGGGGGCGACGCCGTCCGCTTGACCGTCGAACTCATGATCACTATCGCAAGCTGTTTCCAAATTCGAAGAGCCGTATCGGCGCCTGGGCGCTTGCCCAGGCGATGATTCACCCACAGAATGACTTCCTGGGTTTTGAGAAAAAAATTTCTACTTTACGGGGGATTCCGACCTTACTGCTTTGGGGAGAAGAGGACCGTTTCGTGACGAAAGTCCATCTTGAAAAGTGGCAAAGCCTGCTCCCTGAGGCGGAGGTCGTGATGTTACCCGGCGTGGGGCACTTCACGCTTGATGAAGCGCCGGAACTTGTGAACCCGCGATTGTCTTCCTTTTTTAAGAGTCATTGAATGGCGCGTCTGAGAACCGGAGATAAACATAAAGAGATTTTGGAAGCGGCGCTGATGCTCTTCATGCGTAAAGGCGTCGCCAATACGAGTATCAAAGATATTGCCGAAGAAGCGAAAGTCGCCGTCGGAACGGTCTATCTATATTTTGCTGATAAAGACGCCGTCGTCGCCGCGTGCGCCGATAAGTTCGCGGAGGAACATCTACTCGAGACGACTCAGCTTGATTTAAAGAAATCGACCAAGAACGAGATCCGCAAGTATCTACTCAGCCGTTACCGAAATTGGAAGCGCGTCAGCGACGGCTCTCCCCAGGCTGCGGAATTGGCGCAGGCCATTCTTCGATTGCGGCCGGAAAAAATGCTTGAGTTCGAGGCGTTGTTTGTTCAGACCCTCTCTCGGCTCATCCAAAATGGAATTAAACAAAAGCATTTTAAAAAACAAAATCCCGAAGATTCTGCAAGAACGCTCACTCTTTCGTTAGCTATCTTTTTTCCTTTTCCTGGCCTGGAGCCTCCCAGGCGTTTCACGGAGAAAGAATTTCTCAATTCTGTAAATTGGTTTTTGGAAATTGGATTGACGCAGTAATTGGTTCCTACTCCGGGTTCGAGAACGATTCGTTCTCGTAATTCCAAAGGATGCGGTTTCATACTAAATGATCGAACCCGATTTTGACTGAACACTCAAGCTGAAAACGCCATACAAACGCTATGGGATACTTCGTTCAAAGGCGCCCATTCCTGATTCTTGGGCTAGTTACGCTGGCCATGTTCTTCGTCGTGGAGATTCTCAACAAGGCTAACCAAACGGAGGCAGCGCTTGTCCTCTCCGGACCACTGCGAGTGCTTATCATACCTATGTATGTTGTTTGGCTGCTGTTCAACATACTTCAGGTCGTCATTGCAGGCCCGACACCGACAGGTATGCCCGCCGTACTGGCATGGATACTGTGGATCGTGAGCTTGGTCTCAGGGCTCGCACCTTATGCCCTGGCCGACTACCTGTTACGCCGTTGGCGGCGGCCGCAGACACCTGTCGACCATGTCACTTGATGGAGCAACTGGCTACAGGCTCATTGGCGCGGGCTTGCTTGTCCGAAACAAAACGGTTGTGTTGCAAAGAATGGGTGGGGACAAAAAAATACGGTTCTGGTGTAAGTAAAATTTCGACCACAGTCTATAGTAGTTTTGATAGTTGCTTTTCCGCAATATCTTGTATAGCCAGATAATTTTTGCGCCAGAGTAGATCTACGTCGATTACAGCGGCAAGTTGCAAAAGGCTCAAATAGACGAATTCAAGATCGCCGGATCATAACAAAAAAGGAGATAGGATTAGCTATGAGAGTAATCGCTTCTTTACTTCTTATCCTTATTGCTGCTGCGGCTTTTAAAGAAACAGGCTGGGCCTGCTCTTGCACACGCCCCCCAGATCCATCGGCTGAGTATCGTTCAGCAAAAGCGGTTTTCCTGGGAACCGCTGTGGAGCGTTCTCCGCAAACAAGAATGGAAGAGGGTTACCTGGTCTCCGGGAAAAATGCGGGCAAGAAACAGGTGATTGAAGTCGATGGCTATTCATTCACTTTTGAAATCGAAGAAGCTTTTAAAGGAATCAAGGGGAAAAGCGTAAAGATAGTCACCGACGCCGGAGGAGGCTCCTGCGGTTATCCTTTCGAGGTAGGCAAAGATTATTTAGTCTACGCCTATGGCGCCTCGGAAGATTCGCTTGGAACCAGCATATGCTCCCGCACCCGCCCCGCTTCGAACGCGCAGGATGAGTTGAGTATGTTACGCTCAATGAAAGACGGAGTGTTTGAAACGAGAATATTCGGCGTGATAGTGAAGATGGAAATGAATCTAAATGGCACATATGGAAGCGCAAAATACGACGCTCCGATGAGCGGAATAAAAGTTACGGCCGAAGGCGCTTCAGGCAAATTCGAATCCTTCACGGACTCAACAGGCCATTTCAGTTTTGTTGGTTTGCCTGCGGGCGAATACGAGGTAAGTGCGGATGTGCCCAGGGCCTACAAAGCTTGGACTGGATTTAGGCGGAAAATCGAAATTACGGATTCAGAGAGAGGCGCAGAACTAAGCTTCATCCTTCAATTGAACTCGCCGATCAGCGGAACCGTCTATGACGAAGACGGAAGACCTGTAGGAAGTCAATTTGAAGTGGCAATCGCTAAAGTTGACGAGGACAAAACACTGATTTCCGGAGCGAAGAGCAACATAGTGTTTACAGATAATTCGGGCAGATACTCTTTTGATAGCTTACCACCTGGGAAGTACGTGATCGGCGCAAATATCTTTAAGGCTCCTCCAAAACACACTCCATACCCACTGATGTACTATCCCAAAACTCAGGACATAGCCGAGGCTTCTATCGTTGAGTGTCGCGAGGGGGATCAATTAACAATTGACCTGCATCTCCTACCGCGTCTGAAAGAGCGAGTGATTAGCGGGATAGTTTTGTCGGAAGATGGACCAGTCGCCAAAGTCCAGGTCTACTTGAGCGACGTAAAAGAACCTGGCAAGTCGATTTTTGGCTTAGAGGCCGAAACAGACGCGCTGGGACAATTCACCATTAAATGTTTCGCAGGGCAAGAATATTTAATAAGCGGTTATAAGTTCGAAGAAGGAAGCGAGTGGCGCATAGAGCCTGTAAAAGCGCCTCCTCCTGAAGCGTCTGCCTCAATCACGCTAGCGCTGTTGAAAAAGGAAAGAGCGCACGATCAACAAAAACGGAGATGATGTGTGCTGGACATGACCTCGATTGACGTCGGATTTGAATGTAGCTTCTCCAGCAAAATTTCGTAAGGCGTTTTTCCTTTAAGTGAGGCATGCGGACGATGGCAGTTACAGAGAGAGATACCGTGTTGATTGTCAAGCATACGACCCATAATTTGGGTCGTATGCTTTACAATCAACACGGTATCTCTCGAACTCAAGCCGCGTTCA
>JBMDXC010000040.1:0-1737 GCA_048594805.1 Candidatus Entotheonellaceae bacterium | reverse complement strand
TGGACCTGCTTCAGGTACCACTTCGATGGTCGGCAGGAGCCGACGCGCAAGATTGCCTATTCTCCCTTATAGAATAGGGACTTGCCGCGAAGTAAGGTGATCAACTTCGGGCAGGATGATATGCCGATAGATCACCCCCTCGTGGAGGACCCTGCTCACCTGGCTGACCCAGTTGTCGACAGAGACTTTGGCACACCGCAAGCACAAGGAGGATTTACAGCTCATCGCCACCACGTGCGTGCCCTGGCCACACTGCAGGCAGCGGTATTCGAGGTACCCCATTTTCTCTGGGTTGCCGCACGCCAGCATCTTCGCCACCAGATCATCGTAATAGGCCGTCTGGTAGCGCGGATGAGCGCGTTGAAACGGCTCCCAGTGATCGGCAAAGATTCGCTGAAAGACACTCCAGTCCCGTGCGGGTGCTGCCAGCATCTGCGTCCACCGAGTGAGGGGCTAAGGATTGTGACGGTACCGTGGTTGTACCACGGCTCCTCCTCACTGTCCACTCCTCCCCAGTGTGTACAGGGCATCCCCTTCCACCGTCGCGGTAACTGCTTACAGAACAAGCACAAAAAATGAAAATTCCTAGGCTATCCAGATCGCTGAGCAATGGCTCTATAGCGTGCTGATCTTTGATGGCTACAGCCGAGCTATTGTCGGGGCTGGTTGTTTCGCGCGGCAAAATCTTTCGTGTGTGCTCCAGGTCTTTCGGCACGCCCTCACGCGGTGGGGCGCCCCCAGTGCCGTGGTCAGTGACCATGCGGCGGTGTTTCGCGCGCTCGCCCCGTGTCTCCGCCAGTTAGACATCCCGTGGTCACCCATCACGAAAGGCCAGCCCTGGCAAAATCGGGCGGAAGGTGGGTTCTCGATCCAGCGCCGCATGTTGGATGCCTATGTGGTAGGCTGCACCGAGCGCGACCACGTCTATCGCCAGCATGCTCAGTTCGTGCAGGATTATCAATTCTGGGGCCATTGGGCGCATAAGCGCCAGGACGCGCAGGGACGGGTCTATTACCTCTCCCCGGAGGTGGTTCTGGGACAGGCGACAGGACGGGTTCTGGATCCTATACGCCTGCGACGGGCCTTACGCCTCCGCCAGTTGACACGCACTGTCCGGCAGTATGGGCAGATTCGGCTCCATAACTTTGGCCTGTATGTAGATGAGGGATTGTGGGGACACACCGTCGAGGTCTTGGTGTACGACGAGATGGTACGGATCGAGCAGTCGGAGCAACTGGTAGTGGCGTATCCGTGTGTCTATGATCCGCGGCAGCAGCGGATCACGGAGGTCGACGCGTCAGGGCGCCAACAATACAGCCAGGTGCCGGTGATGCATTTGGTCTTGTTAGTGCTGGTACTCGGGCGGACGGTGTGGCGTATGCCACTCTATCGCCGGACGACAGCACCTCAACGTGCGCTCCCAGCGCTACAGATCAGCTTGTGGCCGCATTTTACAGATTAAATTGTCCAAATCCGTATAGAAGGTTCGCGGATACTTCATGATTGAGGACGGCAATTTTCATGGAGCGCGTCCGTTTCGGATTAGGCATGTAGATGACAGCGATAGTGCTGAGTGCAGAACATATGTAGCAAAAATGTAGTACGCATGTAGTGCCTGTCAAGGGAATTTACAGCCAGGGAAGGCAGGCGGGAGCAGAAGGGCCGCAGGCTGCGCTGTTACTGTCAAAACAGGAACGCCTATTTCCGTGCGACCCATCTCTGTACGCCTCCATGGAT
>JBMDXC010000004.1:0-3405 GCA_048594805.1 Candidatus Entotheonellaceae bacterium | reverse complement strand
CGAATATCTCCTGTGGTATGAGAGATTACAGCGCGAGATTGCCTGGTTTTTGTGTCAAACCATGCTCGCCCGCCTTCAGCAAGGGGCAACCCGCGATGAAGTGCTGCGCTGGTTGTTGGGGCGGCCCTTCTTCCTCACGATCCCCCCATCCATTGTCCAGCGGGCGCGGGAGTATTTTCAGAGTGCGTATGAGGAGTCATCACGCCCGCGCCAGAAAGGCAGCAGGACTCCGAAGGGAGCCACCAAGATTCGTCTGTA
Source organism: Candidatus Entotheonellaceae bacterium (assembly GCA_048594805.1). Lineage (GTDB taxonomy): Bacteria > Tectomicrobia > Entotheonellia > Entotheonellales > Entotheonellaceae > SXND01. The sequence goes on along the minus strand of JBMDXC010000004.1, from coordinate 3,147 downwards.
AAAGTGTGATAAGACCGAAGAAAATACAAACGAAAATATACTGTAAAAATGGTCATTTTCTTAGAGGTCCATCAGAGTTGTATAGGGAAAATGCCCGTTTACTCACGTTCAAGGGGTAGTGGCACAGGGAGACAATTTTTGCTTGTAATACAAGCGAAGAACAACACAAACGTCTCTGTTTGGACAAAAAGGTCTCACATCGCAGCCATCGAGCCTTTCACGTGCCTCACTCGCGAGGACATCGATCAATGGGCCCACAAGAGCTTATATTTCCTTCTATGTTGCCGCTGTTGTCAAGCCCCTTTTCCCATTTTTTCCCTTCCCTCGCTTCTTCTTTGAAGGGCTGTGCCATATAGTACTAATTAGCCTTCATGCACGCGTTCTAATGCTCAGGAGACCAGGTATGGCAAGGCGTGTGAGCACCTCTCAGAGCAGAGGCCACCCGTACCCTCATCCCTGGCTCAACCCCGATGCTCCCGGTCACATGACCTCGATGGGTCTGGCGGCTTCCTTGGGCGTTGGGACGTAGCGTCTCCAACGACCTTCTATCCGTGCGGGTGTAAACACCCGTCACCCGATTCTCTAGGCGTCTTTCGACGGGAGCCGGAAGGCCCAGAGGAGGCGACCCCATCTATACGACGGCTTGCGTCGCAGGCCCGGAAATTCAACGGGCCGTCTCCACCAGCACCCAGACCAAGGCGTGACGCCGCATCAGCCAAGCGTTTATACCTCTTTGAGCACCGCTCCCGCGGGTATCACCCCGGTCTCGAGGAAGCGCCAGAGCGCAATGAGTAACTTACGGGCCACAGCGACAATCCCAATCCGTCTCAAGCGCTTCCCACCACTCCCGAAGCGCTCCCGAAACCAGACACTCAGGGCGCTGTCAGGCTGAAAGCGCAGCCAACTCCACGCCAACTCCGTGGTCATCCAGCGCACGTGCCGATTGCCCGCCTTGGTGCTCCCTTGTTCGCGGGCACTTTCGCCGCTTTGATATGGTGTCGGCGTGAAGCCCGCTAAGCCCCCCACTTCCCGACGATTCTTGAACGCGCGCCAGCTAAAAAATTCCAGCACCAACCACCACGCCCCATTGAGCCCAATCCCTTTGAGCTGCATCAACTGGCGCACCTTGTCGATACTCGCGTCAGTCGAGGCCTGCAGCTGGGCCCGACGCTCGGCTTCCCACGCGGCGATCTGCTCACTGAGAAAGGTGTGATGGGCATACACGCGCAGCACGCGACGACGCAGGCCCGGCGGAATCGGTGACCCATCCCACAGCCGCAACGCCTCGAGTTGCTCGGGCAACTTGGTCAGGCTCGTCACGCGCAGCCCCTGACTACTGAGCAAACCCTGGATGCGGGTCGTCGTACTGGCGCGCTCCTGCTTGAGGGTTTCCAAGTCCCGGTGCAGATGGCGTTGATCCTCGGCTTCGACCGAGGGCACCTTGACCACCTGCCACACGTGACGCTCACCCTGCTCGTACCGCATCAACATACTCAGCAACTTGCGCACGTCCCACCCATCGCTCTTGGCGCGACGCCGACGGCGGTTGACCTCAATGGAGGAGGAATCCACGACATGGGTCGTGATCCCGTGTCCCTGCAAAAACCGATGCAGCCAGAAGCCTTCGCGACCTGCTTCATAGCAACTGACCACGGGGGCTGTGGCCGGCAGACCCAAGCGGCGTTTGGCCTGGGCGATTTCGTCGCGCACGCGCTCCTGCTGCCGCGCAGTCACGGTGCGCTCGCGCGGCTTTTGACCATGGCCCGTCGTGAAGCCAAGCTTCCAGGTTTTTTCACTCAGTTCAAAGGCCACAAACAAGGTGCCCTCTGTTGTGGTATCCTGCGTATTGCGGGTCGCTGGGGTCGTCATGGGCTTGCTCCTCCGTGGTGATCGATTCAGGTGACGGAAAAGCAGCTTACCAACAACGGCCCGCTCAAGGAATCAGCGGACAAGCATAGTATCTATACGTTCGGGTATGCACGGGTCAGTAGTCGCGGCCAAAGTCTGGCCATTCAGGAAGCGCGGTTGCTGGAAGTGGGGTGTGATCCGGAGCACCTCTGCCGGGAAAAACGCTCAGGGACCACGACAGCCCAGCCCGAGCTGCAACGCCTCCTGGACTATGTCCGCCAGGGCGATGTAGTCCTAGTGACCCAACTGGACCGGTTGGCGCGGTCGACACTCGACTTGTGCACGATCGTGCGGCAGTTGGAGCAGAAGCAGGTGGAGTTGGTGGTGCTCGATCAGCACCTCGATACCTCGACCCCTGGCGGCCGGTTGACTTTTCATATTTTTGCGGCGGTCGCGCAGTTTGAGACCGAGATTCGTGCCGAGCGGCGGGCGGAAGGAATTGCTGCTGCCAAGCGGCGCGGGGTCCAGTTTGGCCACAAGCATCACCTCACCCCTGTGCAGATTGCCCAGCTGCGTCAGGCCCGTAAGGATGGCCTGCTCATTCGCCAGCTCATGCAGCGCTATGGACTGAGCAAGGCCAGCGTGTACCGCTATCTGGCACAGGACCAGGCCGAGATGGATGCTGAGGCAGCGGATTAACCCTGCTCCCCCACCTTGTAGCTCACGGCATACTTCCTTATGAGTACGTCTGAGACAATAACCGGGCGGACAGCCCGCAATAAAGGAGATACGTATGCCACGAGGCATTCGAGAAGGGGAGTATCATCCGCACCGGTCTCCATTCCCTGATGTGGCGCAATGGGCGCTCCACCAGTGGCGCTGGCGGCGGGCGCTTTGGGCGCTGTTCTGGAAGCGCGCCATGCGGTCCTGGTGAGAGGCGTCTGTGCGGGGAGCATGGCTCCCCCACATGCCGTGCAACGCCCGTAGCATCCCCCAGGCCGTGTCCTGGCGTCTGCGGGTGCCCTAAGCCTGCCAGGAATGCCAGCACCACCCTTTTCCCGCACACTGAACGGGACCGGGTTTCTGTACACCGCTGGGTCCCGTTCCTGCACAGAACCTGCCTTGTGCACCAACCGGGCGTTATTCTGGTGCTTTGAGGCAGCCCAACGCGTTTGGCTTTGAGATCAGGTTTGATCATTGCAAAGCCACCTTGCTCCTACCCATGCCACGGTAAAACCGAGCAGCCCCCACACGAGCGGCGCTGCTGGCACGGCGAGCTGGCCCGTTAACACGAGCGGC
>JBMDXC010000399.1:0-9791 GCA_048594805.1 Candidatus Entotheonellaceae bacterium | reverse complement strand
ATAGAGACTTGAAAAGTGCAGTAACCAGTAGATGCCTTCAGTTTTTTGCATCTTGATTTCCGCACGAGTTTTAGCGCCGAATTTCAAGGGGTTGCCAGGCTTTTGAGCGCTTCAAAATGGTGGTGCAACAAGTGTACTTTTCGCACTCGGCTTAAAATTCCGACATTCGATGGACAGTTTTGTTTTGCGCCGATTACAACCAATAAATCAATGCTATGGAAATCTCACCTGGGAAATTACACAGATGTTTGTCGAGGGTCTAGTCTTCGTACGATTGTAGTGGCAAATGAAATATTTGATGGCCCCGATGTGATGTGCCAGCTTTTTGGAAAACGAGAGTGTCTCACGTACCAGGCGGGACAGGCGCTGCCTGAGAGTATTGTTGAAGCGTTCGATGTGATTGGTTTTCCGCGCGTGCTTCGTGATGGCTTTGTGCCGCTCCGCCGGAATCACGCCTGTGTAGGCATCGTATTGATCCGTATGGAAGATGGCCTGTTCCTGGTAGACCAGCGGAATCTTGGCCCAGAGCGCTTTGGCACTCTCACGACTACGATCCCCCACATGAAACGCAATGATCTGGCGGGTTGTGGCATCCATGGCAATCCAGATCCATTGCTTATTGGCCTTCTTCTTCACGAAACTCCACATTTCATCGGCTTCGGCTTCCAGCCGTCGCAGCACCACGTCCGTGGGATGTGGCGGAACCTGGACATGGAGGTCATCGGGACAGGCGGCAAAGCATTCCACCATAAAATGCAGCAGCCACGTCAGACTGACGCCCACGGCACGACAGATCCCCCGCAGCGAGATGCGCTTACGCAACAGGTGTTCGATCATCGTACGCTGCGCTTCCGAAATGCGATGGTCTTCGGCCGTGGTCCCAAACTGGCGCTCGCAGGCTTTACATTGATGATTCTGTTTGCCGTGGCGGGTATGACCGTTTTTCTTGTGCCGCTTTGATCCACATGCTGGGCACGCTTCTCTGATGACCATAGCTTCGGTTGGTCTCCCTATTGTGAGGATTGTATTTGACCAACTGTAACATGGCCTCATTGAGCCAGCATTACCTGATACTTCTTCTTGGCTTCTTCCAGTGTCTCGCAGACAAAATAGGCATCCTGCTTCGCACCCCGACTGGTCAGGCGGGTATAGCGCACCTCCTACCAGCCGCCGTAGTCCTCAATCCCCTGCACAGCCACTATTTTTATAGTTAAAAATCGCCAGCTGCCCCTCCTTCTTCTGCTGCTGCCGCTCAAAGTGCAAGCCTAAGAGGCTGTTTGAAAAGTGTCCACGGCTATGTGAACAGCCATGCATCTGAAGATTGCCTTTATTGATTTCAAAGGACTTAGAGCGATTGCGTAACTCCTCAACACGCCTCCAAATCGGTTGCAAACGCTCATTTCAGGACTTTTCAAACAGCCTCTAAGCTCGACTTTATCCATTTGATGAGTGAGCAACGCCAATAAACGACCCCTGCCATTGCTTGTGGAAAGAATTTTTGAAGGTTAGGCAAAAATAGTGACATGCAAAAAAGTTCACACTCAGAGAATCAAGTACTTATGTCACACGGCTTTTCCATTTTGGGAAAATGGATAAAGTCGAGCTTAGTGTATAGGGAAAGTAGTCTTTTCCCTATACACTTCTGGCCTCCCCTCTTGTAAGTGCCGATAAACAGGAGCATTTTGTTTATCTGGAAACAGAAAGCCCCCGCACCTAGCCACGTTGCGCCAGGGGCATTTCCGATAATGGATAGGGTTATCGGAAACGCAAGACTCCTCCTGAAGCACACGTCACAAGGGGTGGTGGGGAGGAGGAGAGAGGAGCGAGCGGCGGCTGCGGATGGGATGGCTGCAGTATAGAAAAACCCTTGACAGGCGTGCACAAATGCGTAGTCTTTTACGTGAAGTTGCCCATGCCCCCGTGAGGACCTGAGAGAGGCCATGGAGGTCCTCGATGCTGCACCCCATCCATCGCTGGCTCACCGATCTGGAGCACACCGCCTGTGGCCTGCGGCGCCCCCACGCGGTGCGGGGGTGGCAGGACGTCACCTGTCAGCGGTGTCTGAGCTCCATCCACGCGAAATTCGCGCAGTTGCAGTGGCAGCTGCCCGAGAGCCCCCGTGTGCCCCAGGGGCACTCCCACCAGAGCGGCGGTGACCCGGTCACGCGGATCGCAGCACTCCTGACCGCTCGCACTCTTCTCCTGCTGGCACGTGCCCAGAGGCATCGCGGTGAGGCCTAAAACTCGCGAAGGTGTCCTACGATGCCACTGACGGTCTGCAGAGGTCTCAAGCGGCAATGTTGGTGCTTTGATGGGGCATTGATGGCACAGTCTTTACCCCGGGCATCGTCTAGCAGTCTCGCTCTATGAGCAGAGCCCTCGAAGTTTGAGGCGGAATAGCCACCAAGGGTGACCGCTATGCAGCCATTGCTGTGGTGCGAAGCTCCCTGCCTTTTCGCCTCAAATTTTGGAGTAGCTGCTTATGAGGGCCATATTGCGCGGTCCCTCGTGGTCGCATCGGCTGTGCCAGACCGCGCAACCTCTGCACCTGTTGTTGCCGCTGTGCTTCTCCCCTCAACGAGAGAAACCACGCCTATCAAGAATGTGGTGCCACGGTTCGAAGCGGAGCGCACCGTTGCCTGATTCCAGAAGAAGTATCGGCGCTGGGTCGCACATTCCGCACCCCTTTGGAACCTCTTGATTCTATTTTAGTTATTTTTTAGGTCTATATGCTCCGTAAAGGAAATAAACAATAAATTCAATGGTTTATGCGAGTGGGTGCGGGATGTGCGCTTGGTCGTCCGCTGGGCGCGCATTGCCGCATGCTTTGAGGCGTTCCTGGCGATTGCGACAATCTACATCTGGATGCAGAGACTCATAGTGGGATAGATTCGTAGTATTTTTCTTTATACAGGTCGGTGTAGGGAAGGGGACACTGTCCCCTTCCTCGTTGGAGCCCAACACGGACACACAGTCCGTAGCGGGGACTTGTGAGCTTTGCTCACACGCCCTCGTGCGGATTCGCCGCCCGCAAGAAGTTGCGCAACGCCATGAGCTGCGTTTCACTCATCGCCTCGATGAGGGCATGCAACTCGGCGCGGATGGCCTCTGGGGTCGCGGGCTGGTCGGTGCTGGACATAGACGGGTCGTGCATGTGGAACAGCCTGTCCTGTAAAAAACGCAGTGCAAGATGAAAATGCTGTAATGTCCGGACAATCGCTCGCTGCACCGCAAGCTGGCGCTGCGCGGTCGCCTCATCGAGGCTGCCCCGCCGGATGAGCGAGGGATAGGCGCTGCGATGCGACCAGTAGGTTCGGTGCGCCTCCCGAATTTGCTCCCTGAGGTCAATCACACCTACGCTCCCTTCTTTGGTTGACGTCTGGTCTCCAGGCAACGCCTCCACGGAGCACGCCGAGACATGCAACGCCCGAGCAGCAGCCCGGATGGCGGCCATACGCACAAAGTGCGGCCGCACCCGGTAACGTTGACGGCGCAGCAGCACGAGGAGATGCACAAGCTGTCTCCCACCCAGCGCATGACGGCCTATCGTGCGCTTCAGGCGCAACAAAAGGAATAACATATTCGGACGATTTGACGCACAGTTGCGCCGTCTGGAGGCCCTCAGCCCCGACCGTACCAGGCTGCACGAGAGTGGGCGAGCGTCCTTGTGGGTCTATGCCCGGCTGCGGCCGCTGCCCTGGGACATGCCAGATCTCGACGCTGAGAATGAGGTGATCGGGCTGGCGGCGTTGCTTCAGGAAGCGCGGGCGTGGCAGGTATCGTCGTCTGTCCAAAAACTTGAGCATGGCACCCTATACGGACACAGCTTGATAACATGAATATCTGAACACCACAATACTCCTAGGAGCCACACCTAGGCCCTTGTGCAGACAACGGGCGATTTTCAAGGGCGCTGCCGGTGTGGACCACACGCCTACCGCGAAGCTCCCAGCGACCCCGCCTCCTCGACCCAGGTCGTGTCGCTCCTCGCTGCAGGTCCATGCCCAGCATGGCGCCCAAGCCCACGGCGGTGTGCCACGAGCGCACGGCAGGTCGACGTGTGCCCGGTGGTGACTTGCTTGGCCTCAAAAGTACACCGCCAGCGCGTCCTCTTCCCCTGCCTGCAGCTGTTTGACCACGGTCTTGAAGTGCTGCAGCTGCTCTTGCATGCGCTCATGCGGATCAAAGGCATACCACTCATATCTCTCCTGACGTCGGTAGCCCAGCGCATCTAATGAGAGCAGTTCGTATAGAGGGCGCCATGCGCCTTCGACCCAGACGGCAAGTTTGGGGTTGATGATGTAGTGCCCGTGCTTCAGGCGGCGAAACAGCTTGCGGTTGTAGGGGTCGTCCCGATGCACCTCGTTTTTCGCCAAAATACTAGAAATATAGGCCCGTTGTTTGCGTCGCGCCGGCACGAGTGCGTCGGGAAAGTGGTGGAGCACCTCCACAAAATCCCCACTGCTGAAAGCGCCCCCCCCGAAGCGCACCACCTTGTCCCCCAAGCGGGTGTAGAACATGGCGATCATGAGGTTGAGCAGGAGGAACTCCATCGACCGCTTGTCCAGCTTCACCAGCCGTCCGTCCACCTGGATCACCATGTCGAGCGGCGCCAGTGTATCATACACGCCCGCGAGTTTCCGGGCCGCGTAGTGGGCATCGATGCAGGCCTGCTCCAGCACAATATGAAAGGCGTTGAAGCCCACATTGTTGATCAAGCTCGTGTCAGCCCCCATCGCCACCAGCCTAGCCACCTGATCGTCGTTGCCGAGCCGGGCGGCGATCATCAGTGGCGTCTGGTTGAAAGGGTTGCGAAAATCCACTCCGTACTGGTCGACCTGGCGCAGCATGGCATCGGGTTTTTTCAGCTCATACGGGAAGAAATACTTCTGGGTCAAGGGCTTGATCCCCTTGTCCGGCTGGTGGGCCGGCCGAAACCCCCGCTCGGCCAGCGCCTGCATGCGGTGACGGTCCTGATACACTAGGGCGTATTCAAACAGCAGCAACTTGGCCTGCTTGTCGTCGTGGTCGAAGGCCTGCCGCTCCAGTGTCCGCAGGGTCTCGCCATGCAATACCTGCCAGGGCACGTCCTTGAGCTTCAGGATCTGGGTGCGGATCGCGTCGGCCTGTTCCTGCTTCCCTTGCAGCTCCAGCCGGCGCGCTTCCTGCCGCCATTCTTCCAGGCTCGATCCGTGTTCGGCAAGAGCAAGGCGATCCTCCCAGAGCTTCAGGCCCAACACTTCGAACAGGCGTTGGCCGGGATTGGCCTCAATGAGATACAGGTTTTCCACGGCGCGCGTGACCGCGACATACAGGGCATTGATATGGAACTTGTACATTTCCAGCGACTTATCGCCTTTCTCTCGCGCCCGCGCATAGCGGAGGTCCTCCCCCAGCACGTCCTCCGCACTGACACCACGGGTAATGTCCCGAAAGTACTCTTCGGCCGCGGAGGTGAAGTTATAGAGAATGATATTGTCGTATTCCAGCCCTTTCGCTTCCTGGACAGAGAAGATCAGCGGGGTGTGGAAATGCGCGCGGGCCGCCGCTTTGTGCTCCGGGTGCATGACGACGACCGCAAAATGGGTTGACTGGCGTGTTTTTTCATTCAGTTCGCGGGTGATCGGCTCGGTGTCGGCCAGCAGCAGCACGGTCCCAGAGGTCTCGACCGTGCTGTGGACGAGGTAATTGCTCTCACGGTCCACGGAGCCAAAGCGGGCATGCTTCAGTTTCAGCAGACGGTTCGCGACTTCCGTGACAGCAATCGCGTTGCGGTAATTGTTGTGGAGAACCCGCATCAGCTCGGCTGGCGCCGCGAGGCCGTCTTGCTTATAGAAAAAACTTTTCAGTGTCGACCAGGAAAAAAAGTTGGGGTGGACAATCTGGTTGGCATCACCACAGAGGAGAAATTGGTGCGGCTCGCGCAGGGAGGTGAGAATGAGCTGGAGCTGGATCGTCGTCAGGTCCTGCACCTCGTCGACCACCACAAAATCATAGCGGGGCTTGACCAGGGACAAGTACTGGTAGCTCAGCATGTTGGGATCATAATAGTTATTGTCCTGCATGAACACCAGATACTTGGCAAACAGATCATAGACGTGCGGCCGCTCGTCGGCGGCAAAGATCGACTGCCGGATACCTAGGTCCAGATACTCCTCCCGGCTCCGGTAGGGGTGGTCCGTGGCCGGCCCGGTAATGACACCCTGGAATTCCTCAAAGAGCGCGTGGGGGTCTTTGAGGCGGCTCGAGGCCCGGTGGCGGGCAAACCACTGGGCAAACTCACGCACCCCCATCTCTCGGCCTTGCGGCACACGCAGGCTGGCGAGGTATTCCGCGAACGACAGGAAACTGACGTCTTGGTCGTCGTTTTCATACTCCAGCGCATAGTACAGCGTCCGCGCATTGCGCACCAGATAGGGCGAGCGGGTTACATACAACACCTCGCCCAGCGCTTCTTTCATTTTCTCGAGGGTCAGGGCGGTCTTGCCACTGCCCGCTGACCCAATCACGATGCAGGGCGGTGGGAGCGTGTAGACCGCCTGCTGGGCGTCGTCGAACGAAATCACCTTATTGAGCACATGGAAGGTGGGCAGGCGAGGATTAATATACGCCAGCGGTTCAGCTACGACCTGATCAGGGTGATCCAGGGTGGGGATTTTGCTCTCGTCGATCGTCCCGCCATGGCGTAAGAAACGGGATTTATTGTACGCGTGATGGGCAATGCACTCCAGCACCAGAATATACGTGTGATCGTGCGAGCGATAGAGGGAAAACAACAACCGGTTACTGATGTCTAACCGGGCGCGGTACAGATTGTGCCCGACTTTCTTGACGTCCGCCGAACGAAAGTCGCCAGCCTCAAGAAACCCCTTCATCTTTTGGAAGTTGGGGATACGCTGCGCGTTGAGTTGGTTGTACAGAATGACTTGCATAGGTATGAAATACACCTCGTGTAGTCACATAAAGGGTAACGTATAGGGTCAGCCACAGAGGTAGGGTCAGCCACAGAGGGTTGCCACCTCCTGCACAGGAAGGCTGCCACCACGGAGGCTCTGAGGGGCGCCACGCGGTCACGACCCGCCTTAGACGAGGGGCACGGTCTGCGCTGCAGCACGCGCCAGGGCATCATAAAGGGTGGTGCGCTTCACCCCGAACGTCCGGCAGAGTGAGGCTTTGCTCGCTCCAGCATGGAGGGCGGCGAGGATGGCCTCCAGTTTCTCAGGGCTAATCGCCTGGGGCCGTCCACCACGTTTCCCACGGCGCCGGGCAGCCTCCAGCCCAGCCCGAATGCGTTCCTGCGTCAACGCGCGCTCGTACTGGGCCAATGCCCCAAAGACACTGAACAGGAACGCCCCCTGCGGGGTGGTGGTGTCCATCTGCTCGGTCAGGGAGCGAAACGCAACACCCTGCGCCTGTAAGGTTGTAACAATGTGCAGGAGATGCGACAGCGAGCGACCGAGCCGATCCAGTTTCCAGACGACCAGACAATCGCCAGGCCGGATGTAGGCAAGCGCCTGCTGGAGTCCTGGGCGATCATCCCGCGCTCCGCTGGCCTTATCTTCAAATACATGCCGTGGATCGACGCCAGCGGCGAGTAAGGCGTCGCGTTGTAGGGCCGTCGTCTGGCGGTCGTTCTCACTGGAGCCCCGCATGTACCCCACAAGCATGTCCGAGCATCTCCCTTTTTCGTGTTTCCGTCAATCTGAGCAATCCGACATGTTTTCCGAACAAATTTTGTCTGGTTTTCACGAGGGTGTCAAGGCGCCGCAGCTGGGTGTCGGGAAACCACTGGTTGCCAGATGGTTGAGGCATGCAGAGCACTGCACTGGTGACATTTGCAGGGCAGAGCACTCCTCTTCTGAAAAGATTGCACCCTTCTTGTGAAAAAACAGCGAGAGAGAACCAGCCTTTTCATGACTTGTCTGGGATTGAATGACAAGGCTTGCATCGTCGTATACATATGAAAAAGAGAGGATTTCGTCTCTCAGTACATTGACGGTAACGACGCATACTTTGGGGAAAACGATTCATCGCTCCTGAACTCTTCTCTTGAAAATGACACTAGGCGTGTGTTGATTTAACGGGTGTTTTCTAGCGGCTCTGTGGCAGGGGCGGTGCGGAGGGGAAACCGCGGGTGAGCGGCAGGGATACCCGGATTATTACTTACTGGGTTTGAGATAGACGAAAATCACTTCGGAATAGTACGTACCATTAACCGTAAAACTGGTGGGACTCTCACAGTGGCCGGTGAAAAGGAAATGGCACAGCGTCACCGGCGCACCCTCGGCCGTGGTTTCCCCTGTCTCCTGAGTGCACACCCGGTCCTGCAAGATAGGGTCACTGGCTTGTACGGGAGTGCGTGCACCCCGACAGGTATACGCGACGGGTTCGGGCAGGAACACATTCCCGAAAAAGCCCCCTTCGAAAATGGAGAAAACGTGCTGTTCGTCCTCGGAGGCCTCCAAGGCAGGCACAGGGGGTGGGGTGGCACGCATGGAGACCTGGACATGTTTCCCAAAATAATTGACATGGGCCAGGAGACACGCCGAGACCCAGCGTTCTTCGCTGGGGGTCACGGCTGCATCCAGCCAGCGGGGTGCGAGGCCCATCCCGCCTACAAAGGTAAAGCGCTCCGTCCCTTGCTGCGTGTACAGCGTCACGGTTGCTGGGAGCGCACACCGCACGAGATATTTGAGCTGCGCGCGCTTGGCGGCGGTTGAGGCTAGGGTGGGATCAGCTAATTCCCGCTGGGATGCGTGGCCGGCGGCGGGGGTCGCCGCCGGCGGCGCGGGCACAGTCTGGGCCGTGCGGGGGCTGGCGCTGGCGGCGGTGCGGGGGCTGGCGCTGGCGGCGGGGCGCACCGCCCGCGGACACAGGCCGGGCACGCATGCCCCGATACGGGGCATGCCGGTGGCGGCGACACCTACGCAGACACCCCCCACGCTGAGGACCAAGAGCCTCCAGCAAGCAGCGGAGGTTAGGAACTGCATAGGGGGCCTGTGCAGGCGGGGCGCTGGTGCTTGCCCAAGGCCCGTTGGCTGACGCTGTGGAAGGGGAAACGGTCGTCCGACGCGGCGAGGAGCGGCGCCTGCTGGAGCGTGGTCTTCTTGGGGACCAGCCCATTGAGGCTTTGCCCATTGAGGTTCTCCCCATTGAGGCTTATCCCATTGAGGCGCTCCCCATTGAGGCTTATCCCATTCTCCCGGATGGTCGCCGACGCGGCCACGGCACTGCATAGGAGCCCGCCACAACAGGCCGCCAGCAGGAAGTGGGTGAGCGCAGCCCTGGCGCTGCGCGGCGATGGCCGAGTGATCCGTGGGGTCTGTGGAGCCATGATGCCCTCCGAAGTGACAAGGTGAGTGTGAGTCTCGCGTCGGTCCTGGGGACCACGCCCCATGACCCGCGCTGCCTCCCGCGGGGCTGGCCTCCAGGGAGCTGGAAGGCGGCCCGTGCTCGCAGGAGGGCGGCGCGTGCCATAGTGGAGGGGACTATAGCCGCCGTGGGGAGCCCGGGGGCATGCTGCAGGTCACCGCCCATCTGTGATCGTGCTCACACCCGGCACGCTGCCCAGGCAAGCCCCCCCCGCCTCATGCCGGGGCGTGGTCGGCAGGGAGACAAGATGGGGGATATCTGTCACTTTCAGAATTAGTTGGGTTCATGTCCCATTTTGGTGATGTCGGGAGAGGCCTGGGATACTCTGTACATCTCTACAGGGGAGGCCCGCACTGCCAACCGTGAGCGCCCTCACGCGTGCACGCATCTACCGCTCCCGCCGACCATTGACGGATAGC
>JBMDXC010000398.1:0-12905 GCA_048594805.1 Candidatus Entotheonellaceae bacterium | reverse complement strand
CATTTCGGCAACCACAATGCTCTGCAGATGGCGCGTCAGTGCGGCTTACACCTCATGTCCAAGCTGCGGTACGATGCGGCGCTGTACTTTCCTTATACTGGTCCCTATGCTGGGCGAGGTCCCCGGCGCAAGTATGGCCCCAAGGTGAATGACGACCACCTCCCGGGGCACTCCCTCAAAGAGACGAGCGTGGAGGGACATATCGAGACCCGCCTCTACCAGATGCCATTGCTCCACAAAGAGTTCACGTACCCCTTGAATGTGGTCATCATCGCCAAGACCAACTTGCGCACCCAGGCCTGTGCCCATTTCGTGCTGTTCAGTAGTGACTTGGCCCTGGCGTACTCGTCTCTGGTGGACTACTACGGTCTACGGTTCCAGATCGAGTTTAACTTTGGGGACGCCAAACAGTACTGGGGTTTGGAAGACTTCATGAACGTCAGCCCCACAGGGGTCACTAATGCGGCGAATCTGGCCTTGTTCATGGTCAATGTAGCCTACTACCTCCGGGCTACCAGCCATTCGCGAGATCCAGACTCCAGCGTCCTCGACCTGAAAGCTGACTGTCGTGGCTTTAAGTACATGGAGGAAATGATAAAACTCTACTTTCCGCTAAATGAGGTGCCCAAAAGCAGTTGGTAGTCTGCTCGTAGTATGTAAAATCAAGGCTGTGCTCGCCATTTCTCAAACTTTCTGGAGCGCCCTGCGACACGTTGAAAGTCGCACAAATCTCGCCACAGGAAGCTTGGAACCAGCTTCTGAGGCTGTTTGACCAAGAAAATTTAGCGGAAAGTAGAGTAAAAATGCTTCCGGAAAAACCTGAGCCGATTTTATTGGCCAAGATTCTCCATCAGGCCTAGTGAGAACGAGCGTGTCACCAGCGGAAAAACGATTCTTTAACCGATTAAATTTCAACCCCTTGTAGATCAAAAGTGCGAGGGATCGCCTCTGATGGTCATGTCGAAACCTTCAGTGTCTGCGCATGTGCCATTAATCCTCGTTTCTGGCATATCTCTTTGCACTCTATGATTTGTTATTACAACGCGTTAGAAATTTGTGCCACAAGCCGTGTCACAATCAATGTGCCAGCACCTCGTCTTTGGGATGGATTATGGCACACGAAAACTCGACATTGTGAGTGACACCGGGTTTTTGTGAAAGAAGTCATTGTTTTATGGTCAAGTAGAAGCCTACTTTGCCGTCTATGACAGCGTCGTTCTCACTGGGCCAGGAAGGACGGAATCTGCATCCACACCCAGGTGCGCGCGCCGTCGGTGCTCTTGAACACGCTGCTGACCAGGTTGTGGCCAATAAGAAGCCTGGTCGACACGGCATAGAGGATGGTGGGTGTGAGGGGGTCAATGGCCAGGATGGCGATGGAGGGGGTGCCCAGGTTTGAATTCAGGCCTGTATTCATCGCCTGCCAGGTACTCCCGCTGTCGGTACTCTTGAACACCGCGCCATTCGCCCCGGCATAGAGGGTGGTGGGCGTGAGCGGGTCAATGGCCAGGGCAGCGGCCCCGATGGGCTCAATCTGCACCCAGGTACTCGCGCCGTCGGTGCTCTCGAACACGCCGCTACTCGTCCCGACATAGAGGGTGGTGGACGTGAGCGGGTCAATGGCCAGGGCGGCGATGGAGAGGGTGCCCAGGCCCGTATTCATCGCCTGCCAGGTACTCGCGCCGTCGGTACTCTTGAACACGCCGCCGCCATTCGTCCCGGCATAGAGGGTGGTGGGTGTGAGCGGGTCAATGGCCAGGGCGGCGACCCCGAAGCTAAGTTGGCCCAAGTTGGGCGGCTCAATCGGCACCCAGGTGCGCGCGCCGTCGGTACTCTTGAACACGCCGCTATCCGTCCCGGCATAGAGGGTGGTGGGCGTGAGGGGGTCAATCGCCAGGAACCTAACGAACCCCAAGTTGGTGCGCAGGCCTGTATTCATCGCCTGCCAGGTGTGCGCGCCGTCGGTACTCTTGAACACGCCGCCGCCGCCGGGCACCCCGGGGTCAGTCGTCCCGGCATAGAGGGTAGTAGGCGTGAGGGGGTCAATGACCAGGGCGGTGACGGAGAGAAGGCTCAGACCTGTATTCATCGCCTGCCAGGTGCGCGCGCCGTCGGTACTCTTGAACACGCCGCTATCCGTCCCGGCATAGAGGGTAGTGGGCGTGAGCGGGTCAATCGCCAGGTCGTTGACAGTCCCACCTGAAGGGCCGAGACTGGTCCAGACATTGTTCCCTGCATGGACCAGACTCGCGCTGCTGCCCCACAGCAGCACGGCCAACACGAACCAACGGGGCACGCGCCTCGCTGTTCTTAGTCCTCCAGGAGCATCTGACTGTACATGGATGGTGCGCGGCAACTGACATGTGCTCACTGCGTTCTCCTCCCTGCTCCGTGCCGCAGCACGGCATAGCACGCCTGTAAGACACAGGTCCAGGCAAATCGCATACCAATTTGTCTAGAACAGGTATGCTCTGGGATTTGAGACGCTGAGCAGGGCACGAGATACGGGAGGTTTCACATGGACTTACGTCCCATTTTTTGTGATCTTATGGTGCTACGTTTTCCGATGACATATCGCCCATGCGCTGTGCGCATGAGGACAAGCGGACAAACTGTCAGAAACCGCTGTGACAAAATATCAGAGAGGCGACAGAAGGCGTGTGGGGCTGACTCTCCGTGGCAGTCGGTCTAACTTAGCCTACAGATGAGACACGGGGGCACAAGATCTGATAACAGGCGCTATGTCAACAAAACGGCCATTATGTCGCCCATGCCCGGCTGGCTTGTATGAGGGGTGATGGACCTCAGCGTCCAGCCTGTACACCCACGCGCCACGAGGTTAACATAGTGCCCGTTATCGGAAGTTGTGTGTGCGAAGGGATGGTTGTGATAGTCTGCGCAGACGGGGCCGCTGAGGCGCTGTTGCCTCAGTGGCCCGCCGGGGACACGAGGACTATCGCACACTGGGTTTGAGATAGACAAAGACCACTTCGGAATAGAGGGTGCCATTGACGGTAAAACTGCTGGGATCTTCACAGCGGCCGGTTAACAGAAAATGGCAGACTGTCACCGGTGTGCCAGCGGCCGTGGTCGTCCCTGCCTCCTGGGTACACACCCGG
Organism: Candidatus Entotheonellaceae bacterium; assembly: GCA_048594805.1. Lineage (GTDB taxonomy): Bacteria > Tectomicrobia > Entotheonellia > Entotheonellales > Entotheonellaceae > SXND01. The sequence continues at coordinate 9,786 of JBMDXC010000398.1, read as the reverse complement.
TCCTGCAGGATGGGGTCACGGGCTTGCGCGGGGCTGCGCTCGCCCCGACAGGTATACGCGACAGGCTCGGGCAGAAACAGATTCCCGAAAAAGCCCCCCTCGAAAATCGTGTAGGTCTGCTGCTCGTCGATGGAGGCTTCGAGCTCTGGCACGGATACCCCCGTCGCGCGGGTGGAGATGCGGACATGTTTCCCAAAATAATTGACGTGGGCCAAGAGACACGCCGAGACCCAGCGCTCCTCGCTCGGCGTCATCGCCTCTGTGAGCCAGCGGGGCGCCAGCCCGATCGACCCAGGGAACGTGAACCGCTCGCCCGCGATGTCCGCGTACAGGGCGACCTCGGCTGGCAGAGCACACCGCACGAGATATTTGAGCTGCTCACGCTTAGCGGCTGTCGAGGCGAGGGTGGGATCCGCTAAGGCGTGTTGGTGCGGGACAGCGGAGAGGGCTGGCGGAGCGCCGTCCAGACGCGCGTCCGCGTGTTCTTCTCCTGGCGGGCTCAGACGCCCGCGGGGGACATCACCCTGGCCTGCAGGAACGCCGAGGGCTCCTATGTGGAGGAGAACGACGGTGCCCCCAGTGGCGAGCAACCAGACGAGAGATGAACGCATGGGGTGATCCTTTCTCGCTCAAGGCGACGTGAGGATGGGGTGGATGTCCTGGGGAGGAGGCAGCCCCCAGGGCAGTCTCCCAGTCGTGGTGTGGGGTGAGCTGCGCCTGGCTACGGCGTGCTCGTGCCCAAAGGCCGCGAGCTCAAGGTACTCCAAGGTAAGCTCTCACGCTGCACAGGGGGGAGAGAGCCCTCATTGGCAGAGAGACTATTGAGAGGCACCCCATTCATCGGGAGCCCGTTCCTGGGCATCCCCTGGATGGGCATGCCCTGCCAGGCCATCCCATTCATCGGGAGGCCATTAAGGGCAACCCCATTCAGGGGCATCCCGTTGAGCGGAATGCCATTGGTGGTAATCCCATTGAGAGGCAGCCCATTATAGGGCAGCCCATTCATGAAGAGGCCATTGCCGGCCTGCATCGCATGCGCGGCAACCGCACTCATCAATACGAGGCCACAACATGCCGCCACCATGCTGGCTTTGACTGTGGCCCTGAAGAAGCGTGCGGAGCGTTCCGTGATCCGTCGTGTCTGTGTCGCCATGATGGGTGCCTATCGTGGGGTATCGCTGTGCGTCTTGGAGGTGATGACCTCCAGCCGTGGAAGGTGTCGGACACCGTCGGGACAGGGGGCGGCCGTACACGCGAGTGCCGCGTGAGCGCCCCCCGCACTGGCGCCTAGAGACAGAGGGGGACGAGCCGGTACCGCGAGCAAAGGCTAAAGAGTCCGAGACGATGCGGCGGTGTCTGCCCCAAGGCTTTCTGGCTGAGGCCATGTAAAGGCAATGTTTTCCCTTGCACTGCTGGAGGGGGCTCCTCATGGATGGCGAGGCCATTGGTACTGAGCCCATTCACGTGGATCCCATTCATGGTGATCCCATTCGTGCTGATCCCATTCAGGGTGATGCCATTAGTGGTAATGCCGTTCACGGTGATGCCATTGGCGGTGATGCCATTGGTGGCGATGCCATTGACGCTGATCCCTGCATGCGCAGAAACCGTATTCAACAGTAGCAGGCCACAACATGCCGTAACGATGTAAGCTTTGATAGTGGCGCTGTGGCACTTTGCCGATCGCTGTGTAGTCCGTCGTGTTTGCATAGCCATGATATGCTCCCTTCATGGGGTATCCATGTGCGTCTAGGAGGTCACCGCCTCCCCACCTCTCTGTGTTTCTGCCTAGGAATGTACTGCGGTGGAGACCGTAGATCTTGACCACAGCCAGACCCTTTTGTGACGGATTCTGACCAACAGGCGCAGCCCGAGCTCGTGGGCGCTGGTCGAGCAGAAGCTGTGCGGGCCGTTGCTCCTGGAGAGCGACGTGCAGGGGCGTGAGCACGAGCGCGTGCATGCCGCACTCCGCACGCCCCCTGTTGTGCCCCCTCGCCTGGCTACGGACGAGAAGGGGTCGGGGTCTGCCCACGAGGTTCAGCATGGGAGTAGAAGATCGGCTTGACGGCAGACCCTGTGTAAGGTACAAAGGTTCCAAATAAGGCAGAGCCGGAGGGGAGGATCGCAGGAGACCGCCATGATCTATCATTTTGGCCTCTACCAACTCGATGTGCCACGCGGGGAGCTGCGCTGTGCGAGTCACCCCGTCGAGATCGAGCCCAAGGTCTTTGACGTGCTGGTCTACCTCCTCGAGCATCGCGACCGGATCGTGACCAAAGACGAACTCCTGGAGCACTGCTGGGCAGGGACGTTTGTGAGTGAAGCCGCCCTCACCCGGTGCCTGGCCAAGGTCCGCAAGGTCGTCGCGCCCGAGCCAGCTGGATCGCCGGTCATCCAGACCCGCTATGGCCGCGGCTACCGCTTTGTGGCGCCCGTCACGGTGCTCGCGCCCGACCCCATCCTGCCGCCTCTTTCTCCTGCACCCGATACTCCACCAGGCGCACCGCAACGCTCCAAGATTCTGATCGTCGACGATGAGTCTTTCAACGTGGACTATCTGGAGCAAGAGCTAACTGATCTCGGGTATGAGACCATCAGTGCGACAAACGGCCAGGAGGCCCTGGAGAAAGTGGCTGCTGAAGCGCCGGATCTTATTCTACTAGACGTGATGATGCCGGTGATAGATGGCTTCATGGTCTGTCGGCTTCTCAAAGCCGAGGAAGCGACGCGGCTGATTCCTATTGTGATCATGACGGCCCTCGACGCCAAGGCCGATCGGATCACAGGTATTCAGGCGGGCGCGGATGATTTTCTCACGAAACCCGTGGATGAGGCGGAACTCGTGGCCCGCATTGAAACCGCGCTGAAGCTCAAGCACACCGTCGACCGCCGTCTGGGCGAGTTCAGTGCGCTCAAAGACCAGGTGGCCCAGTTGGTCCGCTTCGTCACCCCACGGGACTCCTCTACGTCCTAACGAGTACATGAGACGCTGTTAAGCAGGCCCTGCACCGTTTGCGGCCGAAGACCACGGGAAGAACAGCCATGCCGTTGTGGCTGTGGTCCAAGACTCTACGCCTTTTTACTCAAATGTAAGAGCTGTTTGCGGCCTGACAGCCCGCCCATGCTGTAGAATCATCAGAAAACGCCCGTTTAACGGACATCGCGCCTCGTGTCCATCAACACCTGCCTGTAGTGTACATTAACCCGATACCGATATATTAGCCAGAAAACCCTCTGTTCTACTGGCTATAGTTATACGGTAATACTCTAATAGTATGTATCTTGCTTTATCTATGGTATAACAGTTATACTCATAATAGTTATACGGTAATACTTTTGAGTAGGAGAGTGCGCAATGCCCCGACCGTCAACAGGCAATCCCCATTGGAAAGCTCTTGCCGTGAAGCTTCCAGAGCAAATGATTGACGAGGTACGGCGCTATGCTGATCTCCACGGGATGTCGATCAGCGAGGTGATACGCGAAGGCTTAGACATGCGGCTTCATGGTCCACAGCAAGCGAGTGAGTATGGCGGTATTACCGCCATACCTGCGACCACCGTCACAGTGCTTACGCGGTTGGCTACCACGTTGACCACGGCTGCTGAACAGCTCCGTAGTGCGTGTGCTGGCGCTACGCTCGCAGATGTGGAGGCACAGCACGGGACACTAGAGTCATACATCTCTACTCAGAACACTGAATATAACAGTAATACTGAGTATAACGGTAATATTCTCGATAGAATGCCACACTTTGAGCCACAGCCTGTGCCACAAGAGGATACCCAGCAACCAGACGCCTGCCCACCTTTTGACCCGACCAAGTACGTGCTGGGCAAGCTGTGTAAACTGGGACACGAATGGGGCACAACTGGGCAATCCCTTTTGAGCACGAGCAGTCATACCTGTAAAACGTGCAAGGCAGCATCCAAACGTCGGAAGCGTGCAGAGAAACGTCAGACTACGCCGCCGCAGGTGTAGCCTCAGTTCCTCGTGGACTCTTGCAGAGTGCCGATCCAACTGCAGGATGAGGGTACAAGGTAAGACGCCCTACAAGGGGGTGCAGGCCTAAAAAAGTTAGGCATCTTCCTGCCTCTATACATAGCCTTTTTGTTCCCTACCAAAAAGGTATGTTTTTTGTCTCTGCTTTCTTGTAAGGTATGCCCATCCTGCTGGGTCACGTATACCACGCCTGAGACGCACGAGGCTATGGCCCTGCAACGGTGGGGCGGTTACTGGCGGCTGGTGTGACATCTGTAGGACAGCAGACAGGCGCGGACTCTCCAGCGAGGAGAGTCAGGCAGTACACACAGGGCTGGTGAGCGAGCTTTGCACGGGCCTCTCACCAGCCCCACGGACCATAAGGGGATGCCTCATGGCTCTTGTCATTATACCCCATCTGTGCTTCTGCCGGCGCTGGGGCGGGAGACCCCAACTCCTGACACACCTGTCGGCCCTCCACCAGGGAGGGACAGCACTCCACTCCCCCTTCACACCTTTTTTACAGCACGCGCTTGCCCTTAAAACTAATGGCGCACCTAGGGAGGATGACTCATGCATAGATGGCTACAATCCCCTACAAGACCAAAGCGGCGTGACAGACAGGCTTGGTGCTCCCTCACCTGGAGCATAGCAGCAGTCATCGCATGCGCTTTGGTCGTCACATCCCGTGCCCACGCGAGGACCTTTTCGTGTGGCGCAGGAGATGTGGATTGTCTCATCGATGCTATCAACGAAGCCAATACGAACGGACAGACGAACACGATCCGCTTGGCGGCAGGCACGTATCTCCTCACGGACCTTGATAACACCACCGATGGGCCGAATGGGTTGCCCTCGATCACCAGCAGCCTGACGATTACCGGAGCGGGGGCAAACACGACTATCATTGAACGCGAGGGCGGCGCTCCGTTCTTTCGTCTACTGCATGTGGCGGGTACCGGGAGCCTCACGCTCGACGGGGTGACCCTGCAGGGCGGGTTCCTCGCAGCCTTCGACCTTTCCCCCGAGAGCTTCGGCGGGGGTATCCATAACACCGGCACCCTTGCGCTGACTAACTCGTCCCTGACCGGCAACGGGGTTGGCAACGGCGGCGGCGGGGGCATCTATAATACCGGCACCGTGACACTAACCAACTCGTCCCTGACCGGCAACGCGATCACCGGCCTCAGGAGTGGCGGCGGCGGGGGTATCCATAACACCGGCACCCTAACGATAACCAACTCGTCCCTAGCCGGCAACTCGTCCCGCGAGAGTGCCGGCGGTATCTTTAACTCTCATACTGGCACCGTGACGCTGACCAACTCGTCCCTGACCGGCAACATATCCTTCGACGGCGGTGGCGGCGGCATCGCCAACGGCGGCACCCTGACGCTGACCAACTGTACCGTGGCTGACAACTATAGCGACGACAACGACGGTGGCGGCATTATCAACGGCGGCACCCTGACGCTGACCAACTGTACCGTGGCTGACAACACGGGCTGGCGCGCCGGCGGCGGCATTTCTAATCGCGGCACTGCGATCCTTACCAACTGTACTCTGACCGGTAACATGGCCTTCGGCGTCGGCAATGGCGGTGGCATCTTCAACACCGATACCCTGAGGCTCACCAACTGTACCTTGACCGACAACTCGGCCACCGCCGCCGGCGGCGGCATCTTCAACACCGGCACCCTGACGCTGACTAACTCGACTCTGACCGGTAATGTGGCCGAGGGCGACAGCTTCAGCGGCGGCGGCATCGCCAATGCGGCCGGTTCAATAGCCTTGCAGAACACCATTCTCGCACTCAATACAGCGTTCTATCCTTCACCTCACGCCGATGATTGCGTCGGGGTCGTCACCTCCCTCGGCACTAACCTGATTGGCGACCGAACTGGATGTACCATTGTCCTACAACCCAGCGACCTGGAGGGCGACCCCGGCTTAGGCGACTTCACCGATAACGGCAGACCGGGGAACGGGCATGTCCCCCTGCTGCCGACCAGTCCAGCTATTGATGTCGGGAATGATGCCGCGTGTCCCAGGCAGGATCAGCTCGGACAGCCCAGGGTGGATATCCGCGACGTGGGAAGCAGCCGCTGTGACATTGGGGCAATTGAGTTCCAACACCGAGATAACCAGCAACGCGACGAGGCTCTTGCCACCACTCAGTAAGGAGAGGCATAGCAGAGGCAGAGGAACCCTATCCATCTTGAGAATGGTGTAGTTCAATAGGTTCCTAAGGCACCAAGAGACGACGCAGCCCCAGCAACGGCGCCACTGGTACGAAAAGCTGCGGAAGAGCCCGCGTCTACCACTCCTCCTGAAGGCTGGTGTAGCAAACATGGTGTCCAAATGAAACTGAACCATGGTAAAAGAGGATCATGGTGGAGCCACAAAACGGCTGATGGTTGGTGTAATAACAAAAAGTAGCGTGTCGGGGGAGAGAGGTTTTACGGCTCTCTCCCCTTGTTCATACGTAAACGGTGGTAGACACCTGAACAGCGAGGAGAGCGCGGCGGATGACCTCAGGGCACTGTATTGCGTACTACCGAGTCTCGACCAAGCGGCAAGGGCAGAGCGGCTTAGGGCTGGATGCCCAGCAGGACGCCGTGATGGCGTATCTCAAGGGCGGCAAGTGGATGCTCAAGGAAGAATTCATCGAAATCGAATCAGGGAGGAAGATCAAGAACCGTCCCGCGCTCCAGCAAGCTATCGCGGCATGTCGGAAATACAAGGCGACCCTCGTGATTGCGAAACTCGACCGCTTAGCGCGTAATGTGGCGTTTATTTCCAATCTGATGGAGAGTAAAGTTGCATTTGTCGCGGTGGACAATCCGCACGCCACCAGGTTCACGTTGCATATCCTCGCCGCCGTTGCTGAACATGAGGCAGAAATGATTTCGCAGCGCACGAAAGCAGCGCTGTCTGCTGCGAAGGCACGAGGGACAGAACTAGGAGCCTATGGCAAAATCCTCGCAGCGGAGAATAAAGCCGACTCTGCCCTGTTTATCCGAGAGATCGCACCCACCATAGCCCAACTCCAGCAGGAAGGTTTTATAACGGTGAGAGGGTTGTGTACTGAGTTAAATGCGCGGGGGATTCCAACCTATCGACCAGGTAAGAAGTGGCACATAGCCACTGTGTACAACGTCATGAAACAAATAAACACTCTGCCACACTGAAGAGACAGAAATCCACCCCTTGGTATCTACTGCCCGGTTATTTACAGATAACATGTTTACCTATGCTGTCGCCTTCCGTGCGGATATACGACACCACCCCACCGCCGATCCACCGAAACCCCAGCAACTTGTACTCGGGGTTTGTGTAGCAATAGAGCGAAAACCTGGGATGTTTCTCTAGAGTCACTATAAACAAGAGGTTGTAGAGTTCTTTCGCCTCAGCGTTGCCGCGACATCGCGGCGGATGGTGCCCTCGCGTCTATCCGTATCGGATGACGCGGAGCGTCTGAGCGGCAGCGGCTTCTCAAAACCCCTTGTGGCAGTCCGGAGTGAGAAAAGAGTTTTGAGAATAGGTTTCGAGCATGGTAACCCATTGAATTTTCGTGGCGCATGCCATAGCCGCTCTCCTGCTCAAAACCGCTCGATATCGAGAAACAAGCGCTCAGATATCCTTGATCCGTGAATCAAGAGCATCTGATCATCCAACGTCCAAATTCAACTTCCCAGTTTTCCGTTCGGCTGCTACACAAACCCCTACTCGTGTATACCAAGGATTGCGTCACGGTGTCGTAATCTATGGAGTAAACCGACAGGAAAGCCTCGTCAGGTGAAGAATTACTATTTAATACCGATAAGAGATACAGGAGGGTAATTAACTATCTATGCTTTCAAAAGCAGATTGATTTCAGGGAGCTAAGACGGTATTATGGCGCGAGTAAGAAAGATCGAGCGAGAGCCGAAAGACCGGAACTTTTATTTAGTCGATGCATCATTCCTCGCTAATAAGTATATTCCAACCTCAAGAATCACAGATGCGCGAGAAAAGCAACGAGTAGAGCGTTCTAGGATTTGGTGGCGTGAGATAGATTCTCAGAGTCAGAAGAGAAAAGCAATTATCTATATTCCTGACGTGTGTATTGCAGAAGCTTTCAAGGTACTCGCAAAGAAGTACTATCAGGACAGATATTTTACTAATCCTCGCTCCTACAAAAATGCACGTGATAAACTAAGTCGTGATATCCATATTTCTCCAAAGGATTTGAAAGCTTCAAATCGATTCGTCAAATATCATGATGTATCTACTTCGCGTGATATTATAATAGCTGTAGATCGATTTTTTGAAGTTTTTGCAAAATACAAACTCAACGCAACAGTTCCAGACCTCATCATTTTAGCTACAGCGAAATACCTCATCGATTTTTATAACATTCCGCAAAAGCAGCTTTTTATCGTGACTCTCGACAACGCTTTATGGCAAGGCAGTAAAAAAATACCTGATATTCCTAGCGCATTTAATCCAAATAGAGATAGAGAGGTTAATGTTTTCGTGTAAGCCTATAGCAGAGAAAGTTCTTATTAGAGAGTAGGAGGTTCACGTATCCTGCCAATCGAGATGCATCTTTCGGGAAAAAACGCCCCACTATCCCCAATCGAAATTTCACATACGCCAACCCCTTTCCTTAATAATCCTAGAAGGAGTTAGCAAGGGTAATCCAGTTACGGAGTGCTTACCAGCTTTTTCCGCTTCCGCGTTCTTCCTCGTATTTGTGTTTTGCACAAGTAGGCGTTAGCAGACTACAGGATTCCCCTTACAGGGGGGAACTATAGGAGGAGGGAGAGTTTCATCTCCTAACTAGGGAGAGTTTCATCTCCCGAAAAATTTAGGCAGCGATCATATCCTATTGAAAAATGTTTCAATGCCTTGGGAGAAGACTAGGGAGAGTTTCATCTCTAAAAACTTGCCAGAACCACAGGGATTTGCACAGCCATATCTGCAAGTTGCAAATTGCAATAACTGGACATATACTGGGGTACTCGACTACGGGGGAATGTAGTAATCCTATCGAGGAGAGATGGGATGAACGATGTACCACGGCAGTCTAAAAATCTACCCACCAAAACACACCAGAAAATCTTCAAAGCCGTCAATGAGGTGTATTTTCAGCCTCAGCCAGACAATGACGACTTCACCTTTGCTTCTCGGCACCTAGTACAAGCCACTCTCCCACATAGCGATGTGAAGGGCAATCCTCCGATCTGGACGCGGACGAACGGTCACTACGGGTTAATACTCAAACCAGGTTATAAACGAGATCCGAAGACGGGCAATTATATCTGTATTGGCTATCCGTATGGAACAGTGCCCAGACTGTTGCTGTTTTGGATCACAACCGAAGCATTACGGACAAAACAACGCCGTCTGGAATTAGGTGACACTCTTGCCGCATTTATGCTTGATATTGGAATGAACCCTTACAACGGAACAGGGGTTCGCAGCGATGCTCGGCGCTTACGTGAGCAGATGGAGCGTCTTTTCCGCGCTACAATCAGTTTCGACTACACAGGGGAAGACTGTACACGTTGGTTGGATATGCAGATTGCTCCAAAAGGACAGACGTGGTGGGATATAAGACAGTTAGATCAAGCTGTACTTTTTGGCAGTTGGATTGAACTCAGTGAGATGTTCTTTGATGCAATTGCGTATTCCGCGCGAAGGTTGCCACTGATTCCGGTCGAAACCTGCCACCGATTCCAGTCGAAGGTTGCCACTGATTCCGATTGAAAGCTGCCACTAATTCCGGTTGAACCCTGCCACCCCTGCACGGGGGTATTGGAGCC
>JBMDXC010000397.1:0-1590 GCA_048594805.1 Candidatus Entotheonellaceae bacterium | reverse complement strand
CCCTGGCGGCTCGAACGCGAGGTCGACCTCATCCCCATCCCCGGCAGCGTCATGGTGCCCGATTTCCGCCTGGTGCATCCGGATGGGCGCAGCTTTTTGCTGGAAATTGTCGGCTATTGGCGCCCCGAGTATCTGCGCAAGAAATTTGCACAGGTGCGTCGGGCTGGACGCCACGATTTGATCCTGGCCATTTCTGAGCGCCTCAACCTGGAGCGTGCTGGCGTCAAGACCGCGGATCTCCCGGCCCGCGTCGTGTGGTTTAAGGATCGGGTGCTGCCCAAAGCCGTGCTGGAGGTGTTGGGAGCATGAGCGTTGACCAGGCAACAGGGAAACGCTATGATGTGACAATCAAACGTTTGTTTGGTATACATCCTGTGTGTCAGATGTACCACCCTGCTGCCATGTGTCAGGCGAAGGATCTCTATGGAGACGAGCATTCAGGAAGTTGCTGACAATGTCTACCAATGCAAAGTGCCCATTCCTTTCAAACTCCGCGACATCAATCTGTACCTCATCAAAGATAGCGACGGCTGTCTGCTTGTCGATACGGGCACCAACACGCCAGCCACTGCAGAGACGCTGCAAGCCAGCCTGGCACAGTTGGGGGTCACCTTTGCGGATTTGCGCTACGTCGTGATTACCCATTTCCATAGCGACCATGCTGGCCTGGCTGGCCTGATTCAGCAGCACTCTCCGGCCCAGATCCTGATGCACGCCGATGGCGCCCATTTCCTCAGTGCCTGGAATGACGAGGAAGGCCAGGGGCCGGTGTACATGGCGCCGGATGCGTTTTTTCTGCAGCACGGACTCCCGGACGCCAGTCTGCAAGTCTTTCGCACTATGCGGCAGCGCTTTCGCACGCTGACCTTGCCGTTTCAGGTGACCCGCCACGTCGATGATGGAGCGACGCTCCAGGTCGGCGGGCAGACCTGGTCGGTCGTATTTACGCCCGGTCATGCCGTGGGGCACATCTGTGTCTACTGTCCGGCTTTGCGCATTGCGTTCACAGGTGATCATCTCTTGCAGCGCATCACGCCGAATATTTCCATTCATTCCGATCGTCATCCCCTGGGGGTGCAAGAGCGCTATAACCCCTTGCGCGATTACTTGCTGTCGCTCGAGAAAACCCGGACCTTAGGATTCACCTTAGGCCTGCCCTCGCATGGCGCGCTACTCACGGATCCGCAAGGGCGTATCGACGAGCTGTTAGCGCATCACGACTCGCGCTTGCAGACGATGCTCGATGCCCTGGGTCAAGGTCCCCAGACCGCCTACGCCATTGCCCAGCAGACGTTTCCCAACCGGCATGATCCCTTCGACCACTGGTTGATGCTCGGTGAAACGCTGGCCCATTTGGAGCTGCTCGAGGCACGTCAGCAGATTGAACGCGTGCGCGACAACGGCCACGTGCTGTTCCGCCACGTGGCGCCCATACCGGTGTCGGCGTCCTGAGCGGGAGCAAGTCTGGGCAGTCTCGGCTCGACATAGATTGGTGTGGAGACACACGGTCACAGCCAAAGCGATACGCCTGAGCTGGCATGTGGAGTAAAGAGGCGTGTACAATGCAGTGTAAGCTGAGTTACTGTACTG
>JBMDXC010000396.1:0-22034 GCA_048594805.1 Candidatus Entotheonellaceae bacterium | reverse complement strand
TCGACCTGTGCCGCGACCGCCGCCATGAGCCAGAGGATACGTGCACCCGTTCGTGCGACAGCCTCAGGGTGCAAATCATAGGCGCTCAAATCCTCCGTGGCCGCCAGCGCCAGCGCCACCTGCAAACGCTGGAGCGTAGGCAGATGCGCCTCGGCGCTGGGCCACATGCAGCTCGCCAGCAGCGGCTTGGTGGCAAACAACTGCTCGGCCTGCTCTAACCTGCCGGTCCAGAGGAGGGCAGCAACCTCTTCAAAGGTGTGTGCCCGGGCCAATTGAATGGCATCGTACCCGCGATAATACAGGGTATGTTCCGTAATTAAGGTGAGCGCGGATTCGAGCATAGGGGTGCCCCAGTGCAGTGCCTCGCGCGCGACTTTGGCGGGATCGCGCCGCTGCGCTTTGCGCGCTGCGAGTTTCTGTACATCCTCGGCCAGGTACAGGCGCTGGCGGGGTGCATCGCTGATCGCTTCCGAACGAATCAAGCCCCGACTCACATAGGCATACAGCGTTGCCTCTTTCACCCCGAGCAGTGTAGCGGCTTCTTTAGCGGTCATATAGCGTGCATGCGACATGATCATCTCTATACGTTGATTTTTTAATCAATATTGACGTAATACAAAACACATTCTATGCTTGCATCAAGTATATTGTCCAGTCTGATACTCGCACCAGAAGCAAGGAGGGTGGAGCCATGATCTCTGAACCGCCGAATCCAGAATACTTCCTCGATAGCTTCCCGCATGACGCCTTTCCACAATATCAATGGACAGTGCGTGCCCCAAACCTGCCATTGGCAGCCTGGACGACTGAAACGACCCATCGTGACGGTCAGCAGGGTGGTCTCCCGCTGACCACTGCACAGAGCTTGCATATTTACGATATCTTATGCCGCTTCACTGGCACCAGTGGGGCTATCCGGCAAGCCGAGTTTTTCGTCTACCATCCCTCAGACCGTGCGGCACTTGCGGGCGCGCTGGAGCGCTATCAGGATGGTGCGCCGATTGAGCCAACCACCTGGATTCGTGCTACGGCCAAAGATGTCGCCCTTATCCGCCAGCTCGGTGTACGCGAAACGGGTATGCTGGCATCGGCCTCAGATTATCATACGTTTCATAAATTTAAACCCGGTGGACGCCTGCAGGCGGCGCAGACCTACCTTGACGCCGTACGTATCACCGTGGACGCCGGCATTCGTCCACGCCTCCATCTGGAAGATGCCACCCGTGCCTCCATGGAGTTTATGCAAGAGTTCATCGAAGCCGTGCAGGAAATATGTGCCCCAACCGGCCTCCGTCCCAAGTTCCGCGTCTGTGACACCATGGGCCTGGGACTTCCATACGAGGATGTCGCCCTGCCGCGCAGCGTGCCGCGCATTTTTGCGACGCTCCGCGCCATGGGCCTGGCGGCAGAAGATCTGGAATTCCACCCGCACAACGACACGTGGTTGGTCGTTGCCAACTGCCTGGCTGCCGTGCGGGCTGGCTGTGCGGTCATCAATGGGACTTCCCTTGGCAAGGGCGAGCGTACGGGAAACGCACCGCTCGAAGCCGTGCTGTTGCATCTTATTGGCATGGGCTACTATACGGACACGCCGCCAGACTTCACCGCACTGAACGATCTGGCAGTGCTCTATGCCGAGATGGGTGAGCCTGTGCCTGCCAAATACCCGCTCTACGGGCGCGATGCGCATCGCACACGTGCCGGTGTGCATGCTGACGGACTGAATAAGTTTTGGTGGATGTATGCCCCGTTTAACGTGCCAGCTTTGCTCGGGAGACCTCTCGAAGTCTCGCTGACAAAAGAATCCGGACTCGCCGGGCTGATCTTTCTCATCCGCCAGCATCTCGGTATCGACCTGCCAAAGGATCATCCTAGCGTCATCGCTGCCTACGAGTGGGTGACAGAGCAATTTGAGCAGGGGCGGCAGACGAGTATTGAATGGGAAGAACTGCAACCGCATGTGCATGATGTACACGCGCTGGTGTGAGGTCAAGCCAGACTTGGCTTGACCTCCCTAGCTCCAGGGAACCCCTTACCACATTGGGGCTCTAGGGGTTAACCTCAATGTGGTAAGGGCAGGGTCCTGGTGTGTTGGAGAGCCCCCTCAGCTCTGCTCTGGTCCACGGCGTTGCTCACGCAGGAAGCGCTCGAACTGCTCTGCCAGCTCTTCACCGCTGACGGGCCTTTCGCTCTCAGACGCAGGACGTTGGGGTGATTGGGAGGCACGGCCGGCCTGACGCTCTAGGTTTTTGACATGGGCTGCAATCTTGGGGTCTTCGGCAATGGCCTCAGCCACCCGGGTGTCAAAATCCCGTGCCTCTTCCTCCATCTCTGGCAAATACGCTGGCAAGCCGACGATCTCCAAACCACGGCGCACCACGGCAAGAATACCCTTGGGGTTGGGCCGTGCCGAAATATAGTATGGCATGTTCGCCCAGATGCTTGCTGAGGTCAACTGCTGATGGCGTAGGGCATCCTGCAGCACCCCCACCATACCGGTCGGCCCTTCATAGCGCGAGCCACTCCGGCTCAACCCCAGACGCGACGCGACTTGCGGATCAGTGGACGAGCCGGAAAAGTGCACGGGTGCCGAATAGAGGACATCGGCCCAGAGCGCCCCCAGGGTATAGATCTGGTACACGTCGCAGCGTTTGATAAACTCCATCACCAGGCTGGTAAACGTGCGCCACTTGAGATGCGGCTCGATCCCTACACCGATGATGATATCGTGTTCAAGGGTAGGCTGGGGGCTCACAAAAAACTCATTGGCCGGCCAGGTAATCTCACGCTCACCCTGCTCATTGTAGTGCGCCTGCGGCCGCTGATCGGTAAAGCTAAAAAACTCTTCAGGTTCGATCCAGGCAAAACGCTCCGCCTGCAGGTGTTGCACTAAAAAACGTCCTGCGGCTGTCGCCACATCTGCTGCATCGCTCCATCCGCCAAAGGTCAGTAGGAGATATGGTTGGCGGAGAGTCGGTATATCCTCAAAGTGTAGCGCATCCATATAACCCCTTTCTGTGCAGTATGCTTGTAAGCGGTCAGCTCGGCACCGTCAACTCGCAGCACACCCATATGTTAGTCTGTTTCCTTCAAGAACGCTCGCACGATTCGCAGAAACTCCTCCAACTGGTCATGATGCACCCAATGACCAGCACGGGGCACATTCACGCAGCGCACATGGCGAAAGGCGCGCGCACGCCCATCCAGGAGCGGATCCGTCGCCCAACTCTCAGTCCCACGCAGCAGCAGCGTGGGACAGGTAATCTGTTGCCAGAAACTGCGCGCTTCTTCGACATTGAACTCATAGGGCGATTGCGAACGCACGTAGTTATCGAATTTCCAGGTATAGGTCCCATCTTCATTCCTGTACGTACCATGCAGAGTCAGGTGGTACGCCTGCGCTGCCGTCAGGTGCTTGTTCGCCTCCTGCATGCGCTGGACCGCCTCCGCGAGGCTGGCGTAGCGCCGCGCGTGTCGGCCGGCAAAGGCACGCATCTGGGCAATCCACGCATGCATGCGCGCATGCGCCGGACCATGTCTGGTATGGCCCGGCGGCGGTCCAAGACCTTCAATGGCCACCAGTTGCTTGACACGCTCCGGATAGACCCCGCTGTACTGACAGGCAATGCCTCCACCCAGGGAATGGCCGATAATGGTGATGGGAAACATCTGCAACTGTTCGAGGAGTTGTGCCACATCCAACACGTAATCGATCATGGCATACTGCCCACCCCGCGCCCACTCAGAGTCCCCGTGCCCACGCAGGTCAGGAGCAATGATGTGATAGGCATCGCGCAGGGCCAATGCTACCCAGTCCCAGTTACGGGCATGATCACGTCCCCCATGGATCAGGAGTAAGGGTGGGGCCGTGGTGTTCCCCCAGTCCACATAGTGGAGTTTCAAGCGCTGGGAATAGTAGTAGTGCGACGTTGGCCCTACTACGTGCTCTGTCATGCCGACGTTCCTTCTCTACCCTGCTCCTCACGCCAGGGATGTGATATGACCGATATCATTGAGCGTGACGATTTCCCACTTCTTATCCTGGTAGCGAAAGATGTTGATGGAGGCGTTCGCGATGCGATATGGTGGGGATTGCCGCACGTCAAGCCCCAAAATATGCCGGACCAATAAATCAATTGCCGTGCCATGACTCACCCCCAGAATGGTCGCCTCCGCGTGCTGGTCTGCCCAGGCCTGCATCTGTGCTACCATCCGTGCTTGCGTCTGCACTTGCGACTCCCCGCCCTCCGGCACATGGGTGGCCAGATGGGCCCCAATGGCGGTAAGATGGGCGTAGAAGTCCTCCATCATGCGATCGATCCAGTTGCCAATGTTCCATTCGCGCAGTCCCGGACACGGCTGCACCGGCAGCCCCACGTGTTCACTCAGAATCGTGGCGGTTTCGTGGGCACGTTGAATATCACTGCTATAAAGTACGGTTGGACGTAATGACTGGACACGCGGCCCTACCAGCATGGCCTGCTGACGCCCACGCGCACTCAGCGGGACCGGAGAATAGCCTTGCAACCTCCCCTGGGCATTATACTCAGTCTCACCGTGCCTTACCAGAATCACCTGCATCACGCTGTGTCCTCCTGGGCTACTGCATAGGGCTGATTATCCTCTACCAGTATGGCAGGGGCAACTGGCCGTGCGCAGCACCGCTACGACTTCCTGCCAGATATGCTCTTGCACGGTCAGCGGATCGGCAGCGGTATCGATGCGCCTGAGGTAAGGGAAGTCCATTGCGGCAAAGATCGTGGCCACACGCGCAAGGTAGTCAAAGTGCTCGAAGTGGCTGAGTGTGCCTCGTTGTCGGAGGCGCTGCCATACCTGCGCCGTCGGCAGGTGCAGGAGAAAGAGCAGATCTGGAGGCGGCGCAAAGGCTTCGTTGCGCGCCCGGATCGCCTCAGGGTCAAGTTGCAGCGCTCCCTGATAAGCCATCGTCGAAAAATAATAGCGGTCTAACACCACGATCTGACGACGTGCCAGCGCCGGTTGGATGTTGCGCTCCACGTCTTCACGGCGGTCCAGCAGGAACCACTCCAACTCTGTGGCTGGTGAAATTTCTTGCCGGCCATGCTGAGCCAACTGCCGCAGTTTTTGCCCCCAGAGCCCTTCGGTGGGCTCTTTCAGGCATATCACATCATAGCCTGCGTGCCGCAGGCGCTCGTCTAAGAGACGTACCTGTGTGGTTTTCCCAGTCCCATCGACACCCTCAAACACGATTAATAGTCCGCGGCAGAGGCGGTGGCGTGGGAGGGTCATACGGCAGAAAACCGGGAGCATATGGCCAGAGGGACAGAAGACATCACCCTTGCAGTCGCACGCGGCGGTATGCGATACTGCTGTGCCTCCCTCTGGGAGAGCATCGGGGTGAGGAAAGCAAAGGCCGGACACCAAGGAGAAATGTTTGTGTCTACCCATCCCCAGGGCATCCGTCTCGGTGCTTGGTTTCTCTGCGTTTGGCTTGTGTGCATGGCCTCTACCCCTGCCTGGAGCGACTCTGATAAAACTGTTGTGGATCTGGAACGCGGCCGGCCTGAGGCAGCCTCACGCTATCACCGTCCGCGCGCCGCGCATCTGTATCAGTACGACAAAACTGAGGTGGACCTGGCCGTTCCCCTCCCACCGCAGTCTGCCGAGCAACAGCGTGGTTCGCAACGCCCTGCCACCCTCCCAGCACCAATGCCAGCACCCACCACGCCACCAACCCAGGCTCCACTCCCGGGGGGAGGACGCTAAAGTTCATGTGAAGAGCGGCGATGGCCTTCTGGAATCGCCCTGGCTCGTCGTCACGATGCCTGGGCCTTTTTCAGCGTCTCATTCATACTGCCGGAACGAAACCCGGCGAGATCGAGTGTCACATAGGTATAGCCGAATGACTTGAAACGCTCCACCAGCTCACTGCGGAGAGGTTCGGTCAGTAAGCGTGGCATATCCTCGGGCAATACCTCAATACGCGCAATCGTCTCATGGTGCCGGACGCGAAAGACACGCAAGCCCCGGTTGCGTAAAAACTGCTCCGCCCGCTCGATGGTACTCAGCTTCTCCAACGTGACTAATTGCCCATATGGAATGCGCGACGACAGACAGGCAAAGGACGGCTTACTCCAGGTCGGCAGGTTCCAACGCCGGGATAACTCACGAATCTCGTCCTTGCTGAGGTCGGCCTCATCGAGTGGGGCCCGTACCTGATACTCTCGCGCTGCCTGGGCGCCAGGGCGGTGGTCGCCGCGATCATCGAGCATAGCACCGTATACCACATGCTTAAAACCCATCTCGACAGCGAGAGGATTCAGCTTTTCAAAAAGTTCGGCTTTGCAGAAATAGCAGCGATTCGTGGGGTTGGCCACATAGTTCGGATTGTCCATCTCGTCCGTACGCACCAGCTTGTGCTGAATACCGATGCGCTGCGCCACCTCTTGCGCCTCTGTCAACTCTGCCTCTGGCAACGACGGCGACACCGCGGTCACGGCGAAAGCCCTATCCTGCAAGACTTCATACGCCGCCTTCGCTAGCAAAGAGCTGTCTACTCCACCAGAAAAGGCCACTATGACGCTCTCCATCGAGCGTAAAATAGCAAGGAGTTTCTCAAGTTTCTCTTCAAGCGTGACTGTCGTTGTCATAGGAATACCTCGTGAGATGATGCCCGCCCTGGCTGTGCCTGTTGGGCCGCCGCTGCCTCCTGGGTCGCCGCGTGATAGGAGCTGCGCACGAGAGGTCCCGCTTCCACGTGCACAAAGCCAAGTGCCTCTCCCTGGCGTTTGAATTCGGCAAACTCGTCAGGATGATAATAGCGCACCACTGGCAGGTGCTGCGCCGATGGACGCAGGTACTGCCCGATCGTCAGCAGGTCACACTGCGAAGCACGCAGATCCCGCATGGTCGCAACGATTTCCTCAGGCTCTTCACCGAGGCCGACCATCAGCCCGGACTTCGTACGCATGGTGGCGTCCAACTCCTTGACACGTTGGAGCAGCTCCAGCGAGCGCTCGTACTTCGCCTGTGGACGTACTCTGTAGTAGAGGCGAGCGATGCTCTCCAGATTGTGATTCAGCACATGCGGCTGCGCCTCGACCACCTCAGCCAGGGCCTCCCAGTTGCCCTTGAAATCGGGGATGAGCACCTCCACACGGCACTCCGGCACAAGCCGCCTGACAGCCCGAATGGTGGCAGCGAAGATGTGACTGCCCCCGTCCAGCACATCATCGCGGTTCACCGAGGTAATCACCGCATAACGCAGGTCAAGCATGGCTATCGCCTCGGCGACCCGCTCGGGCTCCTGCTCGTCAATAATCCCGGGGCGCCCTGTTTTCACGGCGCAGAAGCCACAACTGCGTGTGCACGTCTCCCCCAGGAGCATGAACGTGGCACTACGCTGGTTCCAGCACTCGCCGATATTGGGGCACATCGCCTCCTCACACACCGTGTGCAGGCGATGCTCACGCACCAGACGCTTGAGCGCAAAAAACGTTTCCCCTGCGGGAAGTTTTACACGTAGCCATGGCGGCTTACGCTGTGAGGGGGCGTCGAGTTGCACGAGGGCCACGAGCCTCTCCTCTCCCCTCAACGGGACATGGCAACCGCCTCGCGGCGCCGGTCATGGCTGCGCTTGCGCTGCGTATACTGGACTTTCCCCAGACGCCGCTCGCGAATGATTTCAGCCATGATGCTGATGCAGATCTCTTCGGGTGAATCGGCACCAATGTTGAGGCCAATCGGCGCGTGCACACGGTCGAGATAGGTCTGCGCAATGCCTTTGGCTTCAAGGCGCTTCCACATCTTGGAAATTTTACTCTTGCTGCCGATCATGCCAAGGTAGCGCGCCTGGCAGTCATAGATCTGTTCCAGGATGCGCTGATCGTGCTGATGCCCACGTGTGACCAGCACCAGGTAATCGTCCTGACTAAAGTCAAACGCCCCCCTGATGTCATCAAAATCCATCACGATGGTGGCGTCCGCCTCCGGAAAACGTTCTGGATTGGCAAAGGCCGACCGGTCGTCAATCACTTTGGCCTTAAAGCCGGCAAGCTTCGCCGCCCGTACCACGAAAAAGGAGACGTGTCCGCCGCCAAAGACATAGACCGTAGGCGTAGGCAGTATGGGCTCCAGAAAGACCTGCAGCTCGGCACCGTCCGCTGTCTGGTAGGTCTCAATCGCAAACTTTTCGCCTTGCAGGATCTCCTGCCCACGGCGCTGCACGAACGCTTCAAGCGCGGCATCACCCAGCGAGCCTACCGTCGTGCCATCGTCACACACTAAGAATTTGCGCTGGCCTTCAGGATAGCCTGGATGTTCGGTCAGAATCGTCGCCAGCGCCCCGCGATGCCCGGTGTCTTTCAACGACAGCAATTTGCGAAACAGCTCCTGCCCACGCTCCGGGAGCGGTTCGGTGAGAATCTCCACGACACCCCCGCAGTTCAAGCCGCTTTCCCCGGCATATTTCTCCGTCAGAATGAACTGCTGGATGCTACTTTTCCCTTCCTCCATGACGCGTCGGGCTTCGGTCCAGACATCGGCTTCCAGACACCCCCCACCCACGGTGCCGATAATCTTGCCTTCCGGCGTGACCAGCATCTTACTTTTTTCACTCATGGGCAGTGAGCCCTTCGACGAGATAATCGTTGACAGCGCCGCTTTTTCCTGTTTATTAAGCAGCTCAATAGCCGCCTTAAAGACGTCTTCAATCACAGCTCCGCCCTCCTTTCTCGCACCCCGCCAATCTTCTTGTACATACTACCGCAGCCTTACAGACTAATGCAAATGTGCTCAGGATGCTGCCAGGACTGGCAAAGCCAGCGCGCGGTCGTGTTCGCGATGCAAACGCTGCATCTGGCGCTCATTCGCCAAAAAATCCCAGGGCAGGCTAGCCTGTGGGGATAGCTCCGTACACACAAACGCCTCGACATCGAAGCCTAACTGCCGCGCCGCGCGCGGCCAATCACCATGCTGGCGGTGTGTTTCCAGTAAAAAGTCCTGTAGCCGTCGGTCACCACGCGCCAGAATGGCCTCCAGATAGTCATGTTTAATACTTTCATGTTTCAAACAGATATGCGATTCGTGACGGATTGCCTGCCGCAGGGTATGCAACTTAGCTTTGATCACGCGCGGCGCAGCCATAGCGCACCACTGCAGCGGCGTGGCCGGTTTGGGTACAAACGGATTCACGCTCAGCGTCAGGGTGCCTAACGTGCCGCGGGCGCGGCCATATTTTTTCATCAGGCCCCAGATTTTCCAGACCAGGGCAAGCAACTCCTGGAGATCCGCATCGGTTTCCGTGGGCAGACCAATCATGGAATAGAGTTTGAGATCGCGCATACCCTTGGCCAGCAGCATCTCGGCCCCCGCCAGGATCACGTCCTCAGTCATCTCTTTACGGATGAGCTGTCTGAGCCGTTCGGAGCCAGCCTCAGGCGCCACCGTGCACGAACGCACGCCACTCCGTACCATACAATCAACTAACACTTCGGGCATGCGGTCCATACGTAACGACGAAATACCAATCGCCACCCCCAGCTCCACCAGGCCCTGCGCCACCGGTGCGAGATCACGATAGTCGCCGGTGGCCGAACTGATCAGGCCTACCTTTCCCACCGGCGCGTGTCGAGCGGCACGATCACGCTGCTGCTGCGCCGCAACCAGCTCCAGGACGAGTTCCCCAGGCAGCTGCCGAAATTTCGGATAGACATACCCCACCGTGCAAAAACGGCATTTGAAGGGACATCCTCGCGTAATTTCGACCAGCAGGGTGCCGCTGAACTCTGTGTCATCGGTGAGCACCGAGGAATAGGCTGGCCACTGCACCAAGTCCTTGATTTTGCGCGGCACTATGGGCGTGGCAGCGGTATGCTGGGCATGCTGACTGGGAACATACACCCCAGGGAGGTCAGCCGCCAGGCGCAAGTGCTCCTGCCGTGGTTGACCGAGTGTATCGTGCCGCAGATCGAGATAGTCATGGATGGTTTCCTCACCATCACCAATGACCATCAGGTCGACAAAGTCTGCGAGAGGCTCCGGATTGATATAGGTCACCGCTCCCCCCACCAGAATAAGGGGATAACGCTCATCACGCTCTGCCGCCAGGAGGGGGATGCGCGCCAGTTCGAGCATCTGCAACAGGTGCAGATAGTCATTCTCATAAGAGACGGAAAAGCCGATCACGTCAAAGTCGCCAAGAGGACGCTGCGATTCCAGGCTCAACAGTGGGGCTTTCCCCGCCCCATAGCAGCCCCGTTCTGCTGGGGTCGGCAAAAAAACCCGCTCGCACACCGTATCTGGCCGCTGGTTAATGACGCGGTACATGGTCTGCAAGCCCAGGTTGGACATGCCTACAAAATAGGTATTGGGGTAGGCCAGAGCGCAGCGCATACGGACCTGGCCGGCCTCTTTACGTATGGTCCCGCGCTCGGCTTGCAAACGCTGGTAGAGAATCTGACGTGCTTCCTGGCTCATAATGCTTGTGTGACGTTTATGACGTTTATAATGATATACATAATCAAACCATGGACATATAAAGCGACGTGGGAAATTATACGGTATTTGCCCTGTCAGGTCACCTGCTTCCCTGCACAGGCTCTGAGCGGATAGGAGCGGGTTACCCGAGGCGTGCCACGACAGTGTCCCGAGGCTGAGACACGACGCCCCTGAGATAGTCCAGCAGCGTCTGGGCCGCCCTCTCGGCGCTGTGAATACAATCAGGAATGCCCACGCCGTGATAGGCATTCCCGGCGACTACCAGGCCTGGGCAATGCGCCACGCGAGAGGCGATATGGGCCACGCGCTGCAGATGTCCGACGTGGTATTGCGGCATCGCCTCCAGGTGGCGGGTGAGGCTCATAGCCAGAGGCGCACCAGTGAGGCCAAGCAATTGCCGCAGGTCGTGGACCACAGCCTGCTGTATCTCCGCATCGGAGCGTGCCAACTGTTGCGGCTGCAAAGCGCCGCCCACAAAGGCGCGCAGCAGTACCTGGTCCTGGGGCGCTCGACCAGCAAATTTCACGCTGCTAAAGGAGCAGGCAAGCAAGGCCCGCTGTTCCATGGCGGGTACGACAAAACCCATACCGTCTAAAGGATGGGACACCTGCGCCCGAGTGCAAGCCAGGTTCACGATGGCCGAGGAGGTATAGGGAATGGCCTGTAAGGCGGTCGCCAGAGTATCGTCCACCTCGCATAACAGCCGGCCAGCCTGTGGGGCTGGGAGACTCACGCACACGGCATCAGCTTCCAACGCCGGCTGCTGCTCGCAGTGCACGAGCCACTGCTGGGTCTCTGCGAGGCGCTGGAGACAACGCACAGGCGCATGTAGACGCACCGTACCGGCCGGCAGCTGCGCCGCGAGAGCCTCGGCGAGGGTCTGCATACCATGGCGGAACGACACGAATAACCCGTAGCGCGGTCCACTCGTCCCTGCTGCCGCAGGGCTGCGCTGCTTCTGGAGCATGGCGCGGATCAGGCTCCCGTGCCGCTGCTCCATCTCGATAAATTGCGGCATGGTCGCCTGCATACTCAGGTGCTGCGGATCAGCCGTGTAGATCCCACCGACCATGGGCTGTGCCATACGCTCCAGCGCCTCTCGCCCCAGACGGCGCGTGACGAACTGCGCCAGGGATTCGTCATCGGTGGCAGTGCGCCGTGGCACCACCAGATCGAGTGCCATACGCAACTTGCCACGCCAGCTAAATATCGGTGTGGTGAGGAGCGACCGCCACGATCCGGGGGCCATGAGGTAAAACCCCTGCGGCACCGGAACCAGTCTGCCAGCACGCACAATAAAACTCTGGCGGTACTGGGTGGTGGTACCAATGAGCTCGTCGCTCAGTCCCAGTTCCTCGCACAGACGCACGCCCCAGGGCTTGGCCGACAGAAAACAGTCAGGCCCCTGCTCCATGAGCAGTCCGTCCTGACAGTGTGTCGCAATCGTACCCCCCAGACGCCCGCTTGCCTCTAGCAGGATCACCTCCAGCGGATACTCCTGCGCCCGGGCTGCCTGTGTGAGGCAATACGCGGCTGTCAACCCGGTAATGCCCCCGCCAATCACCACCACTTTGGGTTTAGGGCTCATATCCTGTGATGTCCCTTGACGAAAATGAACGCTCTCATTGGTTTGGGACACTTCTGGGGACAATCGTAACATGCCGACTATTGAAAAGCGAGTAGGGCGTAATGGTGTAGTGTATCGTGCGAAAGGCCGTAGAAAAGGCTCTGTGCCTCTGACTGTCACGTTTGGCACGAGACAAGACGCAATGATATGGGCTCATCAGACAGAAGCTCAGGTGCTGAAGACCCCCAAACACCATTAAAAAATTCACCAAAATCAGGGCCTCCGTGCGGAATGTCGATTCTAATGGGCGTATAGCACTACCAATTGTTCTCCCCTTTGTCCCAACTGTGTGTACCCTCTTTAGAGTTTTTTCCAACATCTACTACTCAAGTCTTGCCTGAAGAGTGCCGATAAGTGCACACCAGAGATACCAACATATCACCTTGAACCGACACAGATGGCTAGTTACCGGGCCACGACCATTTATGTACCCGCTGCACTATGAAAGCACACCAGGCATTATGATCGATATCGCGTGCACGGTAATCGGCGTAACGGTTCTGCTCCTGCTCCTCCCCATCGCCCGTCGGCGTCGTTCGACGTCTGTATACACCGCGCCCACACTCGAATCGCACCCAGCACCAATTATGCTAACCGAGGCACTTGCGGAGCCATTGAATGACGCAGCGAGCACTGCTGCTTGCACCGGTGGAGGACAGACCCCAAATCTCACGTTCCCGGACCGTCACGAGTTAGCACAAGTGATTAGGAGCACACCCGAGTTACGTACCCTATATGCTAGCCTTGGGTATGCGCCCGCCCTGGAACAGCAAGCCACTCAACTGTTGCACGAAGCCATAGCGCTCATCGAGACGACCATGCCGGATTTTACGGCATTTCGTCGTAGTGTCCTCCAGGTACAGAGACAGATGGACCAGCCCGCCCCGGGAGGTACCACGATGGCGCTGCTCTGGCAAGAGCGCCGCCAGAAAGCCCATACCGATCCCCTATGGCAGGCGATTCTCGCGGCGGGAGACGATCAGGCCCAGGTGCTGGCCCTCCTCAATACCAATGCCGTGTTCACCCAGCTTCCCTTCATCGAGCAAGTCCCGTACCTGAGTCATGGGCAGGTGATATGGCGGATCCCTGTTGAAGTGCCAGGACTCCGGAAACGGCCACGCGACCTCCAGCGATTCGTCACGCTCCTCGATAGGCTTGCAGAACTCATAAGCACCCCGGGGGTGGTCTGGCATGAGCAGACGCGTCAAGACGTACTCAACGAGATCGCCCGCGTCCGTCGGGCATTGCAATGTCCGCACGGCTACTTACCCACAAGGCTGCAAGCCCTCCAGAAGAAGGTGAGCCACTGTGCGCAACAGGCGCCATTTGCCACGGCCCACGCCCGGCGGGAGGCGCTTGATCGCTGCCTCAGTACCTGCCTAGCCGTGTGCCAGGCGTATGGCTGGGAACACCGACGTCCCCTGTCATCGGTCAGCCTGGCCCAGATGCGGGAGATGACGCAGCAGCAAGCGCACAACTACCTATACACGGACTGGATGCATACTCCATGGCTGACGACACGTCTCTTAACGAATCTGCTCGACGCGGATCTGGCGGCCATACCGGCCACAGTCTGGCACCACGCGCCGTCTCCAGCCGAGACGCTGGCCCTCATACGGGCCGAAGTCGCTTCGGGGTTGTACGACCCTGAGGAAACGCTACGCCGTTTACGACAGTGCGAAGAACGAGGCGTGTACGTCCATAGCCTGGCCTACCCCCTGCTCCGGTTGCAGCACACACCAGATGTACCACGGCAGCAACCGTACGTGGCTCTCTGACGATGAGGTGCACAATGCGGCAAGCACATCCAACGTCTGCTCAGGCAGTACCCCAGATGGCTCGCGGCGCACTGTATAGTGTGTGCGGCCTGATGCTGCTGAGTCTTCTGACTTCTTGCTCCCTGGGCGTACGGACGCGGGCTCTCACCGGGGGCAAACTCCAGGTCGATGTGCGGGTGGCTGACACCGCCAATCACAACCGTCCAGTGGCCATGGATGTCCTGCTGGTGTATGACAAGGAACTCCTCAAAGAGCTCGTCAAGTTGTCGGCCAATGAGTGGTTTGAGAAGCGCGATCAGTTTCGCCGCGATGATCCACAAGGTGTAGCCTTTCAGTTCTGGTCGTGGGAGTGGATCCCCGGACAGCGCCAGTTACTGGAATTGCCGCTGCAAGTCAAAGCGAAAAGTGGTCTGGTGTTTGCCCAGTATGCCAACCGTGGGGAACATCGTGCGCGCCTGGAGCCACATACCAATGTGGTGATTGAGTTGCAAGAAAAAACTTTTAGTGTCCGTCCAATGCCGTAAGTACTGATGAGGGGGGTGACATGGAGAGTTGTGTCATACCAGCGGCCATTCAATGGCATGAAGGCATGCTACTGGCGCCGCAGCATTTCCAACAGGCCACCTGGCGTCAGGAGGCTCTGTTGCACTATCACACCACGGCCATTGCTCCGTTTCACTGGGGGGTCCACCGCCTCCATATTGATCCGGTGCTGCTGATGCATGGAACCCTGCGCGTGGTTGAACTCGAAGCGCTTATGCCTGATGGGTTGATTGTTATGCGTGCCCCACACACCACTGGCGCCTTAGAACTCGATCTGCTCCCCTACACCGAGGACATGCGACTGAGCCCTCGGCCGATCTATCTCGCAGTGCCAGAAGACCGCATGGGCGCGTACCAGAGTACAGGCGAGCTGCGCCGCTATGACTCCATCGAAGGCAACCCGGTAGTCGATTGCAACACTGGCGAAGGAGAGGTCTGTATTCCCCGGCTGCTGCCACGTCCCAGTCTCGTGTGTAGTGAGACGCCACCGCCACGCCATGTCAGCCTTCCCCTGGCACACGTACGCTATCAAAACGAAATTTTTACCCTGACCGATTTCATCCCGCCAATCTATGCTGTGTCTCGCCAGTCACCGCTGGGCGAACTCTGCATGGTCATTGCAAGACGCTTGCGAGAAAAGGCCATGTTCCTGGCAGACCAGATACAATCCCCAGTCGCTACCATGGGGGCCCCACTCGTTTTGGAAACCCAACATCTCATTCACAGTCTCGTGGCGGCGTTACCACCTTTTGAAGCCTTACTAGCGACGGGTGTGGCCCATCCCTATCACCTGTATCTTGCCCTGTGTGGCATCGTGGGGCAGATGGCCGGGGTAGGCACGAGCCTGGTCCCACCGGCGCTCGGTCCATATAACCACGATGATCTCCGCGCCACGTATGCTCCGGCGCAGGAGTTCATTCTCCGGGCCCTCGACGAGGGCATTCATGAAGACTACAGCGCCTACCCTTTTCAATATGACCATGGCACGTTCGGTCTCCCCTTTGATGCTCAGTGGTTCGAGGCACGGCTCGTCCTCGGCGTGCGCGGCCAGACGGGTATGACCGAACGCGACGTGCTGGCCTGGATGGAAGGCTGTGTCATTGGCGCTAGCTCGCTCCTGCAGTCTATGCGCGAGCGTCGCGTCCTTGGCGCGGCACGGCAATATATCGAACGTGACGACAACCTCATTCCCGCCCGCGGCGTGATGCTCTTTACCCTGTCAGCAGACCCAACCTATGTGCAGCCACATGAACCCTTACATATCTTCAACACTGCTGGCGCTCTCCGCCCAGCGGAAATGGTCCTGTATGTCAGGAGGAAGCGCTAAAATACCACCTTTGCTTTCGACCATATGGTGGCCGTTCCTGGTGCCTCTCAGGCCACAGCCACCCCACGCAGCACGGACGGTACCAGCATGAACAGCACACACAGTACTGCAATACTCGTAAGGCAGTTTCAGGAATTTTACAGTGAGATCGTGCGGCTCAAGCAGCTCGTCGCCTCCGGGACCTGGAGTCTCTCAGACGTACAGATGCTCGATGACGAGACGATGCGCAGCCGCGCTGTCACTGCCGTCTGGCAACGCTTGCTCTCCCTCCTGGAGCAGCAGGAGTTGGCCGTGACACGCCGCGGCGGCGACTACAGTAATCTCCTGTACAAAGAAGCCCAGTATGTCATGGCGGCGTTGGCAGACGAGACGTTCCTCCATCTTGACTGGGTCGGCAAGGGCGTCTGGCAAAATCATCTCCTGGAGACACGACTCTTTGACTCCCAAAGCGCCGGGGATACGGTGTTCCAGAAGCTCGAGCGCCTGCTACGCAGTAGAGATCCGGTCTATAATGACCTGGCGATGGTCTACCTCATGGCATTGGCACTCGGCTTTCAAGGGAAGTTCCGCGGCAGTGACGCAAGCGAGCCACTGGCGCATTATCGTCAGCAACTGTACCGCTTCATGATGCATCACGAGCCGCAGCTCTTCCAGGCTTCCTCACAGCTCTTTCCTGAAGCCTACGCACATACCCTGACGGCCGGCACACTCCACCGCCTCCCCACGGCCCGCCGCTGGTTTGCCCTGGTAGGCATGACGGTGTTACTCCTGGGTTGTCTCTCGCATGTCTTATGGACGCAGATCCGAGATGAGGTGCGCCACACCATTAGCCCCATTCTCCGGGCTAAACCGTAGGGATGTGCTATGAATGTCTTGATCATGCTTGAGCCTTACTTCCTGCCGCTCCTCGTGGCGTTGCTGGTGCTCCTCGCCGGTGCCATCCCTCTGTATCTGCATCACCGTCGGACGCAACAGCAACTGGCACAGAGGGCTGCTACTCCACGCCCCACACCCACAGCCTTGCGCCTCCGGCAGTCCTTTCGCCGCGCCCGGACCCTCATCAGGCGTCATGTCCCAGGGTCTAACGCGATCTACCAAATTCCCTGGTTTCTCCTGCTCGGAGAGAGTGCTTCAGGGAAAACGTCGCTGTTGCAAGCGGCGGGCATGGGTACGCCGTTTGGCACTTCGGCCTCAGAGAGGCTGACCAACCAAACTGGCTGTCGCTGGTGGTTTTTTGACCACGGGATTGTCTTGGACACGGACGGGGCCTATATCCTCCCGGGTACGGGCGGCACGTCCGACACCCGAGGCTGGCAGACATTGCTCCGGCTGCTCCAGCGGCATCGCCCAGCACGTCCTCTCGATGGCATCATCCTGACGATTCCGTGCACCGAACTCCTGGGTACCCCGGAACAGCACAGCGCTCGTTTGGCCCAAGCTACCCAGAAAGCCACCGTATTGACGGAAAAACTATGGCAGGCGCTACGCCTGCTCGGCCTCCGTTTACCCGTGTATATCCTGATCACCAAATGTGACCAGATCAGCGGTTTTCAGAGTTTCTGCACGGCGCTCCCCGCACGGGTACGTGAAGACATCTTCGGCTGGTCCAATCCGTATACGCTTGAGGCAGCCTACGTACCACGTTGGATCGATGAAGCATTCGAGGCCTTGAGCACGCAACTCGCCCAGGTGCAGATGGAGGTCATGGCGCACAGTGCCCCCTTGCAGGATAGGGACAGGTTTTTCCTGTTTCCGCAGGCGTTTGAGGCAGTACGGGAGCCGATTCGGGTCTATGTCGATCACCTCTTTGCCTCAAGCGCCTATCACGAGGCCTTTTTCTTCCGCGGGCTCTATTTTTGCGGGGACGGGCAGCTCGACGCCATACCGTCGCCGGTCCAGACAGAACCTGCAGAGGCCGCAGTACCCACGCTGCCGGCAGATCCAGCCCAGCCACTAGCCATGGGGCCTCGCCCCCTCTTTGGCAAGCAGCTATTTGAGGCCAAAATCTTTCCCGAGTATCGCCTGGCCCATCCTGCCTCCCGGACTTTTGTCTCCCGCAGCCGGACGGTGCTCGCCGCTCAGGCTCTGCTCATCGGTGTCCTCCTGATTGGTGGACTCGGCATGTGGCGCGCCCACAGCCGTCTCGTCACGGCGCAGCAAACCCTGCAACCTGTCTTGCGGGAGATCGCCATCGATGTCGAACGACGTCGTGGCAAGGTTACCCTGGTGGACACGCAGTTTAATCGAGAAACGCTGCATCTGTTACAGGGCATGTCGCATGCCAATGCCTCGGGTTTGCGCTCGCTCTTCTTCCCAGAATCGTGGTTTGATACGCTGCACCCGGACATTGTCAAGGCGCTCACCGCCGCCTATAGCACCGTCATCCTGCAAACGATGGGGCAGGAGTTCCAGCGTAAGGCTCAGCAGATCCTGCAGGACCCTCCGCCACGCCCCGAAGCCATAGCACGACAGGGCGCACCTCCGGGGATCGACAGCACTCCCGAGTTCATCACCTTACGCCGCCTGACCACAGCCTGGGCCGAGTTTGAGAGGTATGTCAGCCTCTACAATACGCATATCGCCGCGGCGGGGGCCGATGATCTCAACGTACTCAATCAGGTGGTGCACTATCTCTTTGGCCAAGAGCTACCGGCAGATTTCACGAAAAACGCGCACTCTTATCAGGAAGCCTTGACGCAGGCCAGCGGGGAGCCCGTGCAGCCCTCGGCGTACAGCCAGGAAGCCAGAACCAAAGTGCAGAGGCTGGGCAAGCTCTTATATGAGCGGCTTTTTGCCACCAATGCGCCCTTGATGGCCGTGCGCAACCTGGGCCAGACCTTTGAACGTCTCGCACGACAACGACCTGCGGAACTCACGCTCCAGACTCTGCGCGAGACCATCGACGCCATCACCCAGACGCAGACCGTGCTCAACAAACCCGAATTCGCCTGGCTGATGCACGCCTCTCCGAGCTTTGGCGACGCCTACGAGCGCCTGATGTCGGACATGGCCGGCGTGGCTGTCTTCGGGCAGGACCTGAGTACGGAGTTACGCCAGGCCGGTCAGGCAGCCTGGCAGCACTTCACTCGGACCCTACAAGACCAGCGTACCAGTCTGGTCGGCCCTATGCTGCAATGGGATGCTGCACAGCAGCAGATGAGCCTGGCTCCCAGCGTCCTGGTACTGAAGGAGGCTTTGAGCGCCTTTATCCAGCTCGATTTCGTCCGACACGAGGCCCAGCGGAGCATGCGTACGGCTCTCGTGCCCAGAACCCACCTGATCTGGGATGTACGGACTCTGGAGGAGGCCATCCGCTTGTACGAACCATATAGCCGCTTCCGTACCGAGCACCTGCAACAATTCCCCAAAGACCTGATGCGCCAGATGGAAGCCCTGGCACTCCGACACCTGCGCGCCAACTTGAACGATCTGCTAGCTCAGGCCCAGATTCTGACGCCCACCCCGGACGGTTTTGGTCAGGCCAGTGTCGAAGCCGGCATAGGTCCGGAAATTCAGAATCTGCAAGCCTCTACCGCCCTGTTAGGACGTCTGATCGATATCTGCCATGACGCTGGCCTGGGAGAGATGGCTTGGACGCTGCTCTCGCTGGTCAATGCTCAAGCCCTGGAGCTGCTGGAGACCGTCGATACCCTTCTCGACAGAGAACAGCCCTATGCCTTCAAAGACAACAATTTTGCCTGCTGGACCGGCACCGCCGCGCCAGCGCTCGCGGCGTTTGATGCCCGTGATAGCACGGAACTCCTCGCCTACCTGAGCCTGCAACGGGATCGACTCAGACACCTGGCGCGGGCCTATGCCGAGCCGCTCATCGCCTTTGTCACGCATCGCCCGCGTCAGCGCACACCCCGGCAGGCAGCCCTGGTGGCCAGATGGCAAGGCCTCCTGGCCGAGTTGGAGAGCTATGACAACAAAAAGCCGGGCAATGCTGTCAGCATGCTGGAGAGCTTTATTAGCCAGGAGATGGAACAGCTCACCACGTCCAACTGCTTGCAAGTCCTGACCACACACAACAGCGCAGAACGGTCGAATGATCTCTTCTCCCAACGCTGGCAGACGTTGCATCATGAACTCTCCAAACGCTGTCATGTCCTGACGCAGGAGTTGATCAGCCAGGAATACGGCCGGCTGGCCACTCTGTTCAATCAGCGTCTGGCCCACAAGTTTCCCTTTACAGATGGCACAGGAGAGGAGGACGACCTCGAAGCTGACCCGCAGGCGATACGCGACTTCTACCGTCTCTTCGATCAGTCAGCCAAAGGTCTACGGGAACTCCTCCGCAGCACCAGAGTGGCCGGCACCCAGGGGCAGGCGCTCGCCTTCCTGGAGCAGATGGACACGGTACGGACCTTTTTCCTGCCCTTTCTGGAAAGCGAGGTGCAGCACGGACCGGTGTTTGATCTGCAGGTGGATTTCCGGATCAATACCGCCCGTGAGCGTGGCGGCAACCAGATCATCGAGTGGCAACTTATGATTGGCGAGCAGCAGGTGCGCGCCCGTGACGCCGAGCGCCAGAGCCGCTGGCGGTTCGGCGATCCCATACAAGTCCTGCTGCGCTGGGCGAAGGATGCTCCGGTCGAGCCCTCTGCCAGCGGCAACGCGGCCCAGGTCAAAGTCCGAGATGGCACCGTGCTCTTCACGTATCCCCAGCGCTGGTCGTTGCTCCGCTTGCTCCGCAGCCAGGCGAGCGCCGCTGCAGACTTCGAGCGTTTCGCCGATCCAAAGCCGCATACACTCAAATTCTGCATTGACACCCATACCAAAAAGGACAAAGCAACCGACCTGATACCCGCGACCAGTTCGGAAGTCAAAGTCTTTATTGGCGTCACGGTCATGCCACCTGACAAGAAGGAGCGCCTGATCCTCCCACGCATGCCTGATCAGGCACCCGAGTTGTCCATACCACCGGCTCTGGCCGCATCGCAGTGACCATCACCAGCAGACCCCAAGGAGAGAGCAGATGGGTAGCGCAACACTCCAGATGGATCTCGATACCTTACTCGCACCGATTGCCATAGAGCATCCTGCAGGTGAATCGTTGCGCTATGAAGGCACGTACGACCGCATTCAGGAAGCCCGCCGTGAGGATGACCCGACGCTGGCGCAAGGCGTATGGAAGACCCGTCTCAAGAAGGCGGACTGGGATACAGTGCAAGCCCTGTGTCTGGAAGCCCTGGAAACCCGGTCAAAAGATCTGCACATTGCCGTGTGGCTCCTGGAAGCCTGGCTACACGTTTATGGTCTGGCTGGGGTGCGCGCAGGGCTCCATCTCCTCACGGGTCTGTGTGAATGTTTCTGGGAGGATTTGCATCCTGCTTTGGACCCAGACAACCTCGAATATCGTTTCGCTCCCCTGCTGTGGATGAACGAGAAACTCGTCATCCAGCTCAAACAGCTGCCGCTGACCCAGCCCCCCCCAGGGGAGGGCCAGGCCTATACCCTGGCCGATTGGGAAAACGCGCTCTTGCTGGAAAGCGCGCTCCAACGCGACGCCAAAGCCCTCCAGGCCGCCGAAGCCACGGGGAAAGCCACGCAAGCCAAGTTTTTGGGAAGTGCCACGTTGACGTCGACAGCTTTCTATACGACCCTCGTTCTGGAGCTGCGTCAAACGCTCGACGCCAGTACCGAACTGGAGCGCTGCCTCGAAGGCCTCTGTGGCTCCAAAGCACCCAGTCTGGCCCGTTTTAAGGACGCTCTGCTCCAGGCACAACATCTCGTGGATACCTTTCTTCACGAACGCGGGGTCAGCGTGGGGACAGCGCCCATACCAGACGACGCGTCATCGTCCTTCGAGTTCAGCCGCCCGGAGGAGGGTCTGAGTACCGAGTTGGTCACGACCGGTGGTCCTATCCGCAGCCGGGCTGAAGCCTATAGACGCTTAGCAGAGGCGGCCGATTACCTGCTCCGTACCGAACCCCACAGCCCAACACCATACCTCGTCAAACGGGCGGTCACATGGGGCAGTATGTCCCTCACAGATCTCCTGCATGAATTTGTGCAGAATAGCACCGACCTGAAGGCGATCTATACGTTACTGGGGATAAAAGACACCGCTTGACGTGCTCCCGGCCGCCTCTGACCTGCTCTTTGGCTCTTATTCATCGCTGTTTTTTCGTGATAGGCCTTAAGAAATGCGCCTGGCTAGCCGATAAGTCTGCTATAGACGCTAGAGCCATTATCAGAAGAAGGTTACCTATTTATAAGACCCTGCCGCATGGTCCGGGCCACCGACCTCTCGCGGCTGTTAGAAGAGGCGGTGGACACA
>JBMDXC010000395.1:0-8847 GCA_048594805.1 Candidatus Entotheonellaceae bacterium | reverse complement strand
AAGCTGGCAGGGACAACGCGGGAGGAAGGCTGCGAGAAGGGCGGTGAGGAAAGCGGGAGGGGCAGGGCATGCAACACCAGGGCAAGAACCAGCTTCAGCCAGCACTTACGACACGGCGCCGGGGCGAATGTTGGGACACAGCAACAAGGGAGGAACATCATGAAACGACTTAGCACGCTCGCAGTGATCTATGGGATTTTCTACTTCTTTCCCTTAATCCGTTCAATACTCTACCTAAAATATTGGACTCTCTTTGGGCCATTCTGCCGGTGAACCTAGAGCCACGTATTGACAATGTTGACATGCCACAGCCATGCTCGCACCTTGGCAATGTCAGCGCTGTGGTAAGACATGCGTGGCTGTAGTCATCACTCCGGGAGCACTATCGCTTGACGCATCACCTCTGCCACTTCGGGTTGAGGGGTGATCTCACATGGTCGGTAGAGGTGATTAGACGGCCACGACATAGAACTGTGCGGCGGCAGTAAGACCTTCTGCCCTCTCTTCGACCACCCTCCGCCGTGCACCTACGAGCATAATGTCCTTGGTACAATCGGCCCCTTGCAGCTGAGCATTCGTGGTCTCCCTCTCTCTTCCAGTCTGAATCTCAGGGGAAGATCATACCTGAAGTCATACAAGCGTCAAACAGCATCCCATGGGGACTCACCCTACCGCTTTCTGAGCAACTTGTCCAGCCTGGGTGTGAGGCAGACAGGGCAGCAAAAATAACGTATAATAGATGATGCACAGTGAGATCGTGGAGCACGAGTGCCTGTATACCATAGGAGCGCGCGATGATGACTGAAACACTCTACCTGAAGCAGATGGAATGCGGGCCAATGCAGAATTATGTCTATCTCATTGGCGATCCGGCCACGCGTCAGGCTGCAGTCGTCGATCCGGCCTGGGACGTTGAGCAGATCGTACAGGCGGCCCAGCAGGATGGCTACACGATCAGCAAGGTGCTCATCACCCATACGCATCAGGACCATACGGGCGGCGAGCTTTTTGGCCACTATATTCCAGGTGTGGTCGAGCTGCTGGAACTGGTCGATGTGCCGGTGTACGTGCACAAGACCGAGACACACATCCTCAAGAACGTCCCCGCGTCCTCCAAAGTGCCGACCGAGAATAACCAGGGGATCGAGCTGGGCGGTGACGTCCAGATCACGCTGTTGCACACGCCGGGCCATACACCCGGTTCGCAGTGTTTTCTGGTACAGCAGCGGCTCATCTCAGGAGATACCCTGTTCATCGGCGCCTGTGGACGTGTGGACTTGCCCAACAGCAGTCCTGAGGAGATGTACGACAGCCTGACCAATAAGCTGATGCGTCTGGACGACAGCACGGTCCTGTACCCTGGGCACAATTACGCCCGCAAGCCCACGTCAACAATTGGCGAGGAGCGTCAGCACAATCCCTACGTGCAGTTCACGTCGCTGCACGCCTTTCTGCACGCTATGGGCCACTGACTCCGGCGTGCATACCCGCAAACCAGAAGGAGATTGGTATGGCTGAGATCTATAACTTTACCATCTGGAACTGCTACGTTTGACCCTACGCCTGGCGAGCCGCGGAGTGGCTCGAACGTGTGCAAGAGAAGTTGGGTGAGAGCTTGCAGATTACCTGGAAGGCCTTTTTGCTGGAGCAGGTGAACAGTCGGCGTGAGCTAGGGTGGAAAGCCTGGGAAGACACGCGCTTTACCAGCCGGGACATTCCACCGCACGAGGCCGTGAAGAGCGTCCTGGCCGAGCATGGCCCGGCCGCCTTTCAACGCTATCATATGGCGGTGTTTCGTGCCTATCATGTGCACAAACGCGACGTCGCCAATCCGTTGGAGCTGCTGGCCATAGCGCGGGAAGTTGATATTGATACGACCGTGCTGGCGGAAGACTTGCGCACCCGCAAGTACAAAAAAGCCGTTGGGGCAGACCACGAGGAATCGAGTGATCCGCACAACATCTTTGGGGTGCCGACCATCCTTTGCAATGGTCAGGAGCCCACGTTTGTTAAACTTGCCGCTGGCGCCTGGGAAGGGTCGGAAGACCTCGAGTTATTCTACGACCTGTTCAAACTCGCCCCGCGGCCCTATGTCCTGGAAATCAAAAAACCGGCCTCTGCCAACCAGGCAGCCGCGTCAGCGGCGCGTCGGTAGAGGGTGCCACGTACAGATGTGTCTCCCGGGCCCTCTCCCTCATGGAGAGGGCTTTAACGGGAGCAAGGTGCTTTCTATGGCTGACGCCCGTGAGATATTTTACCCGGTGGAAATCCAGCGGGATTATCAGGGCATGATGCGCATCCTCTGGGATGATGGGCACGAGTGCCTTTATCCTTATAGCGCTCTGCGCAAAGCGTGTCCGTGTGCCACCTGTCGCGAGCTGCGAGGCCAGCAGCACCAGGCGCCAGCCAATCCCTTCCAGGTGGTGACCGCCGTTACCACGCAAGACGTCCACCCTGTCCGTCTGAGTGCGGTGGGCAATTACGCCCTGCATATCGACTGGAGTGACGGTCACCGCACGGGCATTTATCCCTGGGATATGCTGCGTGCCCTCTGTCCGGAGCTGCGCCCGACGGCGCCGGCTTCCTCGTAGTCCCAGGCATATCTCCCCTGATGCTTTAAGAGGGCATGTACCGCCTGTATCACCCATCCCGCTTTTCATTATGTATTTAGAGTGCCCCTATAGCCGGCTAAAGCTAGAGCAGAGCGCCCTGAGAAACGGCTCCCACGCATGATACAGAGAGTAGCCCTGGATCAAAGCAGGGTGCCGTGCAGAATGACACTCGCCATTGTAAAGTAGATGACCAGGCCAGTCACATCAACCAGGGTGGCGACAAATGGGGCCGAAGCGCTGGCAGGATCAAAGCCCAGGCGGCGCATGATGAGAGGCAGCATTGAGCCGCTGATAGTGCCCCACAGGACAACCCCGACCAGGCTGCACGCTACAGTGATGGCGACCAGAACGTAGTGCTCCCCATAGAGCGCGGCACGCGTCGGCCAGAGCAAGATCCGCAGCAGACCGATCAGGCCGAGAATGGAACCCAGCGCCAGTCCAGCGGCAAACTCACGGCGCATTACTCGCCACCAGTCCCGTAGCCGGGCTTCACCCAGGGCCATAGCCCGCACCACCAGGGTCGAGGCTTGCGAACCTGAATTGCCACCACTGCTAATAATGAGTGGAATAAACAGCGCTAACACCACCGCCCGGGCAATTTCGTGCTCGTAATAGCCCATAGCCGTCGCGGTGAGCGTCTCGCTTATGAACAACGCCGACAGCCAGCCAGCACGTTTGCGGATCATGCGGAACAGGCCAATGTCCAGATATGGCTCGTCGAGGGCTTCCATACCACCGATTTTCTGGATATCTTCTGTGGCTTCTTCCTGGACGACATCGACGATGTCATCCACGGTCACAACTCCTTTCATATGTCGATCGGCATCCACCACGGGGATGGCTAGAAGCGAGTGCTTGGCAAACAGCAGACCCACATCCTCTTGATCCATCTGTTCCGAGACAGTGACGACCTCAGTCTGCATGAGATCCCGGACTTTCATGCTGCCTGGCGCTTCAAAGAGTTGCCGGAACGACACGACGCCCACGAGCCGTTGCTGGGCATCGAGAACGTACACATAGTAAATAGTCTCAACGCGCTCACGCGCCTGCTTGTGGAGATAGCTGATGGCTTCGTCAGCGGTCATATCCGGGCGCACACGCGCAAAACGTGGGCTCATGAGCCCACCTGCTTGATCCTCCGCATACGCCAAGAGGGCCGTCACCTCTTTACGAGCGGAGTCATCGAGCAGCGCGAGCAGACCGTCACGCTCCTCTTCCGGGGCGGCCTGTACCGCATCTGCGGCATCATCAGGCGCCAGGAGCCGCATCCACCCGCGACGTTCCACGGCTGGTAGCGCCAGCAGCAGCTCGACTTGATCCGGCGCACTCAGATTCCAGAAGAAATCCTCCGCTTCCGCCCGGAAAAGAGCTTTAAAGGCTTCGAGACGAGCCTCGGGGGCCAGCGCTGACCACAGCTCCTGGAGCTCGCTGCCCGATAGCGCCTCCCGGCCTTCATTCACCGTTTCGCTCATCACCTCGTCCTCATCATCTGACCGCCCTGGACAAGGGTAGGGATCTCTGTAAGCGGGCGCAAAGCCACAAACGTCATCATCCGCCACACCCGTGCAAGGCGCAGCCGCCTCCAACCTGCTGCTCCTGCGCTATGATAGAGGGACAACACTATGCACGCTCACTGAAGGCGTCCTTCCCCTCCTCGAGGCGGAAGCCCACCTTGAGCGTCACCTGGTACTCAGAAATCTCGCCGTCCTGGATGAGCCCGCGCAGTTCAGTGACCTCAAACCACCCTAAACCACGCAGCGTTTCACTGGCACGCGCAATCGCGTTCTTGGTGGCCTCGGAGTAGCTTTCATTCGATACGCCAACGAGCTCAATGAGCTTGTAGGTGCGAGCGTCCATAGGGGTCTCCTTAGGCTGAGAGCGGCCGGCCATGCAGACCTGTCGGTCATGCATGGAGACTTCTCTAAGCATTTGATAGGGCAATATGTGAGCGAATGTTTGGTGGTTGCAGGACCCCATGTGAGAGTGCATCACAAAGGACACAACGCATCAGGGGAAAGGCAGGGTGGCATGATGCCTGCGCCTTGTGTCCTGACCGCCTGGTTGACCCGCCAGGGTGTGCGGGTCATGCCAGAGACTAATCCATCGCACAGGCCCCTGGACCACGAGGGTCACCACAGGTACCGCAGGGCCCAAACGATTCGCTCGCCGCAAAGCTGTCGCTCTTTCCGCCTACGGCAAACACGGACAACAACCGTTCGAGCTTCGTGCTGTGGCATGAGGGACACGCCGGTTGCTGCGTTCCCAGCACAATGGTCTCGAACTGCTGTTCACACTCCTTGCACAGGTATTCCAAAATGGGCATGGTGTCTCCCCTTCTTGCAGCATCACTGCGTATCATGTATATCTGGAGGAGATTGTAGTGAGACATGTGCAGCCGCGCAAGTTCCCTCTTCGGGAGAGGACGATGGGACAAGCGGACGATACGGCACGTCATAGCCGAAGGCTTGCGGTCCCACGACCTGAAGAGCCTGGGCGCTGGTCAGTTGCGCTGGCGCCGGAAATGCCACGACCACAACGCGAAAGCCGTAGCGTAGCAGTTCGGTATTGATCGGTGTCCCGCTATCCCGTTCCAGGATACAGATGAGGTCCGGGACCGTACACAGTACCGTCTCGCCACAGCGGGCAATGAGATTTTCGTTCTGGAAGTCAATGGTGAGGTGCTGGCCACGAGAGTCATCGAGACCCTCGATCGTCACCTCACCACGCGCAAAGCCGCCCGTCACTCGACGCAGCACATCGACAATTTTCCCCTCAAACAATACCCTCCCCCCCTGCGAGGCGACGAGAGGTGGGATCGGATTCTCCTGATGCCGCCGTGCTTCCAGCACCACGGCGCCGATGGCACGCGCCTGTGTCACCGTGTGGGGTACAGCCGTACGTTTGATCTCAGCGCCGCTCCATGGGGCCATGGCATAGGCGGCATGACAGCCCATTTGTATGGTCACCGCGCGTGCCATGCGCTCCAGCCAGAAGGCATCACGCACTTCGTCAAAGAGCACGACATTATGCCGAATGTCGCATAAAGCAGCGGGCGCCGCCGGCAGACCGTAGATGAAAAATGTGCACATCTGCAACTCGGGGAAGGCACGCCCCATGCCATCCCCATCCACCACCGGCAGGTCACCCAGGGCCGCCGCCAGCATCGGGCGCATGGAGTTACTGCCACCAATTTCCTTCGAGATGAGCGCATCAACGCGCCGCCCCACATGACGCTCCAGGGCACGCACGGCGTAGAGGATTGCATCCCCACGGATGATGCGCTCGATACTCACGGTCGGCGCCCCCATGCCACCGACCTCCACCGCCAGTGACGCCGGCCGCGGGAAACCTTTGATGAGGGCCCCTATATCTGCAGTGGTGCCACCGATATCGATGACCATGGCATCCGCGACACCCGTTAAAAACGCTGCCCCACGCATACTGTTGGTTGGTCCAGAAGCGAAGGTCAGCACGGGGTATTGCTGAGCATAGGCTGCGCTCATCAGCGTGCCATCGTTTTGGGTCAGAAACAGCGGGGCGTGCAGCCCCACAATGGCCAGTGCCTGACGAAACGCCTGCACAGTGGTACGCCCCAAACGCCGCAGACAGGCATTCATCACCGCCGCATTTTCGCGCTCCAACAGACCCAGGCGGCCAATATCGCACGACAGCGTGACGGTCGCGTCTGGCACCACGTGCTGCACAATCGCCGCGGCCTGGCGTTCCAATGATGCGTCAACTGGGGAAAAGACGGAGGTGATGGCCACGTCCGTAATGCCACACGCCTTGATATCGTAGGCAACGCGTTCCATCGCTTGCGGCTCGAAGGGAACAATGGGTCGGCCGTCGACCTCATGACCGCCAGGCAGCATGTATGTGGCTTGCCCCACCAGTTCCCGCAGATCCTCCGGCCAATCGGTGAGCGGTGGCACGCACGCCGTGGCGGGTAAACCCAGACGCACAGCTGCTACAGGACTGAGATGACGGCGCTGCACGACCGCATTAGTAAAATGGGTCGTGCCAAGCATCACCCCACGGATGTCACTTGGTACTGCAGAGGTCTGCTGCAACAGCTCCTGCAGGGCCGTGACAATCCCGCTGGTGACGTCAGCCGTGGTCGGCGTTTTGACCCAACCGACTACCTCCTGGCCTTGCATCAGTACGGCGTCGGTGTTCGTGCCTCCTACATCAATACCTATGCGCTGTTGCACTGCGCGATCCTCAATGCTGGATGTATACGGACACCTAAACACGAGACAGGCGTAGACATCTAAGGGCTGGGAGGGTGCAAGCGCGCTACAAATGTCTCATGGTCTGAGCTCGCCAGACCATGTTGGAGGGTAGCGAGCACCGTCGCTATGTCACCCCCGAGTAAAGCTGCGGTATCGAGCCACAGACCAGGGAAGACTTCGCTGCGGAGCACTCCTTGCGCATCTGGCACTAGCCGTTCGTAGTGCCCGGCGCGGAGGACGAACCAGTCGACGGCCTGTTCCAGCACACGCCACACCAGGTATTCGCGCACGCCACTGCGCTCGTAGATCCGGAATTTCGTGTGCATATCAATACTGACGCTGCTCGCGGCGACCTCGGCGACGAACTCGGGCGCATCCTCAATATAATCATCGGCACTGATATGTGCCTGGCCACCGCGAGCCGGATCGATCAGCAATACGGCGTCTGGCTGCGGTTCATTGCCCATGTCAAGCCGGGTCGTACTATTATCACCGGCCTCTACTCCAGGGGTACCTGATTCGTAGTACCCTAACCAGGTAATCAGGTGCAAATGTGGTCGCCCATGACGACGATAACGGGTTGGCGATGGCATATGGACGACCCCCTCAAGCAGTTCAGCTTTGATCCCCCGCGGCATTGCTTCATAACGGCGTTCAAATTCATCGCGTGTGAGCCGATCTCCAGGCTCAAGCGGTGGGATCTGCTCTCCCGACTGCTCGTCATCAGCACGCACATGGGCGGGTTGTCGTACCATAGAACTCTCTTCCCAAAAGCAAAAATAGCGACCGATCGACTCTTCCCCATATCATAACGTTTGCCATGCGATAAAACTACCTGTCGAGCACGGTAACGAAAAATTTACAGTGTCAATAAAGCCCTCATGGAAGAGGGAAAATGGACGCGGTTTAGTGTAGAATCGCCTGAGGTCTTCTCCTCTTCATAGCCACTTTTATCCACTATTAGCATACTGGAATGGCATGCTGAGGAGGGGGCCTTCATAAGTATCCAAGGCATGGAGCCGCGGGCTGAAGTGCATGGCTCATCCTCAGCGTTGGGCGGCGAAGGGGGATCGTGCGGCACACGCCATCTTGCTCCCAAAGCCGACCCGTGGTAAGCGAGACACCATGGACCTGCTCGACAAACTCACACTGGGCCGCGAGTCCTACCGGCGGCAGGCATGGGCCGCTGCCTACCAGTCGCTCTCGCATGCTGATCAGGGAACTCTATTGGAAGTTGAGGATCTCGAACTGCTGGCGACATCGGCATACCTGAGTGGTCGGGAGGACGAGTTTCTGCGGGTGCTTGAGCGCGCCCATCAGGCCCATCTGCACGCTGGTGAAAGCGTGCGCGCCGCCCGTTGCGCATTCTGGATCGGTCTCCGTCTGCTCCTGCGAGGCGAGACGGGACGCGCGACTGGATGGCTCGCCCGCTCGCAGCGGCTGCTCGAACCTCGTGACTGTGTGGAGCAGGGATACCTACTGCTGCCGGTCGCGGAGCAGCGTCTCGCTGAAGGCAATGGCGCAGCCGCGTACGCGACGGCGTTGAGCGCTGCCGCGATTGGCGAACGGTTCAGCGAGGCAGACCTGATCGCCTGTGCCCGCCATATGCAGGGCCGGGCCCTCATACAACAATGGCAGGTCCAGGAGGGACTCGCGCTCCTAGACGAGGCCATGGTCGCGGTCACCGTGGGGGAGCTGTCGCCCATCATGACCGGGTTAATCTATTGCAGCGTCATCGAGGTCTGTCAGCAAGCGTATGCGTTGGATCGTGCCCGCGAGTGGACTTCCGCGCTGGCGCAGTGGTGCGCGCAACAACCCGAGATGATCGCCTTCACTGCGACTTGCCTGGTGCACCGTGCCGAGATCATGCAATTGCAAGGAGCTTGGCCGGACGCCCTCGATGAGGCACGGCGCGCCTGCGAGCGTTTCACCCTGGGATTCGACCAGCACCCCCCCGCTG
Organism: Candidatus Entotheonellaceae bacterium; assembly: GCA_048594805.1. GTDB lineage: Bacteria > Tectomicrobia > Entotheonellia > Entotheonellales > Entotheonellaceae > SXND01. The sequence continues at coordinate 43 of JBMDXC010000395.1, read as the reverse complement.
CGGCGTTCTACCAGCAAGCCGAGGTGCACCGCCTGCGGGGGGA
>JBMDXC010000394.1:0-17727 GCA_048594805.1 Candidatus Entotheonellaceae bacterium | reverse complement strand
GCATGGCTCGCCTGCCTCTACGCTGTCCCATCCGCCATTGGTGTCACAGCTGGTATCCGCCTGTTCGACCGTATTCATCAGGGCCGTTTTCGCCGTTTGATGTTCGCTTTACTGTTCGTCCTGGGTCTCGCCATGTGTGTGCGTGGTTGAAGCGTTGCGGCAGATTGCATAGGAGCATGGTACACTTCTGGGGCTACCCCAAGGCATGTTGTCTCGCCTTTGATACTCCATGAGCAGACAGAGGACCCTATGCCTGCACAGCGGATGTCACTACCACACCAGACATCAAGTCCAACCGTAGATTTGGACGATCCATCACTGTATATTAACCGCGAACTGAGCTGGTTGCAGTTTAACTGGCGCGTCCTGGAGGAAGCCCTCGACGAGCGCCATCCCCTCCTCGAACGAGTCAAATTCCTGGCTATTTTTGCCACCAATTTGGATGAATTTTTTATGATTCGTGTTTCCGGTCTGCGCCGGCAGGTCACGGGTGGCGTCCTGGAAGTGCCTCCCGATGGCATGACGCCATCGGAGCAGCTCGCGGCGATTCACAACACCCTGGCCGTACATCTGGCCCGGCAGGCGGCCTGCTGGCAGCAGGACTTGATGCCGAAGCTGCAGCAGGCTGGTATCCGGCTCCAGCACTACCGGGACATGCAGCCGCAACAGTGTGCCTTCTTACGCTGGTATTTCGAGCGTGAAGTCTTACCGGTCCTCACCCCGCTTGCCTTTGATCCGACGCACCCCTTTCCGCATATATCGAACCTCAGCTTTAATTTAGCGGTCGTCGTCAACGATCCACAACGGGGCAAGCGCTTTGCCAGGGTCAAAGTCGAAGACGTCTTGCCGCGCCTGGTACGCATACCGGATGAAGACCAGGCACAGCAGTACATGCAGCGAGGGTTAACAGAGGGGTTGGCCAATACCTTTGTCTGGATGGAGGAGGTCATTGCCGCGCACCTGGGCATGCTGTTTCCAGGGCTCACCGTGTTGGCTGCCTATCCGTTTCGCGTCACGCGTGACGTTGACCTCGAAATCAAGGACGATGAGGCCTCTGATCTCTTGACAGATATGGAAGAACAGGTGGGCATGCGCCAGTTCGGCTCGGTGATACGGCTCGAAGTCGATCAGACCATGCCTGACACCGTGCGCGCTGTCCTGATCCGCAATTTAGATCTGGCGCCCTCCCTGGTGTATACGGTTGATAGCCCCCTGGGCATGGCTGATCTTATGGAACTGACCCATATTGATCGCCCAGACTTGAAAGATGCACCATTTCTGCCGGCCGTGCCGCACGCCCTCATGAAAAAAACCGAAGATGTATTTGCGGTCCTGCGTCGACAGGACGTGCTCCTGTACCAGCCCTACAACAGTTTCATACCAGTGGTGGACTTCGTGAGTGCGGCAGCTAGAGATCCACAGGTCTTAGCGATCAAGCAGACCTTGTACCGCGTGGGGGAGAATTCGCCCATCATCGAAGCGCTCATGGAGGCACGCGAGAACCATAAGCAAGTGGCGGTCTTGGTCGAACTCAAAGCACGCTTTGATGAAGAGCACAACATTGCCTGGTCGCGGGCACTCGAACAGGCTGGGGTGCACGTGATCTACGGGGTCCTCGGACTGAAAACACATGCCAAAATGTGTCTGGTCGTGCGCCGCGAGGCGGATGGACTACGACGCTACGTGCACCTGGGCACGGGCAACTACAATCCCGTGACAGGCCGCATCTATACGGACCTGAGTTATTTTACCTGTGATCCAGCTCTGGGTGCCGATGTGGCAGACCTGTTTAATGCCCTCACGGGGTATTCCCGCCAGGAGACCTACCGCAAACTGCTCGTCGCTCCCGTGACCATGCGCCAGCAGCTCCTGGCGCGTATTGCCCGTGAGACTGAGCGTCAACGCCAGCATGGCGACGGCTATCTGGCCTTCAAGATGAACGCATTGGTCGACAAAGCCTGTATCCAGGCACTCTACACTGCCTCCCAGGCAGGGGTGAAAATTGACCTCCAGGTCCGCGGCATCTGCTGTTTGCGCCCAGGAATTCCAGGACTCAGTGAAACCATCACGGTCACTTCGATCGTTGGACGCTTCCTGGAGCATGCCCGCATCTATTATTTCCGTAATGGTGGGGAGGAGGAGGTATGGCTCGGCAGTGCGGACCTGATGCCACGGAACCTCGATCGTCGCGTCGAAATCCTCTTCCCAATCGACGATCCACGCTTACGGCAAGCGATCATCCAGGATATCTTGCATATTCACTTCCAGGATAACGTCCAGGCCAGACGCCTGCGGTCCGATGGTAGCTACGAGCGCCTGAGTCCGCCACCCAACACAGAAGGGATAAGTGCCCAGGACTGGCTGCTGCAGCATTGGAAAACCCGTAGCGAGTCGATTGCCAGTCAAGCCCAGACCAGACCCGGCCAAGGGGAACTGATATCGCGTGGCTTTCTGTCTGTGCCAGAGACCGACATGACCACCCCGATTGCGCCACCTATGCCCAGCAACAATGGCGATAGCGTGTGAGGAGGAAAACATCCTTGACCAGTGCCGAAGCGCGGACCGTGGCCTTCATCGACATTGGCACCAACTCGATCCGCCTGCTGTTGGTGCGTCTGCATCCGAATCATTCGTACACCATTCTGACCGAACTCAGACAAATTGTACGGCTTGGCGAGGGCGAGTTTGTCCACCAGCACTTGCAGCAAGCAGCTATAGAGCGGGCTGTGCTGGTTGCCAAAGAGTTTGCTGAACTGGCACGCGCCAATGGGGCAGACGAGATCATAGCAGTAGCCACGGCGGCAACCCGCGAAGCCGATAATCAGGACGCCTTTGTGCAGCGTCTCCAGGCAGAGGCCCACATTGACGTGCGGGTCATCGCCGGGCTAGAGGAGGCACGACTGATTTACCTCGGTGTGTCACATGGCGTCCATTTAGGGGACCAGCAGGCGTTTTTTATCGATATTGGTGGTGGCAGCACGGAGGTGATCATTGGCAGTCAGCACCAGCACGCTTATGTAGGGTCACTCAAACTGGGCGCCATCCGTCTCACCACGCACTTCCTGCCTGAGGCTCGTGGTCCTGTGCCGCTCCAGACGTACGACGCCATCCAACGCTACGTGCGCCACCATGCTGTGCGCACACTGCGCGAGATGCGGACCTATCGCATTGATCTGGCTATCGGCAGTTCAGGCACCATCCGGACTGTCGCCGATGTGGCCGCGCGCCGTTTCTACAAACGGCCACTCCAACCGGACGATGTTTTGACGTACGCACACCTGCGGCAGGTGGTGGCGCTGTTAGCGGCGCTGCCTCTTGAGGAGCGCCGCAAGGTGCCGGGTCTGCAGCCAGAGCGGGCGGACATCATCCTCGCTGGTGCTGCTATTCTCGATGCCTTCATGCAGGAACTCGGCGTACCGGAGATCCATATCAGTGAGCGCGGATTGCGCGAAGGACTCCTGGTGGATTACCTGCTGAAGCATGAGGACGCCTCACTGATGGCAGAACTATCGGTACGGGCCCGCAGTGTGCTGCAGTTGGGACGCGCCTGCCATTTTGACGAAGCCCATGCCGAGACGACAGCCCGGCTCGCACTCGGATTGTTTGATAGTGCACGCGACGTGGGATTACACTGTTTGGGAGCGTGGGAGCGTGAGCTGTTAGAGTACACAACGTTGCTACACCACATTGGGGCCTTCCTCACCTACACTGACTACCAGGCCCACGCGTATTACCTCATCCGCCATGCCAATCTGCTGGGCTTTGACCAGAAAGAAATTGCCATGATGGCAACCACGGCGCTCTACCAGCGCAAGGCTCTGCCCCGTAAGAAAGATCCCGCCTTCGCTGCACTCGACACACACAGCCAGGACATCGTGCGGGTCTTAAGTGTCTTCCTGCGCCTGGCAAAGCATTTAGACCGTGGTCATGCCGGCCTCGTCCAGCAAGCCTGGTTACGCCCCATTGATGCCAACCGTGTCGCCTTGCACATCCACGCTGCCCATGATTGTCAGGTAGAAGTATGGGGCATTCAAAAGCGCGCTGAGGCATTTGAGAAGGTGTTTGGGCGCGAGCTCGTGGTCAGCGTGTGGCCCTCTCTCCCAATTCCCGGAGCACCTTCGGCGGGAGAAAAGCGTGTAACACCATCCGACCCGGTTGCGGCTGCCCCTCCAGCCAGGCCACCCCACCGCGCTTAAAAGCAAACACACTCCCGTGCGGCGGCGCCCCGGTGGTCAGCCACGCCACTAACTCCCCCATCCATGGTGCATGGCCCACCAGGGCCACCCGCGCACCGACGAGAGCATCAAGCAAATCCTGGCTCGGTGCACACGCCAGGGCTGGACTGCATACCGCCTTGCCATCCAGCACAGGCGCCAATAACTCGGCTGTTTCCACGGCACGGAGCCAGGGGCTATGATACAGCCGATCAAAGCGTACCTTAAGACATTGGAGCCCCAGGACTGCCTCAGAAAAGCGCTTACGCCCCTTGGGACTCAGCGGACGATCCACATCTGCCAGGAGCATACTCCCCGGCACAGCGATGGCATGGCGAATGACAAAGAGTTCCATACCAATCCTCAATTGGCTATGTCGTCCTCAGACACGTCCTGCTGCGCCGTATCCTGTGCCGTCGGCTCAGCAGCGTTGTCTGCCTGGGGCTGCCGATACAGCACTGCGATCGCTGCGCCCACGATGCCTGCTTCATTCTCCATTTGCGCCGGCACAACCTCGGTCTCGACAGTCAAGAGCGGCAAGAATTTGTCAGCCTTCTTGCTGACTCCGCCTCCAATGATAATCAGATCGGGCCAGAGGTAGGCGTTCATATACTTGAGATACTCGTCCACCCGACGCGCCCATTTCTTCCAGCTCAGGTCCTTCCTCTCGCGGGCACTGGCAGCCGCGCGCACCTCCGCATCCTTACCACGGATTTCGATATGCCCCAATTCTGTGTTCGGGACGAGATGCCCATCGATAAACAGGGCCGTGCCGATACCCGTGCCCAGGGTGACGATGAGGACAACCCCCTTGCGACCTTGTCCTGCCCCAAAACGCATCTCGGCATAGCCAGCAGCATCCGCATCGTTGAGTACGGTCACGGGACAATCAGTCGCTTCCTGGAACAGCTTCTCCGCCTCACAGCCAATCCATTCCTTGGCTACATGCCCCGCTGTACGCACCTTGCCACCCCGAATAGCAGCAGGAAAACCACACCCGATTGGACCATGCCAGGAGAAATGGGCCGCGACTTCGGCGACTGTCGCGCTCATGGCTGCCGGCGTCGCCGGGGATGGCGTGAGCAGGCGAAAGCGCTCCCCAAGCAACTCTCCCGTGAGTGTGTCAACTGGCGCGCCCTTAATACCTGTTCCACCGATGTCAATGCCTAGAATTTCCACGATAGTCACCTTCCTCGTATACGCCACTTGACCACAATATCGTGTCCATAGGACGCTCTATGATGGGGCGTATCATACCTTACTTCCTGGCGTTATGGCACAGTACTTAGGACACGTTCTCCAGGAGCAGCGAGACCACGGTACGGTCGTCACCACCCATATTGGCGGTCAGGCCAGTGTGCAGCTCACGCTGGATCTGATAATCCTCGCACAGCCCTTTCATCTGGCGATAAATCTCGGCAGCCTGTTTGACACCGGTAGCACCCACAGGATGCCCGAAACCCACCAGGCCTCCACCTGGATTGACCGGGATATCCCCCTCAATCGAGGTGCGGCCCGAGAGCACCAGGTCAATCCCTTGCCCCTGTTCAGCCCAGCCGATCGCCTCGTACATCATCAACTCGGCAATAGTGAAGCAGTCGTGCACTTCCGCCACCTGCACGTTCTGAGGGGTCAGGCCAGCGTCCCGCAGTGCCTCCGCCGTCGCTGCCGCGGTCGTGTCGAAGCGCAGGAGGTCTTTGACTTGCCCCAGTGGGTTAGTACAGAAACCATACGAACATACCTTGACACAGTGGGCGTGTGACCGTCCAAGCTTCTGGATGCCCTCTTCACTAGCGAGGATAACCGCAGCAGCACCGTCGCTGACCTGAGAGCAATCGCTCACCTTGAGATGCGCCTTAAGCTCAGGGTTCTGCAGGAAGTTAGGGTTGGTATCACTCGCAGTGGCTGCCTGCTCAAGGGTCATCTTGACCGTATGCATATGGGCGAGCGGGTTACGGTTGGCATTGGCGTAGGCTTTAACAGAGAAATGCGCCAGGTCGCGATCTGTTATCCCATACGCTTCTTTATAGGCTTTGGCGCGGCGGGCGAGCAGGGCTGGAAAGGTAAAATCGTCGATGGGCCGCTCGGTGGCATAGTGCGACGCGCGTGCCAGATAATCCGCCCCTTCGCGAGGTCTGACCGTCGTCTGCACCTCAGCACCGACGACCAGTACAACGTCTAAGCCAGCCTGGATGGACTCAATAGCGCCCACGATCCCTACCCCGCCAGAGGCACAGGCAGCCTCGACGCGGGCGCAGCCGATACCGGCCAGGCGCTCATCCGCACGTCCTAGCATCGCTCCTAAAAAGCCCTGACTGGAAAACAGCTCACCAGCAAAATTGCCAACATAGCCCCGCTGGATCAGACGAGGGTCGATCTCGGACTCTGCCAGCACCTGGCGGACGACGTGCGCCAGGTGGTCTTCCAACGTAGGATTCTCGTGCTTCCCAAAATCCGGGTGGCCTTTCACGATGAAATCCGGGTGGCCCTTCCCGATAAACGGGGTCACTGCCTGGGCCACAATGTAGACAGGTCGTACTGGGCGCATGGAACTCTCCTCTACAGCCTAGGGTGAGACGTGTGGTGCCTCCTGCTAGCGGCAGTATACCTGAGGCCCTGCTATTCCCACAAGCAGGAGGCGCTTGACCGGGGTGAGGCGATGCGGGCGTATCGTCAGGTGGCAGGCTGCACAACACGCGCCGTGAAATCGTACGCCTTGGCAGCCGTGATCTCGACCAGCACCAGGTCGCCACTGGTGACTGGCCCGTCGATATATACTACCCCGTCGATGTCGGGCGCCTGGCTCGCCAGACGTCCAACCGCGGGTTGGGTCTCAGTGGCGTCCTCATCAACTAAGGCCCACAGCTGCCGGCCCACCAGGGCCTGGTGTTTACGCTGTGAGATCTCCTGCTGCAACGTCATGACGGCGCGCCGCCGCCTGGCCGCCTCACGAGCCGGCACTTGGTTGGGTAGCGCATAGGACGGCGTACCCTCTTCCCGCGAATAAGTAAACACCCCAACTCGATCGAGCTGGGCCTGTTCGAGAAACCGTAGCAACTCCTCCACATCCGCTGGCGTTTCACCAGGAAAACCTACAATAAACGTGCTGCGAATGGTCGCCTCGGGTAGACGCTGGCGAATAGTGTCGAGCAAACGACACAGCGTGCGCTGCGTGTACCCGCGTTTCATGATACGCAACAGGCGATCAGAGGCATGTTGCATCGGCATATCAAAATACGGGCAGAGACGCTCCTGCTGGGCATACACATCGAGCAAGGTAGAGCTTATCATCGAGGGATACAAATACAACACCCGGAGCCAATCGAGCGAGGTTGCTTCTGTACCCAGTCGCGTCAGGAGCTGCGCCAATCCCTGGCGCAGCCCGAGGTCAGCACCGTATTCGGTGCTATCCTGTGCCACCAAAATGGCTTCACGGACCCCACCTTGCCCCAACAGCCGAGCTTCAGTCAGGATCGACTCGATACTACGGCTCTTCAGACGACCACGCATTTTGGGGATGATACAAAATGTGCAGAGGTGATTGCAGCCCTCGGCGATTTTTATATACGCTGTGTGCCCCGGCGTAGTCTGGATACGAGCGTCGTTGTCCTGATACAGATACACGTCGTTGCTGAGATAAGCGCGCTGCGGTAGCGGTGTGTGCAACTGCACTAAAACCTGCGGCAAGTGTTGAAAATCACCGGTACCAACCAGCACGTCGATCTCGGGCATTTCTTGCAGCAGTGCGTCGCCATAACGCTGCGCCAGACACCCGGTAACGACCAGTTTTTTCTGCTTGTGCTGGGCTTTGATCTGGGCCATCTCGAGAATATGGTCGATGGACTCTTCTTTAGCGCTCTGAATAAAGCCGCAGGTATTAACAATGAGATAATCAGCCTGCGTAGGGTCAAGCGTCAGTTCGTATCCCTGCTCAGACAGCTTGCCCAGCATCACCTCGGCATCCACGAGATTCTTGGCACACCCAAGATTGACCAAAGCCACCTTTTTTCCTGTGGCTGTCGCATGTACCTCCACGCCTATCCTCCTAAGGGGACCCTCACTCTATCCCTCTCTTGGCGGGAGAGGGGATTATAGAAATGTTAACGGCGACGGCCTGGCCTGGGTTTCTTGCGGTCACCATCGCGCTTCAGACGCTCCACTTGCTGTTGCCTCTGCTGGGCACCGAGGCGGTCAGAGAGGTCAACGAGATGGCGTTGGAGGGCCAGGCTTTTGCGATACAGCAGGGCGAGGAGCACAGGTGTGACAATCCAGCTCAGCATCATCAGAGAGGAGACGAGCGCCCCCGCCACACCTAAATTATGCACGAGCCAAGGCCACAGCGGCAGATCTATCACAGTGCAAGTGCCTTATCATAGGTAGTGGTCCCAAATTTTCCAGAGCAATGCTACCACCTGGCGCCCGTGTGGTGCAAGCGTCCCGCACGTTGTCCGGACGCGACAGCGATCTTGTCGCTCATGGCCTGGCGCGACGTTGCACACCACAGAGACTTGTCACACCCCTGACAGTTTGTGTCGAAAACCCAACATCTGTGCATCCTTCTGCACGTGAGTGACATCTCAAAATGAGAGACGAAGAGTCCGGCGTCAGTATTCTCCAGGCTATATCACCACTAATTTTCGGCGACATACATCTGCAGCTATAGATTTGGCATAGAAATTGCTGTTAATGTTCCGTAGAGAATATCTGATAATACTGAAGTCCTTACATAATGACACAATCACGTACTAAGGAGACGATATCATGCCAGCTCTTGCAACGTGCCCAGCAGCGACCCCAGCCGCTTCCTCTAACCCGGCGAGTATTACGACAACATTGTATGATCTGATTGCGGCTCTCAATGCTGAGGTGGATCCTGAGGACGATGCTCTCGTCACCGCTGCCGTTGTACATCTCATCAATTCGAATCGTGCCAGATTTGTCGGCTCCCACAAAAGGCTGGCGATTGTCGATGCCTAAAACGAGACGGCAGCGTGCTGTAGCAGTTGTGAGTGCAGATGGCCTGGTATAGAGAGACCATAGCCAAGAATATAACGAGCACGGGGGAGCATCACATACCCCGTCGGATATTGAGGTGCAGAGACGGCTCGCGCCCGTGCAGATGCGCAATGACTTGGGTCTCAGACAGCTCCAGTACATGGCGACATGCCTAGCTGCCAAAACGTTGCAGAGCCGCTGTCGTCAGCTTGAGATAGTGCCGGATACTCTGGAGCCGTGGCAAGCCTACAGATTACCTGGAGCCCAGCAAGCCGTTCCAGGTGCGGTGTAGTGCTCAAGAGGCTGTGAGCTTTATGGCGCAGTATCAAATAGAAGTTATCAATTGTTATCAAAGAGATACTAAAACGCGTGTCAAGATATCCCCGTACAGCACTGCGTTGCGGCTCAAGCACGAATGCCGGCCACGAAGAATCTCACCGAGCCGGTCTGATGGAGGTAGAGCCGCCAGCAGTGCTGCATGTGTGCGTCATACGTATAATCCTTCCATTGTAGCAGGCTAGAGTTATGGGGCAGCGGAAGCTTAATCGGCTGGAAGGTAGCCGGGCGTTGCTCCATGAGGCCCTGCACGACCGCTTCATTCTCCGCCAAACTATAAAAGTGCAGATAGCGTACATAAAACTCCCTCCGGCGCCAGCATAGCAAACCCCTGTATTCTTGAACTGCGCCATGTAGGACGTTTCACTGGCAGGCGCTGCACCCAGGTCACAGACGAGATCATCAGGTTGCGGCGCTATGATGCGAGAGACCAGCGCTGCGGTGAAGACCTGTGGCGGCAAATCCCTTTCCCGCCTTGTCACCCCCCCCGCCTTGCGTTACAATGCCGCCCAGCCCCAGGATCTCCTAGCGTACGCAATCGGCTTAGCGGTATGGGACCATGCAGGCCAGAGCCAGCACACGACCAACAAAGGAAAAGTTTATGGGAGATAGAATACGCCGATCGTGGCTGATCGTCCCGGCTCACGACGAGGCACGACTGGCAGAATCCGCACAGGCCGGCGCAGACGTCATTGTGCTCGATCTCCAGGACATGGTGCACGACACGAAGAAGCATGTGGCGCGAGCGCGCGTACGCGAGACCATCCCGCGCCTGTGTGCACAGGGTGCTGAGGTGTTCGTCCGCGCCGACATCGAGCTACTCTACGCTGATCTTCACGCCTCGGTGTGGCGTGGCCTGAGCGGGGTGATGCTGCCTGGCGTCACGAGCGTGGCGCAAGTCCAGGAAGCCGACAGCCTCCTCGGGGCGTTACAGGCCGAGCGCGGTGTGGTCAAGCCACCCCCGGTGGGCGAGATTCTTGAAGCGGATGATCCGGTCAGTCCGGAGCAAGCCCTGGAGCTGCACCTCTGCTTCGACACCGGACGTGGGAACTGGGACGCCGTGCAGCTCATCCAGGCCAGTACGCGCGTTAAGTCGATCAGCCTGGGACGCGCCGACCTCGTGATGGACCTGCGCGAGGAACCATCCGGAGACCTGCACCTCATGCCCTACCTCATGCAGCGGCTCATCATTATTGCTCACGCCACAGGGGTCCAGCCCATTGGAGCATGGTGGCGCGCTACCTCTCGTGGACTCGTCGCCAGTTACGACGACACGCTGGCGGCGGCCATTACTGGACGCCAGGCGGGCTTCAATGGTGGCCTCTGCATGCGCACGTACCAGGTAGCCGCCCTGAACAAAGGATTCACCCCCACGGATGACGAAATCGCCCAGGCAGAGTCCGTGCTGGCAGCCTGTACTGCGGCACGAGCCAACGGCGCCAGGGCGCCCAAGGACGGCACGCGCATCGATGCGTCCCGTGCCGCCATCGCGACAAACCTCATCGCCTGGGCGGAGGCGTGCAAAAAACGGGAGCAAGGCAGAGCGACGGTGGTCGTGCAGACGCAAGCGACGGCACAACCGAGGGCTTAATGCAAGGCCAAGAGACTATGGCCAAGAAGGCCTGGTGTTTTGCATGCGACGGGAACCTACACGGGGAGCAACACAGATGGGGAGAAGAGTTCGACGTTCTGGCTTGACGATGCCGATTAACACGCCGCGCTTCGTGGATCGATCATGGACACGCAACTGCGACTACCTGAACTTTGACTTCGAAGACTCGGTGCCACAGTCACAAAAAGCCTACGCGCGCACCTTAGTCGCCCATGCCATTGCGCAAGGGCTCCAGGGCGGCGCCGACATCACCATACGGATCAACTGTGCCTACCCTGAGGCTGATGTACCCGCGGCCGTGTTGCCTGGCGTCGTACAAATCAATTTTCCCAAGGCAGAAACGGCAGAGCAGATGTGCAACCTGGACCGGCTCATCACGGAGGCAGAGCGCGTTCAGGGCATCCGGCCCGGCACCGTCCGTATTGGTGCCAATATCGAGACGACGCTGGGGGTCGCAAACTCATATGAGATTGCCTCTGCCAGTCCGCGCATCGATAGCTTCTCTGGCGGGACGGGCTACGATATGTCCATGGACATGGGCGTTGAGATGTTCGTCGGGTTCGACCAGTTTGTGTATAACCGTGGCGAAGGTGCCCTCGTGGCCAAGGCCCTCGGCCTGGAGTACACGGGCAGCGTGTATCTGCCCGATACCAGCGGCAATGTCGGCGACCGGGAGCTTACAAAGCGACGGGCGGAGGCTAATCGCAAGGCGGGGTTGCGCGCTGGGGGCGGTCTGCACCCGAACACCGTGGAGCCACAGAACGTCGGCCTGACGCCGACGCCTGAAGAGGTCCAGGAGGCGCAGCGCATTCTGGCCTACTTTGCCCAGCTCGACGAGCAAGGCGAGGTCGAGGGCGAACTCGACGGACGTGTTGTCGATAAGTATGCAGCCGCGCATGCCGCAGAGTTGCTCGAGTGGGCGGCGTTATGCGCGCAAAAAGACGCGCACAAAGCCAGGGCGCAGGCACGCACAAGAGCGCTGGAAGCCCAGGAAGCTCTACAGGCATAAGACTGGCCAGCGTAACGGAGCGATAACGTCTTCACAGAAGGGAAAAGGCATGGAGCCTTTTGTGCGCCGCTCTCATCTCCTGGTGTCCGCACGGGATGAGGCGCAAGTGGACATGTCATGGCAGCATGCGGCGGACGCCGTGATCCTGGACTTGGCCGATACTGTTCCTCACGTCGAGAAGTCGCGTGCGCGCGCCAATATCAAGACAGCGATCCCCGTTGCCGCACGCGGGGGGGCTGAAGTGTTTGTACGCATCAACACCGAGCTGGCATACGCCGATATCATGGCCTCGGCCTGGCATGGTCTCACAGGAGTCGTCTTGACAGGGGCTGAGACCGCCGCGGACGTGGCAGAGATCGCTACGGCTCTGGCAGTGGCCGAAAAGGAGCATGGTATTGCCAGCGGATCGCTGTCTATTATCGTTATGTTAGACTCAGGCAAGGGAGTGTGGAACATCCGCCAGATCATCACCGCCAGCCCGCGCGTTTGCTCTGTCGGGCTTGATGAAGGCCGCCTCTGCTGCCATCTTGGCATCGTCCCCACGCCGGCATTCGATCCATTTGTCTACGCCAAAGGACGCGTCATCATTGAGAGTAGGGCCGCGCAGCGACAGCCGGTTGGCATCAGCCATCCCGCCGGTCTGTTTCCACACTGTGACGATGCGGAGGAGAGGTATCGTCTGGCACTGCGAGGCAAGAATATGGGCTTTGCCGGCGTGATGTGTCCAGACCCCTCCTGGGTCGAGCCGTGCAACAGGGCGCTCACGCCCTCAGACGAGCGGCTGGAATTCTACCGTGAAACCCGCCGTCTTTTTGCCGAGGGTATCGCGCGAGGAACGGCAGCGATTCCCTATCCGGGTACGACCATGATGATCGACGTCCCGGTGGACGAAAGGGCGCGGCTCACGCTGGCGCTGTGGGAGCGCTGCGCGGCGCGCGATGCTGAGAAGCGAGCGGCGCTGGCGCGGCTGACATAGCTCCTGCACAGGGGGGAGGGAACAACCGCGTTTATGTCGCACCATCATATCACTCCGGCTGGAGTTACACCCTCTCCGCTTGGAGGGCCGGCGATAGACGAAGTCGTAGCCAACCTGCAATTCCTCCGGTGAGAGCACTGCCAGGGAGGCTCCCTCTGGGATGCCCTCTGGGGGTGGACATCATAATGAAAGAACTTTCTCAGAGAAACGGTGCACAGCGTCAGTGTGTGTCTCGGCTCAGCAATGTTCATTTTGCCAACACAACACTCCCCAGTGGCCTCGCGCCTCAGGTTGCCATGGTGCCAAGGCCATGAGCCGTCAGAGATCTCACTATACAGCTCAAATGAGCATGGCTGTTTTCGCCCTACGCCCTAGCCTGGTCGTGGACGGGTCGCCTCTCTCAGGTTCTTCTGCTTGGTCCGATTTTTGCTTGTGCAATAATTGAAAAGAGCCGCTCAGGCTCACGTTCCAGGCGGCCTTCGAGCCGCTGTTCGCCGTGCGTGGACTGCTGACCGAGCAGCGCGGCCAGTCATGCCCGCCGCGCAGGCATGGGGGGTACAGGGGCATATCAACGTGGGCCTAAAGCGGTAGATGAGCTTCCATGCGAACTCCTCTGTGTCAGCAACGCGGGGAAGGTTTCCTCTGCTCACTGGGCAGAAGCGTGTAGCAGCCAAAGTGGGACGCTGTAGCCACCATGGACCCACACAGCACCATCTCTCTGCTCGACTTTCTCATCCTGAGAGAGGCGTGTTTCCATCTTGAGAGACTCTGCCCAGAGGGTGTCATCCCCAAGCAAGGGAGCGCATGATTGAGGAGAACACTGGCACGGTTTATGCTCCTGCCTTCTAGCGAGTCATGTGCACCAGGAGAAAAGACTGGCGATTGGCATGGTGCACGGCAGAGAGCAGAGCGTGTACTTTTACTCTCCCTATAGTTCGCTGGATCCCCACATTGGAGCCCATGGTGTTGCCCATTACCTCTGACACAGACGACCTCTCAAAGCCAGAGATAGTGAGGGACACACGTCGGCATATCAGGTGAGAGGGGATATGACGAAATGCTCCTATGGATCATGGCAGGCGTATGGGGTTTCGTTGCCGGCCTGGCTCTGCTGCTCGGGATGGCAGCAGGATACTCGATTTATATCTTTGGCATGTGGGCAGGGATCGTAGTCATTAGCGGCATCGCTATCCTTCTCGGTTATGCCCTCGGCGGCCAGTTCTTGCCCGACATCGTAGCGGCAACGACGGCCGTGGCGGCAGGAGCCATGCTGGCCATGCTAGCCGATACGATGATTTCCGAAGCGTGCGAGAATGCCCACAATTTCGCTGGCCTAATCACAGTGGTGGGATTCCTGGTGGCCTTTGTATTCAACAAAGTGACTGAGAAATAAGGAACACAGAGCATGGCAAAAACTGTTGCTGATCTTATAGTTGAGCGCCTTATGAGCTGGGGCGTGAACACGGTGTTCGGGCTGCCTGGCGATGGCATCAATGGCCTCTTTGAGGCCTTACGCACCCATCAGGACCAGATCCGCTTTATCCAGGTGCGCCACGAAGAAGCTGCAGCCTTTGCCGCCTGCGGCTACGCTAAGTATACCGGCCGCCTCGGCGTATGTATGGCAACCTCAGGCCCGGGCGGCATTCATCTGCTCAACGGGCTCTACGACGCCAAACTCGACGGCCAGCCCGTCCTGGCTATTACGGGCCATACCTTCCATGACTTGATTGGGACGCATCAGCAGCAAGATGTGGACCTCGACAAGCTGTTCATCGATGTGGCTGCCTATAATCAGCGTATTATGGGCCCGAGCCATGCCGCCAATGCGGTCGATGAGGCGATCAAGACGGCTCTCTCCAGACGTACGGTCGCCCACCTGACCATCCCGAAAGACGTTCAGGACTGGACGCAGGACGAGACCACGCGCTCCGCTCAGAATATCCCGCAGCACAGCGGTATCGTATATATGCCCTCCTGGCCCCTGCCACCACAACCCATGCTGGAAGTAGCAGCGGACCTCATCAACGCTGGCACCAAGGTTGCTATCCTGGTCGGCCAGGGTTGTCTCAATGCCCGCGACGAAGTCCTCGAGGTGGCCGAGAAAGTGGGGGGTCCGATTATCAAGGCCCTGCTGGGGAAGGCTGTGGTACGGGACGACAGTCCGTATACCACGGGCGGCATCGGTCTGTTGGGTACCGCGCCATCCCAGGACGCCATGCAGGAGTGCGATACCCTGATTATTGCCGGCAGTAGCTTCCCGTATATCGAGTTCTATCCGAAACCTGGTCAAGCCAAGACCGTGCAGATCGACATCGATCCCGCGCGTATCGGCCTGCGCTATCCGACAGATATCGGTCTCGTCGGCGACTGTCGTGACGTGCTGCGGGCGCTGCTGCCGCTGCTTACCCGCAAACAAGACCGCAGCTTCCTCATCACGGCCCAGGAGCGCATGCAGCACTGGCGCGAGCTGCTGGAGGAGCGCGGCACCCGCACCGATGTGCCGATGAAGCCCCAGGTCGTCACTTATCAGCTTAATAGGCTCCTGGAACCCAACGCCATTGTCTCGGCTGACAGCGGGACGATTACCACGTTGGCGGCTCGCTATATCGATATTCGTGATGGCATGCAGTTTTCGCTCTCGGGCACCTTGGCGACGATGGCCAACAGCGTGCCGTATAGTATTGGCGCTGCCGTGGCCTATCCCAATAGGCAGGTGGTGAGCATCGTTGGTGATGGTGGCTTTACCATGCTCATGGGTGAGATGGCGACGCTGGTCAAGTACAACCTGCCGGTCAAGGTGCTCATTATCAAGAATAACGTGCTCGGGATGATCAAATGGGAGCAGCTGGTGTTCGAGGGCAATCCGCAGTTTGGGGTAGAGTTGCAGCCCATTGATTTCGCCGCTTTTGCCCGCGCCTGTGGGGCCGCTGGCTACACCCTAGAGAAGCCGGACGAGGCCGAGGCCGTGCTGCGCGAGGCGCTGGCCCATCCCGGACCGGCCATCATCGAGGCCGTCGTGGACCCGACCGAACCACCGCTCCCGGGCCATGTCACGACCAAGCAAGCATGGAACTTTGCCACGGCCCTAGCACGGGGCCAGGAAGATCGCTGGGATATACTCAAAACGGTGGCCGAGAATACCGTGCGCGAGGTGGTGTAAGTGGGGATATCCTCTCATGGTCGCGGCCTGTGTAAGCGAAGGAAGGATTACAAGCGCATTCCGCTCCCCGAGCAGGTCGAAGTCCTGGCGCTGGTGGGCGATATTGCGCTCGACCAGGGTGAGCCCAAGGTGCATGCGCACGTGGTCGTCAGCAAAGCGTGCGGGACGGCCCATGGGGGCCATCTCCTCGAGGCGCATGTGCGGCCCACCCTAGAAGTGGTGCTCGTCGAGTCGCCACAACACGTGCAACGCCAGAGCGACCCCGAGTCTGGGCTGGCATTGATTCGCCTCTGATCCAGAGGAAGCAAGGAGCATATGCATAGATCGAGTACATCTGAGCTGATGCAGGCGCACAACGGTAAGGTGCGCACCTGCCCTGAAATCGTCGTTATTACAGGTGCTTCCGCCGGTGTTGGCCGCGCCACCGTACGGGCCTTTGCTAGGCGTGGCGCGCATATTGGCCTGATCGCCCGCGGCCGAGATGGCTTGGAAGGAGCCCGTGAGGAAGTCGAGGCTCTGGGGGCCAAGGCACTGGTACTGCCCACTGATGTAGCAGATGCCGACCAAGTTGAGGCGGCTGCCGCAGCGGTCGAGGAGCAACTCGGGCCGATTGATATCTGGATCAACAACGCCATGGTGTCGGTCTTTTCGCCCATCAAGGAGATGACAGCTGAAGAATTTCGGCGCGTGACGGAGGTGACCTATCTTGGGTATGTGTACGGGACCCTCGCTGCCCTCAAGTACATGCTCCCTCGCGACCGCGGCGTGATCGTGCAGGTAGGCTCCGCGCTCGCCTATCGCGGCATCCCGCTGCAGGCGGCTTACTGTGGCGCCAAGCACGCCATCCAGGGCTTTATGGATTCCCTGCGCTGCGAACTGCTGCACGATGGAAGCCATGTGCAGGTGACCATGGTCCAGATGCCGGCGCTCAATACGCCGCAGTTTGGCTGGGTCAAGAGCCGGCTACCCCACAAAGCCCAGCCGGTGCCGCCGATCTTTCAGCCAGAAGTCGCCGCCGAGGCGATCATGCACGCGGCCCATCACCCCCGCCGCGAGCTCCACGTCGGCTTCTCCACCGTCAAAGCCATCATCGGCAACAAGCTCGTGCCTGGATTCGCTGACTGGTATCTCGCGCGCACAGGCTACAAGTCGCAGCAGACCAATGCTCCGGCAGATCCCAACCGCCCCAATAATTTGTGGCAGCCCGTGCCTGGCGATCACGGGGCGCACGGCACCTTTGATGCACGGGCCAGAGAGCACAGCCTCCAGCTCTGGGCCAACACGCATCGCGGCTGGCTTGCCCTGGCCGGGCTTGGCCTCACTGGTGTTCTCTGCGCCGTTCTGGCAAGGCACAGGCGCTGAGCCTGGTGAGGAAGGTAAGTAACCCATGGCTGAGCAGAGATCGCCGCAGCGCCGGCACAACTT
>JBMDXC010000393.1:0-2522 GCA_048594805.1 Candidatus Entotheonellaceae bacterium | reverse complement strand
GCCACGTCTCGATCACAGGTCACCACCCCTATGCCTTCTAGCCCCGCGGCTCGGGAGCAGGCGGTGAGAGTATCGGTGAGCATGGCACGCGCCAGGAGGCGCCGTTCGTGCGGTTGCAGAAATGTGGCTAAGCGCTGCTTGGCCCCACTAAAATCTTTGGCAGGGATCACGGCGTAGGTCATACAAGGCCGTCCCTCTCCGACGCAGCTGGGCAGTCGTTACAGCCTTTGGCAAGGATCACGGCGTAGGTCATGGCTGGCACTCTCGGGCCAGGGCGAGCATCGTCTGTGCCAGGGCCTGCTTGTCTGCAAGCGTCCGCATAATAGTGTTGGTCACCTCCACCCGCAGGCCGAGGCGCTCGAGACGGGGCTGCAGGGCCGCATCGAGCGCATCGATCACCAGGCCATGCAGCAGACCCTCGTAATATTGCGCCACACCGTACGCCGAAACTTCGAAGCCAAGTCCATGCAGCATTTTATCGGCTGGGCCTTTTAACGTTGCCCCCTGCACAATAGGGCTGACCGCCACGACGGGAGCAGCGCTCGCCTGCAGCGCCTGACGGATACCCGGCACCGCCAGAATGGTGCCAATACTAATGATCGGGTTACTGGGGCAAATGAGAATGGCTTCCGCCTGGGCTAGGGCCGCGCACACACCGGGTGCGGGTTGCGCCTGCTCCACGCCGTCATAGATGACCTCCAACACCTGCTCCTGACCACCACGTTGCACGAGGTATTCCTGGAAGTGAAAGAGTCCGGCTGGCGTACGAACCAGGCTCGGGACCGATTGATCCGACATCGGCAGGATACGGACGCTGAGCCCAAGCGCCTGGCAGAGCGATGTAGTGATGTCCGTCAGGCTCTGACCCATATGCCGACGCTGCGTGCGCAGGATGTGCGTCCCCAGATCACGGTCGCCGAGTTTGAACCACATGGCTTCGCCATAACGTTGCAGCATGGCCAGGCAATCAAAGGTGTCACCACGGATGCCCCAACCGCGCTCTTCGTCGACCAGGCCGCTCAAGGTGTAGGCCACAATATCGATATCCGGCGAAATATACAGACCGTAGAGTTCGATGTCGTCGCCCGTATTGCTGATGATGGTGAGCGTGTCTGGAGCGATCACGTCGACCAGTCCACGTAACAGTTTGGCAGCTCCCACACCACCGGCCAGCGCCACAATCATACGGGCTCCCGTACCTTTCTCCTATTGGAGCACGGCCTACTACAGGGCTAGCGTGCCCATTCTAGACTCTTTGTGAGGCCCCCGCAAGACTTTCCTCGTCTACCCCACCAGGGTACAATGACAGTGTCAGATGAGAGACCTATGTCACTGCTATATCAATGCAGGAGGAGCCTATGGAACTGCACATTGAGGGGCAGCATATCGAAGTCTCCGATGACCTGCGGACGATGATTGCTGATCGTCTGGAGAAGCTCATCGCGCGCCATGGTGACGTCATCCACGCTCGTGTTTCCCTGGTGAAGAGCAATCATCATCAGCACGGCAGCGATGAGGCGCGCATCGTCCTGTCGATGACCCGTCGTAAAGTCCTACAAGCGGCGAAGGTGGGCAAGACTATCGAGGAGGCGATCAACAGCTCTTTTGACGCTTTACAGCATGAGCTCTCTCGTTATCGTGGCAAGCGCCGGGAATTGGACAAGCAACGCTTGAAAACCGCCAAGCTCGGGCCACGGCTGTCCGGAAAGGTCGTGCAGCTTGTCACGGACCAGGGGTATGGCTTTATTGATATTGGTGCAGATGAGGATGTCCATTTTACACGTCAGGTCGTGATGGCAGGGGCCTTCGAGAGACTGGCAGAAGGGATGTCCGTGGAAGTGGATGTGATGGAAGGATCTGAGGGCTACGAGGCAACACGCGTGGTGCCGTTACAGGCAGGAGAGGTGCGAACCTCGTAAAGCACTCATGGTACTTCTGTGTTGCGGGCTGTATAATCCTCCTCTGCGTGGGGCTTAGAGAGACCAGGTTGCCTCTCGCGTCGCCGCGAGGGGCAAGAGGAGGATGAGCATGCGAGACACAGAGACACGTCGGCGTACGGACTATGGCAATCGTGTTGCGTGGCTCTCGCTGCTGCTGAGTGGGGGACTGCTGGCCGTCAAATTTCTGGCTTATCAACTGACTGGCTCGGCGGCCGTGTTGTCCGATGCCCTCGAATCCATCGTCAATGTCATTGCCAGCAGTTTTGCCCTGTTCAGTGTCACGCTCAGTGCCAGACCGCCTGATGAATCACACCCGTACGGGCACGGCCGAGTCGAGTTTTTCTCGGCAGGTTTCGAGGGAGCGCTCATCGTGGCAGCGGCCGCCGCTATTTTTGTGACGGCCCTTCCCCGCCTGTTTGATCCCCAACCACTCGCGCAGCTCTCGCTCGGGATCGGCCTGGTGGGCGGTGCCGGGGTCCTCAATGCGTTGCTGGGGGTGTGCTTGCAGTATGTTGGTCGCCGTACCCACTCGCTGGCGCTGGTGGCTGATGGCAAACACCTGCTCTCGGATGCTTATACCAG
>JBMDXC010000392.1:0-3028 GCA_048594805.1 Candidatus Entotheonellaceae bacterium | reverse complement strand
ACGCGCGCGCGATATCCCTTTACCCCAGCATACACGTAGAGACAAAGAATCTCACAAGAGATTGTTTTTATTGACAAAGTCAAAAATCATTCCTCCTGGAACATTGCCCATACTCTGCTAACCGTAAAAAATCCGGCGATTGCGCCTGCAACCCCAGGTAGCAAGATACAAGTCTTTTGACAATTTCGGAGAAGGCGTGGCTGTGTCCCGGCAGAGGCGCCCCGCACCCCCGAGCCGGAGTGAGGTATTAAGTAGACTTATGCCAGAGGCGGTGTGTGAGCAAAGCGCTACAGAATGCTCGTTATCAGATCCTAGCCGCATGCCCAACGCACTGACCACAAGAAAGATACCATTCTAAGAATCTGCTCTGAGGCTTTCTCCTCAAGGAATAAGAGCTTTTCATGAGCAGTTCCACCCTCCAATTTGTGTCTAGAGAAAAATAGTTGACAATCATCTAGTACTGCTATAATCTGCGCCCTCATCACCATTCTCCTTTTGCCGCCTGGCACGCCCACGCGCATGACGATGCTGACCGAGCCGCACTCTCGACGTAGCCACTGATAGCCCCTACGAGGAATCTTCGACACAGCAGGGGGTCGCCGTGCGCGGTGTGGCGATGCCCGGCACACGGTCCAGGAGCATGTGAGCCTGCCACAGCGGGAGCTCGAGCGCAGGGGTGGGCAGGGGAGGGACGTGGGCTGGCAGATTGCCGGGGTGGCAGACCTCGATGGCGACGACAAGAGTGATCTGGTCTGACACCACGCGCCGACCGGGGAAGTGGTAGTGGAGCTCATGAATGGCGTCCAGAGACTTCAAGCGGTAGAGGTGGGACAGGTCGGAGACGTGGGCTGGCAAATCCCATAGAGAGGTGCGCGGGTGTCAGGCCATAGCCTGGTGCACGCGACAGCCATGCCACCTAAGCCCTACAGGCGGTCGTGAAGGTGCAGTATGTACAAAGACTTTTATGGTTTCCTGACGTATCCATTTGATGAGACTTCTGATGCCCAGTTTCTCTACCCCAGTGACACCTATAAGGACTGTTTATCATGCTTGTTACATGGTCTGCAACGCGGATATGGCGTCCTGGTCATGACCGGAGCCATTGGTACCGGCAAGACCTTTTTACTGCACACCCTGCTCCAAAATTTGGACGAGACAACCCATGCGGCCTTTCTTGTCAGCTCGACCTTAAATGCTTTTGAGATCTTACAGTATGCTGCGAAAGAATTTCGGTTGGAATTTACTGCCGACTCGAAAGCAAAATTACTGTTACAGCTCAGAGACTTTCTCGTCACCCAGGCGGCACGCAATGAAAAAGTAGTGTTGATTGTCGATGAAGCCCAAAACCTCTCGGTTGAGGTCTTGGAAGACCTCCGATTGTTGACCAATTTCGAACGTGCCGAGAAGAAGCTGATACACATTATTCTGGTGGGGCACTTATCACTGGAAGAGACCCTCAAGTGTCCTGAGCTTATTCAGCTCAGGCAGCGTGTGGGCCGTCGTTGCCGCCTCCTGCCTCTGAATGACGACGAGACCCAAGAGTACATAGAGCGCAGATTAGCTGTGGCTGGAGCGACGGAGCCTCTCTTCACGCCACAAGCCATCAAGGCAGTCTATCTCCATTCCCAAGGCATTCCGCGCGTCATCAACACGATCTGTGATGGCGCTTTATTATTTGGCTTTCGCGACGACACGCGTGAGATCGGGCCTTGGACCATTCAGGCCGTGATGCAGGACTTGCATGTCTACACGCCCGAACAGGTGCAACGCAGCCACACGCGCCTACAACGCGACACCCCTGTGAGGCCGGCCTCTGGTTTCAGGCGTCCCAGTCGCCGGGTCGTGCTGGCCGCTCTGGCGGTGGTGAGCCTGCTTGGTGCCGGAGTCCTGTGGCACAGCCCGGTGGTGAGTCAAAAGGGCAAGGAGTCGGCAATGAGGTCAGCATCAAGTCCTGCGGTCGTCCCGCCGAGCCCTGCCTATCGTGAACCGCCCCTCTTACCATATGAGCCTGCCTATCGTGAACCGCCGGCTTCTCACCGTTAACAGGGGACGAGAACGAAAACTATACGGGAGTCGTTAGTCCAGGGTAGAGTGCGTCAACTCATGCTGTGGGGGTAGCTTTTTGCTCTTTGATTCTGGCAGCAGTTTTAGGCCCTAACCCAACACTGACTCTGCTGGCGAACCCCTAGCCAGGGGAAGCCAACGCCGCAAAGGGTGAGACACGGGGTTTCGTGGGCTGTGGCTTGGTGAACCAAGCCATCACGCGTCTTAGATTCATGGCCACTGCAATGAGGATGTGCTGCAGATGCGTTTTGGCCAGGCCAATGGAGCGTGATCGGCGTCAGTCGAAGGCCCGTACCCCCTGGGATAGCGTGCTTGCAATGCCGGCCCGCATCGCATAGTGCTCCTTGAATGCTTCGGTCGTCTGGTGTTGCCGCGCCGCTTGCAGCGCTTCATACTGCTCCCGCGCTTGGAGCCTGGCGATGCGGGGCTCTTGCTTGGCCCGGGTACATTGCGCCCGGTGTGGACACGACGTGCAGTCCTTCCGGGCAAAGCGGGCCTCCCACCTCATGCCACTCTGGGGAGAGGTGTGCGGGTGCCAGGAGATGCTCTGCTTGCCCATGGGGCACGTCACCACCTGCTGGTCCCAGTCGACCAGAAACTGTAACTTATCGAACCCCGTGCCCTCCCGGGCCTGCCAGCTCGGGTCGGCCGCCACGGGCCCCACGATGTGCACGCCATAGTCCTGCACACTCGTCACCAAGGTCTCGTAGTCCGTATACCCACAATCAACGAGATGCTGACGTGGGAGCAGAGCTTGCGCCGCCAGCGCCGCATGAATCGTCTCGACCATGTTGTCATCCGGGGTGGTCGCCGGGGTGGTTTCCACATGGGTGATGACATGGGGTGCGGCTCTTTTAAGACGACGCCCCCGAGTTATTTAATCAGTCGGAGATGGGTTCCTTTGTCCTGGCGTCTTGGGTTTGGTCCTTGCCTGGGCACTTTCCCGTCGGCATAGTGCGTCGCG
>JBMDXC010000391.1:0-6043 GCA_048594805.1 Candidatus Entotheonellaceae bacterium | reverse complement strand
GCTATCATCAGGCTCCACCGTTGGCGAGGGTTGTGGCTCACGTGGGGATGCCAGGCAAGCAGTGCCCCACCTCGAACACAACCCTTTATCGCTTCTGGAAGCCTGTCATGCAACCCCTATACGAAAACTGAATGACCCTGGCATGAGGGTCCCCTCCTTGTCCAGGATATAGTGGGCAACCAACATACCATCTACAGGCCTATGTGTGTATTAGCTTTTTACCGGATCGTTGTAAAATAATGGCTTGTTGGCTTCTCTCAGCGACGTATCTCCACATTTAGAACACCACCATTGAGCGAGCGGTATAATGCCATTGAAGCGAGTGCGCTACGTTCTACCAGGAGAGAGCTATGTCCACTCATCAGAGCCAAGCCAATGACGAAGCCCAGATCCGGCAACTTATCGAGCAGTGGGCTCAGGCACTCCACGCCAAGGACCTCACCACCCTGATGTCGTATTACGCGCCGGACATCCTGACGTTTGACATCCTCCCCCCGCTCCACTATCAAGGGGTAGACGCGTATCGCAAAAACTTCGAAGCCTGGTTTGCGGCGGTGCAAGGGCCGATTGAGTATGAGACACGCGACTTGCGCATCACGACCAGCGATACGGTGGCCTTCTGTCACGGCTTGAATCGCGTCAGGAGCACGCAGACCTCCGGTGAGCACACCGAGACCTGGGTGCGCGTGACCGTGGGCTTCCGGAAAATCGAGGGCACGTGGCGGATCACGCATGAACATGTCTCGGTGCCGTGCGACCTGGAGACGTCCCAGGCGTTACTGCACCTCCAGCCGTAGCAGAGCGTGGCGTCCGGTCCTGTGGCCGTAATGCACTCAGTTCACGTTCTCTTTGACCACCGTGGAGCCGCCATGCACAACCGTGACCCCCATGACGCTCTGCCAGATGTACGCAATGGGCTCACGCACCGGGAGCGCATCGTCCCGCGATGCCTGCATGAACTCCAGCAGGACGTGGTAGTCGACACGTGCCAACGGGTATGCTGTATGGGAGTGTGGTCAAGTATATCGACATGAGCGTCGAGGACCTACAAAGTATCCTCATACGGCTGGTCGGGCATACCTGACCATCGGAACGGGAGACCTCCAGGCGTGACGCAGCCAGGCGAGGACGTTGCGAGGAGGTGAGTATGGCATCGAAGAAGATCCCAGCAGATAGGGAGAGGCAGGACCAGGTTGTAGCCGAGGCACGGCGCTTCCAGGCGCAGCGGGAGCAGACGTATCGGGCGCAAGCGCTCAAGCTCTATCCCTGGATCTGCGCGCGGTGTGGACGCGAATTTAGTGGCACAAAGCTGCGCGAGCTCACCGTCCATCACAAGGACCACAACCACGACAATAATCCCCCTGATGGAAGCAACTGGGAGTTGCTGTGTCTCTATTGTCATGAGAATGAGCACGCGCGGCGGCAGGTGGCGGACGTTTACGGGGAGGCCACCCCGGGCGAGGACCGCGAGCCGCGGTCGACATACAGACCGTTCGCTGATCTCAAGGACCTGTTGCAGCGCAAAGTCTAGCTCTGCAGATACTCATGGACTGGAAACGAGAAGCTCACCGGCTGTTCAATGGTATCTGATCACAGGGTAGAGGATACTGGCAGGGACTCATGCAGAGTGAGCCAGCTGAGATCAGGCTTGTCGCCTTTGAACAGACATGCCACCGCATCGACCAGCAGCGGAAACGTGGGACGCCCGCGGATGCGGCAGGTATGACGGAGCGACAGGGCCCGCCCGACCCAGCGATTGCCCTTTTCGCTATATGTGCCCTGGCTTCTCTTAAGCCCCAACACGCCGAATCGGTGGGCCCGCTCCGCCACATTGTTTGTGGCTTCGACACCGGGCACGTCCAGGAATACCCACAATGACGCGCCTTCTCGTGCCAAACGCCGCGCAAACGTCCCGGCTTTATCCTCCCGTGCGGTGTGTTGACGGAGCAGATGGCGGAAACGCGCATACCAGGCCCGCCACTGCCCCACCGTGGGCCGCTCCGTCCGCATATGACACAGCCGCTGCAACTCGGTGTGCACGCGATGTCCAAAGCACGCAATCCCTCCATCGAGGTGCTCCGGCCAGTCCCTTAGCCGTACGGACCAGATGGGCCAGGCAGCTCTGCCGCAGCCCCTGCCAGGACTGATACACCAGATACCCATCACTCACCAGGGTGCCACGCCAGTCCGCGATGAGCTGGATAAATGCTGCCTTGGAGCGGTTGAGATGGATCTGGAAGTATGCCACCTTAGGGTTCGCCATCACCCACAGCCAGTGTCGGTCACCATGCATGAGCCAGGACGTCTCATCAACGTAATTGACCAGGGAGGCGCGAGCCACCTTTCCAATAGCCGTGTAGTGGGGCATGATCGCTGCGGACACCCGATCCACCATCTTCTGGATCGCCCCCTTGCTTAGCGGGATCCCGAAGACCGAGGCACACAGGTCTTGTACGGCACTCCGGCTGGCCCCAACGATGCCCGCCATCTCGCCGATGAAGCCCGTCAGCCGTGGCCCATACCCGCTCACCTGCTCTGCGGGCAGCGATGCTTTGCACAGGGTGCCGCACGATGGGCACCGCCCCTGGTGCAGCAGCCAGTGCGTCACGTTAGGGCGAATGACCGGCAGTTCAATGACCTGATGCGTGTGATACGGAATGAGCTCCGCAAGCCCACGCTGGCCACAGGCACAGACCTCTGGAAAAAGCGAGACGGTTGTGGTGGGTGCCAACAGCACCTGCGGATGACCGGGATGGCCAGATTTACCTCCAGGCGTGCGTCGCTCGGCAGCGCTCATCCGTCGTTGGCGCTTTGTCGCAGGTGACTCTATAGACGGGGCCGGCTGGAGTTGGAGGAGTTCTGGTTCACGCGCGCTTCAAGGCCTTCCAGACGGTTGAGGAGGGTGAGCACCACAAGCTGCACACTGTGTGGGGTCTGTTGCCAATCCTCAGCCGGGATGCCGAGTCCTTCAGGAAGGGACGTGGGATCAAGCCCATCGCTCACGCTGCGGTCTCCTCTTGCCTCGTGAGCGTATTTCTACCACAGCACGGAGAGCATGTCAGCAGAAAAGTGGTGGCAGTGGAATCGTCCACACGCTGCTAACCCCGTGATCAATTACGACAACACGGTTGCAAGAGGCCCCACAAAACTGGATTCAAGGGCTGATGACCGGCTGATTCATACCATCCGGACAGTTTGCCAAAGGTCTCGAAACATTATCCGCAAGGCTCAGGTACGCGACCACCCGATGGAATGTACCAATTTTTTTCTTGACATGTTATAGGCGATTATTTTATACCTTCATAAAACCTATATCATCTGTATCAAAACGCTTTCAACCATTTAAGTGATATAGATGTCAAATAAAATATATAAAATCAAAGACTTAGCTCTCCGTCTGGATCGCAGTATTCTGACGATCAAGCGCTGGGAAAGGCAAGGACTCATTCCGAAAGCGCGGAAGGATTCGCGAGGTTGGCGTATTTATACCGAAGCTGAGGTTCGCGACATCCTGCGCCTCGTGCAAGAAACCAATTACTTTCGGGACGGCAGTGCCGTTCTATAGGTGAAATGGTGGGAAGGATTATCGCCATCGCCAACGAGAAAGGTGGGACAGGCAAGACCACCATGGCGGTCAATCTTGGTGCAGCGCTTGCTATCCGCGGGATGAAAACTCTCGTGCTCGATATGGACCCGCAAGGCAACTCCTCCTTTATCTTATCGCACATAACAGATGATGATCCCGCTATGTATTCTGTCCTCGTTGATAAAGATATCTCCCTGGCGTCCATCATTCGGTCTACTGCAGTGGAGCACCTCGCCATTGCCCCCTCCAATTTGCATCTGGCGGGTGCAGAAATTCAGCTGGCAACGATGCTCGGTCGGGAGAATGCGCTGAAACGGAAACTGGTGCCAGAGCTGGTTGATCAGTATGATTTCGTGCTCATTGATACCTCACCGTCTCTGGGATTACTGACCATCAATGCCCTCAATGCTGCAGACTACGTCTTGATTCCAGTGAGCTGTGATTTTCTCTCTTTAGTTGGACTGACGCTGCTTTTCGAGACCATCCGGATCTGCCAAGAGCAACTCGGCAGTGATGTGCGCATGCTCGGGCTCGTCGCGACCCGCTATGATCGGCGCGAGCGCGTGTCGTTAGAAGTCTTGAAATCGTTACAAGAGCAGTTTCCCGGGCTCCTGTTTGAGACCGTGATTCGCGTGAACGTCCGGCTGAAAGAATCGCCTTCCTTTCGCCAAGTCATTTATCAGTATGATCCGGTCTGTCCAGGCGCGAAGGATCATCTTGCACTCGCGAATGAATTAGTAAAGAAGGTCGAGTAAGAGGTGCAGGGTGGCACAGAGATTTAGTCTCAAGGACAATCCCATCTTCCAGAAGTTTGTCCCGCATACGCCCCCTGGCGCTGCTACGTCCGTCGAAGAGAACCAAGAGGGTAACGACACTGTATCTGGGGGTCAAAATTTGACGGTCAAAGAACAGCTGTCAGAAGATGACGCCCAAAAATTATCCCTAACTCGCATGAGGAACACTTCCTTACCACAGGTGCTCTCAAGCTCCGTGGCACCGACGCATAGCGCTGCTCCACGCTCAGCAGGTACAGAATTCCCGCTCCAGGATCATCTCGATAAAGCACTCTTCTTTGGCTTTTACAATGAAGTAGCAGACGAGCTTCTCCCAACCCTTCCCCCCGCGGCACAAGTTCTTTACAGCCGTCTTTTTCGTCTCTCTTATGGTTTTAACCGCAACTACTGTACAGTGAGCCAACCACTCCTCATGGAGCGGACAGGGCTCAGTCGCAATACGATCCGGACTGCCCTGCAAACGCTTCTGGATGACAGATGGATCCAGATCATCGGAGCAGGAAACAGAGTCTCAACAACCTATCGGGTCATTCTGCCGCGAGAGAAGCATTCAGGAGAACAACTAAGGGGTGCAAAAATAGACGCTCAGAATTTGAGGGTCAAAAATAGACGCTCAGAATTTGAGGGTCAAAATGTGGGTGTCAATAATAGAGGGGCAGGATTTGATTTTGCAGAGGGTCAGAAACGAGACCGCCAGAATTTGAGCGGCAGCCAAGAAAAATTGCATACTACTTCCAATAGCAATGACTTGCGAGAGAGACCGTCAAAATTTGACGCTCAGGATTTGCCCGCATTACTTTTTACTTACAGATCTTCTACTCTCTCAGAGAAGCAGATCGAGGATCCACACACATCCGACAACTCTATGCTCCTCTCCGCGAGAGAGCTCATTGACAAGTTCTACTCTCTCCTTGGGCAACGTATCTCAAAGAGTAAACGGAAAAAAAGCCTCGACGAATGTCTCAGCCTCTTACAGGAAGGATTCACGGTCGAAGAGATTGATTATACGGTCTCCTGGCTCATCTCCCACCATCCAACCACGGGCTCCTTTGCTCGGCTGCCTCACTTCATTGATCAGGCCCTGAAAGCGCGCGATCTCCGCCATCGCACTCCTCAATACTATGCCCCCGGCACGCGTGAGAGTAAGGACGATCAACGCCAGCAGCAACAGGAACGAGACGAAGCTCAGCAACAGGAACGCATTGAGGCCGCGAAAGCGTCACTCTCTCCCAGTGCTTTAGCGGCACTCCGTGAGGAAGCAGAAGGGTGCGTTGACCAGGAACATCCAAACATCAAGTTTGGTCGGGATACCTTAGTACGGCTGAAGCTTGAGGACTTGCTTATAAAGCAATATCTTTCTCAACCGTCTGAACCTGGCTAGTGCTAGATGTAACGGCCTGCAATCCAAACCGGCGGGAACTGCACTCACGGCAGTTACAGGACCACATTCGCGGCACCTAGCGACCCTTGTCACGTTGAACAACTCGGCTGCTTCTATCTAACTGAGGGGTGTGCATAAGGCTTCAGGTGAAGGCTGCGGCCATCGTGGAGATATTGCGCAGCGGCAGTCCCCAGAGACTATTCGCAATCATGGCGACCTGCACGGTGAAGGTGGCCAAGGCCAAGCACGTCCGGACATTCGCAAGCTTTTGGAGCGGCAGCT
>JBMDXC010000390.1:0-1528 GCA_048594805.1 Candidatus Entotheonellaceae bacterium | reverse complement strand
GCTACCTCGTCTGCCACCTCGGCAGCCACCCCCAGGTCATGTGTCACGAAGATCACGGCCATCCCCAGGCGCGTCTGTAACTCACGCAGGAGATAGAGGATCTGCGCCTGCACGGTGACATCCAGGGCCGTGGTCGGCTCGTCCGCCAGTAACAGCTCCGGGTTGCACGCCAGCGCAATCGCCAGCATGGCCCGCTGGCGCATGCCCCCACTCATCTCATGTGGATACGACTTGAGACGCCGCTCAGGCGACGGAATGTGCGCCAGCTCAAACAGCTCCAGGGCGCGTTGTCTGGCCTGCTCCCGGGACATCTGCTGGTGGCGCACCAGGGTCTCGACGATCTGCTCGCCTACCGTGTACACCGGATCGAGGGCCGTCATCGGCTCCTGAAACACCATAGCGACGAGGCTGCCACGCAGGTTTTGCACCTCCCCCTCGGACAGAGCATACAGGTTTTGGCCTTTGAGCGTAACCTCCCCTGCCATGCGCGTCCTGGCCTTGGGTAAGAGCCGGACCAGCGAGCGCATGGTCACGCTCTTCCCTGACCCTGATTCCCCCAGCAGGGCCAACACTTTGCCCCGTTCCAGAGCAAACGTCACACCATTGACGGCCCTGACCACGCCATCACGGGTGTGGAACTCGACCTGTAAGTCTTTGACAGTCAGGAGCGCTGCCATGGCCAAAGCGTCCTCGGGTCGTGGTGGTGCACCGCGTTGTATACCCCCGCAGCGTAAGCTACGGCGCTCGAGAGCACTAGAGTATTACTGAGGTGTGCCGCAGTATAGCACACATACGGGAAGTACTATAGATGGAATGGCAGGACCATTTCGTTTTTGGAACCCGCGCCACGTGAGAGGGGTACCCAAGGCCGCCTGTGCTTTTGCATATCTCCCTGGTAGCTTAAAATGTGCTATGCTGCGTCCAGCAGACTACATGTGAGAAAACGTGGCGTTGCAACCTACCAAGGAGAGTGCATTGTGGCGCGGATTTTCCTCTGCCATGCCAGCGAGGATAAGACCCAGACCTATAACCCGCGCAAAAGTCACTAAATGAGAATAGTATGAAAAACTGCAATACACACGATCAGCAGTCTACGCCTTGGCTCCTGCTCATCGCGTATGCTGCTGCTCTTGCCGTAACTTTCGCAGTCTCGCGACCACAGCTATAGAGTTTCCGAAAATGTTTCGTGTGCCATTATGCTGCCATGGCGCCGAGCGTGTCACAGTATCGTGCCATAAGGACCGTAATCTCGCGAGGGGTTTGGGCAAAATACAGCAAGGCACGGTCGACTTCGGCTTGTAAGTGGGTGAACTCAGGAAAATACTTCAGATGCGTCGCTTCTTTCTTGACCTTCTTCCACAGGTGTTCGATCGGGTTGAAATCCGGCGACGCTCTTATTGGATTCCAGGGTCGTGGAATGTGAGGATGTCGTATACTGATGCGATCCTCTTTTCCAACCCCGGACAGGAGTCCAATGTTGCAGATCAACATCACGAGTCTGATCGATGATGTGCAGTGTTATCAGACG
>JBMDXC010000039.1:0-14922 GCA_048594805.1 Candidatus Entotheonellaceae bacterium | reverse complement strand
TCCTGGAGCTTGAGAACGAGCAACTCCGTGCGACCATCGCTGCCGAGGAGACTTACATCGCTCACCTGCGCAGACTCCTCGGCTTACCACCTGCATAAGACAGACATCGTCCGCTATCTCCTTCAACGCTGAAAGACCGGCAGATCAGCATACCCCAGCAGACGCACCAACCCCAGGCTCAGGTCAGGGATATAAGTAATTAGCGCCAGCGCTACGAGCAGCAGCACCAGAAAAGGCAAGGATGCACGGAAGAGCTGTGTGATAGGTCGTTGAAAACGCAGGCTTCCAAGGAAGAGATTGAGGCCGAGAGGGGGATGAGAATAACCAATCTCCAGGTTGGTGAGAAAGATGATGCCCAGGTGCAGCGGATGCACGCCAAACTGGGCAGCAATGGGGGTAATCAGGGGCACCACCACGACAATCGCGGAAAAGATGTCCATCAGGCTGCCCACGATGAGCAGGAACAGGTTCAGGGCCAGGAGAAACATGGCGCGGCTGGTGATGTGCTGCTGCATAGCGGCCAGGATATGCATGGGGACTTGCGCGTCAATCAAGTAGCTCGTGAACCCCAGGGCCGTGCCCAGGAGAATGAGAATGGCCCCGACCAGGATCATGCTCTCTGTCATCAGGCGCGGCACATCACGCCACAGATGCAGGTCTCGGTGGATACCCACCGTCACCACGAGGCTAGAGGCTGCCGTCACCACGGCGGCTTCGTTGATGGTCACCAGGCCGCCGTAAATGCCCACGAACACCAGTATGGGAAGTGCGAGCTCCCACTTTGCAGCCCATAGGGCCTCCCAGACCTCGCGCCAGGCACTGCGCTGGCGTGGGACGCGATGCCGGTACGCCTGGGACACGCTATATAGCGCCAGCAGGAGCAGCAGCACGAAGCCTGGGACCACGCCGGCCAGGAAGAGCAGGTCGACCGGCGCACGGGCCACCAGACCATAGAGGATGATCGGCAAACTCGGAGGAAACAACAGCCCCAGGCTGCCACACGTCGTGAGCAGTCCCAGGCTAAACAGCTCGGGATAGCGCTCCTTCAGCAGCATGGGCAGGAGAAAGCCGCCGAGCGCGACAATGGTCACGCCCGAGGCCCCGGTAAAGGCCGTGAAAAAGGCGCAGGCACAGAGCGCCATGAGCGCCAGCCCACCGGGAAGCCAGCCGATCAGGGCCTGCATGCAGCGTACGAGACGCTGCGGCGCCTGGCTGGCAGCCAGCACATAGCCTGCAAAGGTAAACAGAGGAATGGGCAAGAGTGTGGGCGCACTGGCCAGACGATAGAGCTCAATCATGAGAGCCGAGGTGTCAATGCCAGCAGCCCTGAACAAAAACCAGGCGAGGGCGCCGAACACCGCAAACAGTGGTGTTCCCAATAGCGCCAGGAGCACCAGCAACAGACCCAGGAGGATCATGCTCTGGCCTCTGGCTGGAGCAACCGGACAAGTGTCTCCACCAGACGCAAGGCAAAGCGCAGGGTAATGGCCCCGAACCCTAGAGGTATGATGCTTTGCGCCTGCCAGGCAGGCACCCCAAAGGTCAACATGGTGCCAGCCGTGTACTCGGAACGCACCAATCCCCAGGCAGCCTGGACCAGGAGCATGCACAGCACGAGCGCTACGGTGTTGATCAGCAACCCGAGCCAGAGCTGCCACCGCGTTGGCAGGACATGGCTCAGGACGTCGATACTGAGGTGACGATGCTCGCGCGTGGCCAGCGAAGCCCCAAGGAAGCCGAGCCACAGGACCAGATGCTGCAGCAGTTCATCAGCCCAGAACATGCCACTCGCCAGCACGTTACGCTCGATGACCTGGAGCAAGCCCAGCCCCAATAACCCGGTCAAGAGGAGCACCACCAACGCCCGTTCGAGGCTCGCGAGCCAGTGGTCCAGCCAGTGTAGTAACCCCATGATCAACCCTCAGTCCTTCTGCTGCTGGCGATAGGCGTCCCGCAGCGCCAGCACCCGATCGAGCAACTCCTGGGGATAGAGCTTGCCTACCAGTTCTTGCCGGACCTGCTCGCTGACCTGCTGCAGGCGGGTGACTTCTTCGTCAACCACCGGGATGGTCTCAATGCCGGCGGTGGTTTGCAGCAGCGACACGGCCTTCGTTTCATATTGCCGCATACTCGTAACCACCTTGGCGTTGTACTTGTGCACAGCCTCGCGCACCAGGGTCTGTTGGTCAGCGGAGAGCTGCTGCCACAGGGTATCCGAGAGCACCATGGCTCCCATGACATTGGTAATGGCGAGCGAGGTGCGATATTTGACTTTGGTGAACCACTGCAGGGCTAGGACCGTCAAGGGCGTGCCATAACAGGCGTCAATGAGTCCCGACTGCAACGATGGCAAGACATTGGGGAGGGATAGCGGCACCGGGACAATGCCGTAGGCTTTAAAGATGGCTTGTGGCAGAGGGTCCCCCTGCCAGGTCCAGATCTTGGATCGGGCCATGTCTGCTTTGGTGCGGATGGGGTCCTTCGAGAAGACGTGGACGCTGCCAGCATCGTTCAGCGCCAGGAGCACAAAGTGCTTCTGGGCAAAGGCTACGGCAAAATGCTCGAAGAGTGCTGTCGCAACGTGGTCTGCCTCCTGGCCATCGCGAAACAGCAGGGGCAGTTCCAAAACGCGAATCGCAGGGAGCACCTCACCCAGGCCAAAACCGCTGAACGCACCGCCGTGCAGTTGATGGATGCGGATCTTGCGAATGACATCGCGCTCGTCGCCAGCGACGCCACCAGCGTAGAAACGGAAGGTAACGTGACCACCGCTCTTCTCCTGAACTTCCCGGTTCATCTCCTCCATGATATTCATCCAGGGTGTGCCTTCGGGGGCCAGAGTGGCAAATTTAATGACCACTGGCTCAGTCAGACCAGGTCGTGGCTGGAGGAATACGCTACCCAGCAGCACGAGCAGCGTCCAGCATGTCCACGTTGCACAACTCACGCAACCTCCGGTCTTTAGATAAAAAGTTCATCAATGCGCCGCAGCAGCAGGGCGGCACGGCGTCTGGCAACGGCATTGAGCAACGCCTGCTCCGGGAACAGCGTCTCAGGGGCCTCCAGGATGTGTTGCAAGCGCTCGGTAAACAGCGCACGGTCTTGTACTTGCACGGCATAGTACTGGGATTCCAACAGTGGCACAAGTAACAGGCGCCCCTGGCTCAGGGCGTACGCCCGCATGAAATGATGCCGCGCCTGAGCAGGGTCGCCACCCAGGGCGGCAGCAAAGCTGGCATAGTGCACCGCCTGTAGGAGATGCGGGAGCCCATAAAAATAGCCCTCATCGAGTTCCAGGAGACGGGTCAACATGGCTTGCAACAGGGGCAGCGCCGTGACGGTTTCCAAGGCCGTACGCTCCAGATTGAGGAAGCCACCCCAACAAAAACTCGTCCACAACAGCGCCGGGACGGCATCACGGT
The DNA here is from genome assembly GCA_048594805.1 of Candidatus Entotheonellaceae bacterium. Classification (GTDB taxonomy): domain Bacteria; phylum Tectomicrobia; class Entotheonellia; order Entotheonellales; family Entotheonellaceae; genus SXND01. The sequence continues at coordinate 11,500 of JBMDXC010000039.1, read as the reverse complement.
CCAGGCGGTGCAGCTGCATGGTCAATGTCTCCAGCGGGAGTGCAGGAGCCTGGAGTAAGGGTGGGTAATACTGGCTGAGCAGTCGTAAACCGTACTGTAAGCCACGTTGGTACAGACGCTGAGCGCGCTGGGTGTGGAGGCGTACTTGCTCTGGCTCCCCACCACGGGCCGCTTCGATCCGCACCTCAACAAAGGCATACGTATAGCCAGCCAGGCCCTGGACGGCCTGGAGTAACAGGCGCGTATCGTCAGGAGCCGTTTCCAGGAGTGCCTCAGTAAATTTCACACTGGCCGCTAGAGCCGGTTCAGCAAGCTCTACATCTGGCTCTCGCAGGTACGCTGGCATGCCGGTCTCGGCCACGGAGCCCATCATATGCACTGCTGACCGCTGGCCCAGGGCGCCACACCCCTGACAGGGCAGGAGACTGAGACAGCCGCACAGCACCACGTACGCAAAGCGAGAGAACGCAGGGAAACGGTAACGTAGGTGCATGGCGTCCCGCTAGATGACCGCCTGTTCGAGCGGTTTGAGATCAATCTGGGCCGGCACAAAGGGCCTGGCCATATAGGCGTGGGCGCGTGCTGCCGCCTGCTCATCCCCCTGCACCCCCTGGTACCAGGCCTGCGCTGCCTGACGTTCCCCCCGCAGGTCATGCACGTTGCCCAGGCGCAGTTCCACCCAGGCCCGCAGGGTTGGACTGAGTTCTTGCGTCTGTAGTGCTCTGAGGAGCCCTGCAGCGGCCTGCGGCTGCCGTTGCAAGACATAGGTCTCAGCCAGACGGTAGTGGAGCAAAGGGAGCCACTCCTGGGGCGCATATGGCTTGCCCTGAGCAATATCGGCCATGAGATGCTGCATGACCTGACGCGCGCGCTCCCACAGTCCCAGTCGGGCACAGACCACGGCCAGCCGATAGCGGTAGTCACTATTGTGCGGATAGCGCTGCACCAGGTTGTCGAGGAGGACATACGCCTTGTCATACTGCTCTTCGCCTGGGAGCACGTAAATTTTCGCCAGCAAGGAACCAGCTTCTGGAACAGACAAGCGTCCCGCCGTACGCGCCTGCTCTAAGGCCTGCAACCCTCTGTTGCGGTCCCCAGCAATGCCGATGAGTTGCTGGACAATACCGCGCCAGACACCAGGAACGCGAGAGAGGACATATTGGTAGGTGCCCAGACCAGCATAAGCATCGTACCAATCAGGGGCACGCGCTACACACTGTTGCAAATATGTGCTCGCCTGCTTGGCTGCCAGCAGCGCTCTGAGGTACTGCTGTTCCACAAAATGCATGCGCGCCTGCATGCCATAGATCGCTCCAAGATAAAAGGCGGCCTCGGCAGCTTGCGCCTCCGGGAGGTGCTCGGCCATGGCACGGGCACGCTGCGTCGACTCCTGAAATTGGGTGAGTAGCATGGCCCTCTGGCGCAGATCATGCGTGATCAAACGCCACTGCCAGTAGGTGGCGGCACGAAAAAAATAGCCTGCCGGGTGCGCTGGCGCGAGGTCAATGAGACTTTGCGCAGCGCGCAACGCCTCATCGAACTCCATATTGTAGATCAGGTCAAGGGTGCGCTGCGCCGGCTCCAGCATGGCCGTATGCGTCACTACCCCATGTTGCGGCACGAGACCGAGTAAGATAGCAAGCAGGAGCGGTAGCAAATGCCTACTCCTCTCTCACGCCGTCTGGCGATTATAGTGATCCATAACGACCAGGCTGTTGTAAATCATCTGGTTCAAAGGTGTTGGTACTCCTAGACGTTGCCCATGGCGTACCACGGCGCCATTGATGGCATCGACTTCGAGGCGCCGCTGGCGTTGGAAATCCACTGCCATGGAAGACTCCCCCGGATCACCGGCAGTGTCCAGGTAGTGCATGGTGCGCTCCACGATCTCGGCTGCCACGCCCGCCGCAGCCTGTGCCACGGCAGCGGTTTCCTGCATGACGGAGCGATACAGCCCCCGCGTTGGTGCATGCGCCAGGAGTTGTGCTGGAGTCAGACGAGTCAAGGTTGAGAGACCACTAAAGGGCGCAATGAACACGAGCTTTTCCCACAAACTGCGTCGGATGTTAGGCGTCACCAGGGTTGGAATACCGGCCGTTGTACACAGGGTGCGCACACGCTCAACTTGCTCCTGTTCCTGCCCTGTGAGGCTGCCAAACTCAATGAGACGGTCTGTGGTGGGTTGCTCAATGACTCCAGGTGCCACAAGCGTCGAGCCAATGCGGGTGACACCCGCCAGGACCGTACCGCGGCCAAACGTCGTTTGTAGATCTGCCGCCATGTCCACGCCATTTTGGAGCGTCAAGACAATCGTCTGCGCGTCGACCACGGGCTGGAGGAGCGCTGCTGCTGCCGCCGCATCGTACGTTTTGACGCAAAAAAGCACAATGTCAGCGGGAGGGAGTGCGTGAGGATCTGCACACGCCTGGACTGGCACAGTAAAATCGCCATTGACACTGCGCACGGTCAGGCCCCGTTCCTGCAACGCGTGCAAGTGGGCGCCGCGAGCCACGAACGTGACATCCGCACCGCTCTGGGCCAGGAGTCCACCGAAATAGCCTCCCAGGCCCCCGCTCCCCATCACGATAATACGCATAGGCTATGCTCCTCTCTGACGCCGCATCAGTCTAGCGCGTCACACTGACATGTCAAGCGATTCAACAATTAGGTCAAGGGCTATTATGCCATTCTGGCTTGGAAAATCGTCAGTGTTCTGGTATATACACACCGTGACGTAACTTGTGAGACCCAGCGATACGAGGAGGAGTCCGATGCATTCTGAGCCCCAGGGGGCTGTCGAGCCTCCCTCGCCAATGCCCGCGCTACCTGGCGTGGACCGACGTGCGCGCACCCAGCACCACATCACGCACGGGGAGCGCAACCCGTTTGCGGGGCCAATAAGCAAGCGCCTGTGGGAACGCGCCCATAGTGTTCCCAGCCAGTACCACGATACTTTTGACTACGGCATCTATGATCGGCTGTACGAACGCTTTGGGGACCAGCAGCCGCGGGGAGGTGTGGTGTATAAGGGCACGATGAAGCTCCTCGAGGCACAGGACTGTGCCCAGTGTTTCCACCGTTTTGAGATTGACACCTACGGGCGCGGCTGTGTGCATAACTGTGCCTACTGCTATGCCAAAAGCTATCTGTCGATCCGCCGGTACTGGAATGAACCCATGCCGTTTCCTATTGACATTGCCGCTATCCGGAACATCTTCGCCACCGTCTTTGAAACAGCGAAACCCAGTAAGTTCAGGGCGATTCTCGAACGCCGTGTGCCCCTGCGACTGGGCTCCATGTCCGACGCTTTTATGTGGATGGACAAGAAATACCGCGTGACGCTTGAACTGCTCAAGATGCTCCGGTTTTACCGCTACCCGTACCTCATCTTCACGCGCTCCGATCTCGTGGCCGACGAGGAGTATCTGCAGGCCATGGAGCCGCACCTGGCCAGTATTCAGATGTCGCTCTCGAGTATCAATCGGGAGCTGACGCGCCAGATTGAGCCTGGCGCACCAGCCCCGAGCAAGCGGCTGCAGGCGCTGCAGACCCTGGTTGAGCACGGCTTCTGGACCACGGTGCGCATTAATCCGCTCTTCCCGATGTATCCTGACGGGTACTATACAGACCCGCACTTCGATCGTACCAAGCCCGTCAAACCCTTCAACTTTTTTTCCTGGGAGATGCTGGAAGTGATTGCCCAGCATAAAGTGCCGACCGTCGTCGTGGGCGTGGTGCGGCTCTATCCGCCCAATCTCCGTTTCATGCGCCAGGCGCTTGGCTACGACCTGCGCTCGCACTTCGCGGACGATGTGCGCCGCGAACGCGCCGCCCTGCACTTCTCTGCGGCCGAGACGGCCTATTACTACACGAGAATCCGGGAGCTGTGTGCCACGTACGGCCTGCGCTTCTCGACCTGCTACATTGGCAATGATGCGACGGGAGAGAGTTTTCAGCGCTATCAATCCCTCTGGAGTAACCGCGCCGATTGTTGTGATGCGGTCGGCAACGTGCCGGCCTTTCAGACCACGTGTGCCTCGCTGCCGCAGTCCTCCGTCATACCGCTCACCCAGGTTGCCCCAGGCGCCGCATCGCCGCCGGGCTGGAGCACACGGGCATGAGGCAGCATCCGACCGTCACGCTTCCGGGGATCAACATCCAGGCCCCCTGGGCGGAGGCCCTGGTGTCCGGGCGCAAGGTCATCGAGACCCGCTTGTACCCCATGCCGAGGAAATGGCTCGGTCAGCCACTCGCCATCCTTGAGACACCAGGCAAGGCCAGACAGTTTCAGCGGCGCATTGCCGGGCTAGTAATCTTCGCGCCGAGCTGGTGCTACGCCGATAAGGCTGCCTTTGCCCGCGATTGTGCCAGGCACCTCGTGGATCCAGACGACCGGCTGTTCGGATGGCGGGAGGATGGGAAGCCCAAGTGGGCGTGGCCAGTGCAATGGGTCGAAGCCTACCAGCAGCCGTTGCCTCCCGGCTTTCGTGCCGGCATCCGCTATGCGCGCGCCGTGGAGATTCTCAGACCATCGGCGGCTTTGTTAGACATGCTGGCCCGGTGCGCCGCCCAACGACTCTCCCCACCCTCGGGAGAGACACTGCTTCCGGTTTGACGCGTTCAGGACTTGAGTACATGACTCCCAGGGGACTTTGGTCATTTTGTGGTATTTGATTTCAAAGGGGTGCTGTCGTGGGATGGCATCAATGGTCGTTTGCGCTCGTTCGCGGTGTCCGAGTGCGACATCAATCCAGACGTCTTCCAGCACATCAGGCAGCTGACCAAAGAGCGTGTAGATCCCTGCCAGGCGCTCGGAGAGCAGTTGGTGCACGCGGTCCTCGACGGATTCTTTATACCGCATGTTATACACGAACACCACGTCCCGCAGTTGCCCAATACGCTGAATGCGGCCTTTGCGCTGTTCCAGACGGGTCGGATTCCAGGGCAAATCCAGATTAATCAACGTGCCAAGCCCTTGCAGATTCAACCCCTCGCTCGCGGCATCGGTCCCGAGGAGTAAGCGGAGTTCGCCGCGCCGCACCATCTGCTTCAGCTCTTCGCGTGGTATGGGCCTGAAGCCACCTTCCTGCATCACACCGGAGTGCTGCCCCCCGGCATAGATGCCTATCACCTCCTGTGGCAGGTCGTGCGCGAGTTGCTGTGCTAACCACCAGATCGAATCAAAATACTGCGAAAAGATGATGCAGCCCTGGTCGAGCCAGCGCTGGCCCAGGAGAATATCCAGCACGACGGCACATTTCGGGTCCCCCTCCTGGTTCGCCTCCAGCGTGTCAATAAAGGCTTGAAGCGTGGTGCGTTCAGTGGGGGTAAGGGACGTGCAGGGCTCTTCTTCCGGTTCTTCCGCGTCCTCGGTGTCGGCAACCTGCTGCCAGGTGCCGAGCATGGCCTCAGCAGTCTTCCGGCCGGCGTACATGGTGCTGCCCACCCGCCGCAACAGCAGGGTTTTTAAAAACCCTGCCCCCTTGGTCCTAGCTGCCAGCACATGGCAGAACTCTTCGGCAATGGTGTAGGCATCCCGGAGATAGGGCGGCAGGGAGATAGCCTCTGCGGGGCGCTCGCCACACAGCTCAACTCGCACTGGCTTCAGGTACGGCTCACCGGTTTCTGGATCGATAGTGGTTTCCAGGTATGTACGCGTACGCCGCACGATGTGCCGGATACACGGATTGTGCTGCAGCGCAAAATTCTGTGCCAGCCTGCGCACGCGCGCTTTGTCGGGGTCTCGAAGTTTGCTCCAGTCGCTGCCAGGGGCGACTGCGACAGCATCCGGCAGACGTAAGGAGTCGCGCAGTATTTTAAAATCTCGGTCTTCTGCAGACGGTGGCAGGGGATTCCGGATCCAGCTCCACACTTCCATATCGTCCTTAGGCAAGCTCTGCTGCCCCATGACCAGATCGAGGGCACGCTCAGCATGTCGCCAGTTGCTCCAGGCATTCCCGAGCACGTGCTCATTACCAATCGCCAGCACGTTGAGGAGGTCCCAGGCTTCGACAGGATAGAGTTGGACAGGCATGGCGGTCGCCAGCAGGAGGCTCCTGGTACAGGCTGCCAGGTCATACAGAAAGGCGAGCAAGTTGTTCGGCTCAGGCTTCTCCCCCTGGCGCTGGGGGGTGAGGTTCTTGCGTCGCATACGATGCGCCTCATCGACGATGACGCACTCATACTTGAGCTGCTTCAGGTACGCAGCGGCTTCGGATTTGCTGGTGATCAGGCCCTGCGACACCAAACCGACGCGGCGCGGGCATTTTTTAATGCCCTCTGGGCCTGCCGCGGGATACTCGATGCCGTTGTCGTCAACCCATTGTTTCCCCGTCCAGACCGCCGAAGGCAGGTCCAGCAGGCGCCGCATCTCGTCCTGCCACTGCCAGAGGAGTGTCTTCGGCGTCAGGATCAGCACGGGCCGGGTGCCGTAGAGCGCCATGAGCATTCCCGCCATCGCCAGTTGCAGCGTCTTGCCCAGGCCCACCATATCCGCGAGGAGAAACCTGGCCCCGCATGGTCCCTGGTGGGCCTCGAAAGCCAGCTGGACAAAAGCCTTCTGGTGCTCCCAGAGGCCGTATTCCTGGCGGTACACTGGTGTTTCGATGAGTGGGGCAGCAGGGTCGGATGCGTCCCGCCATACTTCCACGTGGGGAATGACTGTGCGCTGTGCCAGACGGCCAATGTCCTCGATGACGAACTCGGCGAGCGGCACGGCGAACGGGCTCTGCCACAGGGCCTCGAACTCCTCCTGGACCCATTGAATCGCTTCCGGCGCATCGTCCTCCCAGACCAGTTCGTAGTTGAGCTTCCAGGCATTGGCGGTCTCGTTGGCGCTGCCCATGAAGCAGGTCTGGCGTCCGTCTGCGAGCGTAATGACTCCAGCCTTGCCGTGGATCAAGCCAAAGGCGGCACACGGCAGGATTTTAATTTGCATCTTGCCCGAGCGCAGGAAATCATAGAGCCGGGCAAAGCGGTCTTTGGCCTGAGGACTGTTGAACCGTTCGGGTTGTGAGGCACACCACACACGGCGCAGCGCATAGTTGGCAGCCCTGGCGGTTTCGACATCGCGCGTATCCAGTTCGGAGTTGCAGACTACCCGGATGGGGCCGCTCATGGTCTCCAGGGCCTCACCGGCCACTTCCAGCATCGAGGAACTGAAATAGCCGGCAATGCGGTCATAGGCGCGTGCCCCATGTAATCGTTGGGTCAGAAATGACTGCGCGAGTTGCTGCCGGCGGGATGAGAAGCGCTGAATCACGGGTGAAGTTCCTGTTACAACCGACACCAAAGCAATATCTGCCGCCTTAACATGGCTGATCTTGCTCTTGTCGGAGCTCTTCATCAAAGGGGTTCAATAACGAGAGCCCCTGAATCCACTGGAAATCTTCCATATTGCGTGTTACCAGCGTCAGTCCGTATGCCAGCGCTGTGCCTGCAACGAGCGCATCGCCGAGGGACATCCGCCGCTGTTGACGGAGGGCCACTGCCTGATCGAGGACGGCTTGCGAGAGGGGCAAGACCTGCGCCAGGCGAAAGAACTCTTCCAAATACTGCCGCTCCTCGTCATCCAGTTGGTGATAGCCGAGCACCTCTACGTAACTGACAGCCGACACGGTGGGCGCGCGATCGGCAATGAACCGGCGCAACTGAGCGTACTCCGGTTGCGCCGCATAAATAAGGATATTGCTATCGACGAGCATTACTGCGTGCGCCCTGGTAGCACTCTGTCCTGTCGGAGTTCACGTTGCCACCTGACAGGGTCTGTGATGGCAGCAAAGGTGCCCCGTGCTGCCAGCTTCTCCAGGAGGGCAGCCATGGCGGGCCCGCGTGCGCGCGCTTCTGCAACCGGTGCTTGCTCCACAACAGTCACCTCGACACGCAGCGGGGTATCTGCCTGGGACTCTGGCGCCTCTCCGAGCCACTCCAGTCGGTCCCCATGGAGGAGAGCTCTATACGTGCGCATGGGAATGTACCTCCTGTGGTAAGAACTTTGGTATCTCAGGCCATAGCGTCATGTGCAGAGGCGGTGCATCACGGGTTGAGTTCCCGCACCAGATGCTCTCTGATCTGCGCCACGAAGGCTTGTGCCTCGTCGAACATCTGTCGGGCCTCGTCGCCAGACACTGTCTGTAAAGGGGCATAGTCCGCGGCGAGCCGCTGCCGGAAGGCACGGTGCAGCCATTGCGAAAGATCCCTGGAGAACACGCCGGGTTTGACGAACTCCCTGTCGAAGAGGCTGATCGCCCCAGTATGCTTGGAGGTTTCCTGTTTGCGCAGCGCCAGCAGTGCCAGAACAGCATAAAACATCGCATAGTAAGCGCGATTGACGGCGGCACGCCCGCTGTGTTGTTCAAGGAGGATCCGCGCGGCGTTTAAGGCGTCGTCTGCCTGCTCGAGGCGAGAACGCACCAGTACCTGGATGTTGTCACTGCTCATGCTGCAATACCGTCTCGCAAGATGTTCATGACGAGGGTGCTCTCCGACATTGGCCCATGTTCGAATTCTTCGTAGGTAAAGCACACTGCCGAGATGACGACCTCGTGTTGGAACCCGACTTCCCAGGCAATCTGATCGATGATGTTATCCACATATTGGTCATGCCGATAGAGGACAACACACACATCTAGATCCGACTCCCACGTAAAATCTCCACGGGCTCGTGAACCGAAGGCCCAGATGCGGGCCTCAGGAAAGTGTTGGCGGACCTGTGTAGCGAACGTCTCGATAATCTGGGAGTCCTGAGCAGACATCATAAGGCACTTCTCCTGGCTTCCTTGCCTTCGGAGGTGAGCCGTTTTTCCTTGTACTCGTCCATCCTCTGCCTATCCCTCTTACATGTCTGGAAGAACCATGCGCCTGCATCATTAACACCCTGTGACGAGCGTTTTCCAGGAAGTCGGAGTCGGTAAAGGCTTCCCATCTCGCTTATACAAGCCGATCACTTCTTCGACAATGTCACATAATTCCGCAAAGAGTGCTTTTTCATCGTTCCCATGGCACCCGCCATACAACAAATCAGGACAGCTGCCAATAAAACATTGATCGGTCTCAGACCATGCGACAATTTTGGTGTATCGAGCGCTTTCTTTCATTACCCAGCCGCATATACGCGCACTTCACGCTCCAGACGTTCTGCCAACCGGTCCTTTTCCGCCTCAAGGTCATAACGGGTCTGAAGGTTCATCCAGAATCGCTCTGACAACCCGAAATAATGGGACAATCTGAGCGCCGTGTCCGCACTAATGGCACGCTTCCCCTGGACAATCTCATTGATCCGGCGTGCGGGGACACTAATATCCTTGGCTAAGCGGTATTGACTAATGTTCATAGGTTTCAAAAATTCTTCCAGGAGGATCTCTCCCGGATGAATCAGGGGGAGTGTATGTTCTGTCATGGTTCTGTCCTAGTGGTCATCAACGATCTCCGCGCAAGCCGGAATGACATTTCGTAGACACAAGACTATTGTTATCACCGGCGACCACGCCAGTAAAAAGGCCGTCGCTTCTGGTTCGCGATAGCCAGGATACGAATGCCTTCAGCGCGTATGGAGTACATGACACTATATGAGAAACGGTGGACCAGCTTTTTCCGCACAGTGCGGTTCACCAACGGTGCAGCTTCAGGATATGCCAAGATTTGGGTCACAGCGCGTTCGATCTCGTCCAGAAACGCTTGGCCGAGTCCTGGAAGGATCGTATTGTAGTAGCTTGCCGCGTCATTGAGTTCCTGCTCTGCCATCGCATGGAAGGATACCTGGCGATTCATGCCAAACGCGCCCTAGCCTCACGGAAGACGTCCTCTGCAGCTCGCGGGATGGCAGCTCCTTTCTCCAGTTCTTCATGACGATGGAGAGCCTCCTCGGCCCATAGGCACTCATTCTCTGCATCAGAGAGGGCTTCCAGGCTCTGCAAGAGCTTTGCAGCGAGTTGCGCTCGTGCGTGAGAATTGAGTTTTAGGACTTCGACTTCGAGTTCTTCAAGATTCATACTTCACCCTCCTTCTCTCCGTATTGTAGCATAGGATTGTGAGGGTCTAATACCTATGTGCGCAGCGCCAGCAGGGGCTCCCTCGTGGCTTTAGACACTATCATTTTCTACTGCCCCGGCCAGGAGCTGTGCGGCCTTGGCATCGAGTTGCCAGTGGGGCAGCTTGAGACCCATGGTCGAAAGGTAGCGCAGGATTTCCAGAAGATGTTTGCGCTGCGGCCAGTAATCCTGCACCTCTGTGCGTAGCAAGTTCTTCCCGGCTTTCACTTCGCCCGTGCGCACCACTTCACGCATGGCAAAGAGGGCATTGCGGACTAACGACACGCCGAAGCCGCCATTGCCCAACAGGCGTGCGCCGAACTCACTGGCGGTCTTCAGGCGGGTCTGATTCGCCTTGCCGCTGGCAAGCAAGGGCTGGTATTCCTTGACGCCGAATCCACGCGCCAGTTCCTGATACGCCCCGACGCGCAGCTCGCCATGGCTTTCGATGTCAAGACCTTTGACGTAAAAGCGCTCCTCTGGAGTCAGTGTCTTCCAGACAAAGGCATCAAAGCCCTGGGGCACGAGGTAGTCGCACGCAACTTTGACGGCATCGGCAATAATCTGCTCGATAGGGGATAGCTCGCCTCGCTTCCGGGTCTTCGCCAGCTCGTGCGCGACATCAATGTCCTCAATGCTCCGCTCTTGAGTCAGAACGCGCAGCGCAGCCGCATAGGCGGCGAGCTGGTAATCGGCGTCGCTGAAGTTGGGGTCTTCCTGATCCTCCAGCTCTAGCATGGCGTCGAGTTGGGCTTTTACCTCGTACTCGACTTCTGGATAGATTTCATCGAGGAAGGCCGTATTGTCGGAGGTTTGCTTGCGTAGGACGAGGAGAACGGTGCCTTGGACGTAGTTGCCCTCCTTGAACCCCGCATCTGTTTCTGTGGCAATTGTCCAGGCGGCAGTTACACGCAGTCCCGCAGCCCAGAGGATGAGCGTCAGATCAGCCCAGACGCTGGCGTTCTGGTGGGTAAACATTACGATCTGGTAACCGTTGTCCGGCATGTGGGCTGCCAGATTGCGGTAGCAATCTACCATGCTCTTGCGGAAGCTCTCGTCAGAGCCAGTGATGGCGAGAGCGCGTTTGCTGTCGGTGTACCAGCCGGGAAACCATTTCTGTAGGTGCTTTTCATACCAGGCAAGAAAAAATTCAGAGAGTTCATGGTAATTGATGGCATCAGCATAAGGCGGATCAGTAATCCATATCTCATTCATTGTATTCACATGCCTAGCATCAGCGCTTAGCGCGACAATATTCTTGCAATTCAATATATCTGATAGGTCTAGGCTCCATGATGTACCATTTGATGGTATCGTACGTGATATATAGTTCAATACCTTCGCCAAAATTGGCTAACGTTCATGGGCTTCTGTAGTAGAGTAGCGTTGATGTCACCCCTGACCTCAACCCTCATCCTACGAGAAGCCCACAATGGACATTGTAGCACTCTTGCAATGCTTGCAACCCTGCG
>JBMDXC010000389.1:0-2148 GCA_048594805.1 Candidatus Entotheonellaceae bacterium | reverse complement strand
AAGTTCACGAAAGCCAAGGCATATTGCGTCCAGCCCTTTGAGGTCATACATCAGGGCAAGCAAAAGGTCCAGGTGCCGATGCCAGGGGAGTGGATAGGTGACCAGAGAAACGGCACGGGCGGTTCTGAACGGCGTAAAGTCTCCTTACATTGCGAAAGTGCTACGCTGGCCCACATGGCACCAGCCTCGCTGGATGCGGTCCTTACCGACCCCCCCTACTTTGGGAACGTGCAGTACGCGGAGTTGATGGATTTCTGTTACGTATGGCTGCGACGCATAGTGGGACAAACGGAGCGCGCTTTCCAAGCCGTATCAACGAGGAATGCCAATGAACTCACTGGCAATGTCACGATGGATCGAGACGTAAATCATTTTGCAGCAGGACTTTCAGAAAGCTTCTGTCGCATGGCCCAAGCTCTCAAGCCAGGTGCTCCCTTTGTTTTTACGTATCACCACAACTCCCTGGAGGCATATTATCCGATAGCCGTTGCTATTCTTGACGCTGGTCTAACGTGCTCGGCATCGCTCCCATGTCCCGCTGAAATGGGTGGATCGATCCATATTAATAAAACTGGTTCGTCCATAATCGATACTATCTTCGTATGTCGGGTGACAGGTAAAGTGCCTCGGCGTTGGATTGTGGAAACGCCTGGAGATATTGCCAACCTTGTGCGTGAAGACATCGAGCGTCTTTGTGCTGGGGCTGTCCTGCCGACGCGCGGGGACGTTCGATGCATCATCTTTGGCCATATGATCAGGCTCGCGATTTGGCAACTCAGGCGTACCTGGAAGCCCGACATGTCCGTTGAAGAAAAATTAGCCGCAATAGCCAGATATATCCAGAATGCCGGTGGATTCCAAAGCGTCGAGCAGTGCCTTGGTGACGATCTATCGTATGCTCCAAGATATCAACGCGCCATTGTCCGAGAAGACAAGACAACGTACGGGACGAGCGATGACGATATTTCCTTTTGAGGCCCCGTTTGAATAAATCCAGGCCGATAAGAAATGTACGACTGGCCCAAAAGTCAGGAGACGCTGATGCAGCGGCCATTTGAACTGAGCAGCGAGGATCTCCGTGAACGTCTTGAGGAAATGGTTCAAGTCACTATCTCTGACCTTGTGTCAGAGTTTCTCCTTATGCCAATGGGAAGTAGCTTTATTAAGTACCCCGATTTCCGTGCTGCCTATGAGGTCTTGAAACGTCACACGGCAGCTTTCACCAACTTCACAGAGATGGCAGTAGGCGAGGCTTTGCGCGAGAATAGTCGGGTTTTAGGCGTCCTTCGCGCCATATTGGGAATGACACCGCCGGAATGGGCCGAACTGGCTCGTACAGAAGGCATGAGTGACATTACCCAGGGAGCGGCTCGAGGACTTGATAGAGCCTGCCGCGAGACTCCTGAGTACGTAGGCATTAGAGAGCAGCGGTATCAAGCTCGTCTTGCCCGTTCAGGTGGAATCGAGCAACGGCCTGTGGGACGTCCTAAGAGCTTAGAGCGCATTGAGGCTTTGGCGAGAGTAGCCATTCAATATATCACACGAGGTGCTCCGCAAGAGACTGACGGCGTGGTGCATCGCCTTGCCAAGTTCGACACTCATGGCGGTATTATCTCCCTTCAGCATGCTGCGAGAGAAGATGTCCCCTATGCGGTCCTCCTCTACGAACGGTATCTCGGTGGCCCATTTGCTACGCACCGTAATGCTGTATCTGAGCTTGTTGGTGAAGTGATGGAAAATGCAGTGGAGGACCAACTTCGGCATGCTGGTATCACGTACCGGAAAACCAAACGGGCTGAGCGCCTACCAGGGTTCGGGCAAGCACCAGATTTTTGTATCCCTGATGAAGTCGCCCCAGTAGTGATCATTGAGGCGAAAATCACCAGTGATGATGGCACAGCCCGTGATAAGGTAGCCCGTATCAAGGAACTTGAGACGCAGCGAAACCAGCATGTCGCTTCTGGCCGTGCACGTTATGAAGTCGTCGCCTGTATCGATGGGAGGGGATTCCGCGAGCGGCGTGAAGATATGCGGCAGATGCTCCTCCGCCTTGATGGGAAGGTCTTTACCACCGCGTCACTCGACCAACTGATTATGCACACCCGCCTCGAAGAGTTTGTGACAATTGCCTAGCGTACACAGGGTAAC
>JBMDXC010000388.1:0-17911 GCA_048594805.1 Candidatus Entotheonellaceae bacterium | reverse complement strand
GCGGCATGAAATCATACTTTTCACCCTTGTAGTACCAAAAAATCACGTCATGATTCGCGGCAAATCGATTGACATTTCCTTGGAATTTGTTGTAATAATACCAAATAATCTCGTTGAGAAAATGGTCCGAGCCAAACCTCTCATCGAGCAAACAGCGGAGCAAAAATCCTCCGTGCCAGTCACAATGTACGAACAGGCTGCCGGTGTCGGACAGGAGGTCTCGCAGCACAGCGAGACGTTCTGACATCATTGTTAGATAACTATGAATACCTGCTCCCCAAGTGTCTCTGTAGGCTTTTTCCGCAATACTTGCCTGCTCCTTGAGCCTCTCCAGGTCGCCATCGCCTATGGGCGTAACAAATGAAACATCTGCCCCTGTTGCAAACGGTGGGTCAATGTAGATAAGGTCAATCTTCTCGGCAAACTTCTCCAGCAACGACCCCATCACCAGAAGATTATCACCCCAGATGAGCTTGTTCCTCCAGCCGTCATCGCCGGTATTACCCTCCTGGCCTTCCCCGATATCTACTAAGATGGGTGATCGCTCCTGCTTTGCCTCACGCCTCGCTCGGCTCTCGTGGATGGTCTCCATCACCTGCAAGGGCAGGCTCACCCGCGGCGCCTCTTTACGGGTACCATTCTCGTTATACTTGCCGGGCCAGACCAGTTCGGTCTTGGGGATATGCATGTGCGCCATGCAACTGTCTCTCCTCCCTATGCGGCACGCTTGATGGCAAAGGTATAGGCGTGCGTTGCCTGGTCTGGTGCACCAGGCAGCCAAAGAAGATCGTCGCAGAGTGTGAGGGTGTAAACCGGGAGAGAAGCGGGGTGAGAGGCACCAGGGCATAGCGCTACGGCCCAAAGCCCCTCACCCTGTCATACAGCCCTTTCCCATAAGGGAATACGCTGTCAGCTATGCCGGGAGCGCCAGCACGCTGTTGATCTCACTCAGTTCGCGCCAGAGCTTGCGCCAGGTATCCCCACCGTCATCACTGCGGTACAGATACCCGTAGCGGCTACCAGCCACCATGGTCTTCGGGTTGTCCGGCTGCGCATGCACCGCCCACATGGCAGAGTTGGGCTGCACGGACAAATTCAGACTCTCCCAGGTCTTGCCTACGTCTTTGGAGCGCATCACTGTTCCAATGCGTCCGGGAGTGCTGTCGCCAATCGTTAAAAAAACCGTCTTCGGGTCATCGGGCTGCACCATAATATTGCGCGGATACCCGAAGGGGAAGATCTGCCGGATGTGCAGTGCATGCCAGGTGGTACCGTCGTCCGTGCTGGTGTAGACCTCGTTATTGACCACGCAGAAGACCGTCTTGGGAGGCCCTTCAGCGACGGCTACACTGTGCACATCAGGGTTGGGAATTGCCGTACCGTTGACAGTCTTCCAGGTCTCACCACAGTCGGTACTGCAGCGCAGCCCATCGACCTCAATCCCCACCCAGATATTGTGGCGATTCACCGGGTCGATAGCAATGCCCGTGACGCGCGGAATGCCAACGTTAGGGCATTCGTCAGCGATGGCGGCCGGCTTCTCCTCCCAGCTTTTGCCACCGTCTGTCGAGCGGAACACTCTGGAGGGACAGGGCGTGCCAGTCCCGGCAAAGAGAATTTCGGGATTGAGGGGATCAACCGTAATGGCCCAGACAGCGTACGGATTCAGCGGAGAATCCATCCGCTTCCAGCTCGCCCCCGTATCGTCGCTGCAATACAGGCCCTTATCGGTACCGGCATAAACGATTTCTGGCCGCCGCGGGTGGTGCGCCAGCATGCGCACCATGGCATCCGAATGCATGCCCTGGTAAATCCCGATGCGCTGCCAGGTCTCCCCACCGTCGTGACTCCGCATCACTCCCTGACCAATAGTGCCAACGAGAATGGTTGTCTTGTCCATCGTCCACCCTCCCTTACATACTTTCAAAAACCTGCTTGGCGACCTGCACGGCATTGGCCGCTGTGGGCCACCCACCATAGAACGCCATGTGCGTGATGATTTCGCCAATCTCCTCTCTCGTCACCCCATTATCCAGGGCACGCCGGATGTGGCCACGCAGCTGCTCGGTGCGATACAGCGCGATCAGCGAGGCGACGGTGATGAGGCTCCGGTCGCGCTTGGACAGACCAGGGCGCTCCCACACATCCCCAAAGAGAACGTCAGCCGAGAGTTCCGCAAGTTTGGGGGCAACTTCGTGCATAACGGCTCGTGCTTCAGCCATGCTCTCTCCTTCTGCAGGTAGATTGTTGCTGGATTATCAGGGTGCTTCCACTATACTACGACTAACGACAGAAGGATAGAGGCGTCAGGAAACAAAATGCAGCGGAGGCATTGTGCTATACTCCCTGCAGCTGACCACCAACGCAGGGAGCGCATGCGAGGAGCTTTGACGATGCAGAAACTGGCCGACACGACTTATCCGATTGAATCATTGCTCAAGCAACGCTGGAGCCCGCGCGCTTTCACCGACCGCCCGGTCGAGATCGACAAGCTCCTGAGCCTCTGGGAAGCGGCCCGCTGGTCGGCTTCTTGCGCCAATCAACAGCCCTGGTACTTTATCGTGGCCACCAAGGAGGATCAAGCTGAGTACGCGCGCATGCTCAGTTGCCTGCGAGAAAACAATCAACTGTGGGCCTCGCAGGCGCCAGTCCTCATGGTGTCAATCGCCAAGCTCTCATTCGACATGAATGGCCAACCCAATCGCTACGCCTTCCACGACGTTGGACTCGCCGTCGCCAATCTGATCGTCCAGGCGACGGCCCTGGGCCTGTACGTACACCAGATGGCCGGCTTTTATCCAGACAAGGTCAGAGAGCTCTATGGCGTCCCAGACGACTTTGAGCCTGTCGCCGGCGTCGTACTTGGGTATCCTGGGGACCCGGTTACCTTGCCGGAGGATCTACGGCAGCGTGAACTGGCACCACGCACCCGCAAGCCCTGCGAGTCCTTCGTCTTCCAGGGCGCCTGGGGTGAGACGTCCCCATTAGTGAAGCCGCGGTGACATAACCAGGAAATGGTGGGCGCTATGAGGGTCTCCGGTGCGCCTGGCGGCGACAAGGACACTGTGTGCGCACAGATGGGCGTCGACCATATCACCAAAGGACTCGGCGGCTGATGCGTAGTAGCAAGGGCCATAACTCTTCCCTCTGCCGGCGGGAGAGGGGGCTCAATGGAATCCCGACTACATCAAACAAGCAATTTTTCGATACGAATCGGCAATTCGCGCACCCGCACTCCTGTCGCATGATACGTGGCAGACGTCAGCGCTGCGGCGCAGCCGGTCAAGCCAATTTCACCAATACCCCGGGCGCCATATTCATTCAGAATGGGGTCAGGGTAATCGAGGAACACGCACTCGATCTCAGGCACATCCGTCTGCACCGCCACCAGATAATCCGCATAGTTGTTGTTTACCGGGTGACCATTGCGTGGGTCGTAGATCGTCTCCTCCAGCAGGCCCATCCCGATACCCATCACTACAGATCCAATGATCTGATTCCGTGCCGCTTTCTGATTGATTATGCGGCCGCCATCAATCACCGTCAGCCAGCGCGTGACGCGCAAGTGCACAACGTCCGGGTCAAACGCGATCTCACAGAAATGCGCCCCAAAGGAGTGAATGGCATAGTGCTTCTGGGCAGCAGTAGCGTCTGTTTTTGCTCGACCTTCCAAGCCACTCAGGTTTTGCAGGGCGAGAATACGTTGGAAAGGCACACCGCTCTCGGGCGACTTCTCCTGCAGGTGCACGCGTCCCTGGCTCATCTTTAAGGTCTTGGGATCGGCCTGAGCGAATGGGGACCCAGGCGCTTTCGACGCCGCCTTCAGTAGGGCCGTAATGGCGTTGTCAGTCGCTTTGGCGATGGCAGGTAGCACGCTGGCCGTCGCTGCTGAACCACCAGACGTTGGTCCTGGCGGCAGAGAACTGTCGCCTAGGACGACGTGCACCTTCTCCACGGGTATGCCGGTTCTATCTGATACGACCTCGGCGAAGACCGTGTAGGTGCCGGTGCCAATGTCCTGCGTCGCGCACGCGGCCTGTGCTGTGCCATCCGCGAGCAGACGTACGCGCACCTCCGCGCTCATCTGGTGCCCAGGCCACGTGCAGGTCGCCATACCCCAGCCCAGGATCTCCTCGCCTCGGCGCATAGAGCCGACTCGAGGGTTGCGCTTGCTCCAGCCGAAGCGCTCGGCTCCGATCTGGTAGGCCTCGCGCAAATGTTTGCTCGACCACGGCCGTTGCGAGCTTTCGTCCGTCTCAGCGTCATTGCGCAGGCGCAGCTCCAGCGGATCCATGTTGAGCTTGATGGCTAACTCATCCATAGCCGACTCAAGAGCAAATAACGCGGGGGTCCGGCCCGGTCCACGCATGGGAGTGGGTGTGCCGACGTTCAGAGGCACAACGTGTTGCACCCCGGCGACATTCGCACAGCTATACAGCATCGAGGTTGGCTCGACACAGTTCTCCAGGTACTCATCGACCATGGACGTATGCTGCAGCACGTCGTGCAGCATGGCTACCAGTTTGCCCTCCGGCGTACCGCCGAGCCGCAGGCGTTGGTGGGTACGCGGACGATGCCCCACCGTAGTGAACATCAGCGTGCGCGGCACGGCTACTTTCACAGGTCGTCTCACGTGTCGCGCGCCTAGCGCTGCCAGCCACGAGTGGGGCCAGGGAAAGAGTTTGTCCCCAAATCCAGAGCCAACAAAAGGCGAGATGATCTCGATCGACTCCAGCGGCATACCAAGCATCTGCGCCGCCACGTTGTGGTGGTTCACGACCCCCTGCGTGGTTTCATACAGCGTCAGCTTGCCTTGGTCCCACACGGCGATCGTGCCATGCATCTCCATGGGATTGTGCGTTTCCACCGGCGTGATGTAGGTGGCGTCGAGCTGCACCGCTGCCTGCTGCAACGCCGCTGCCGCATCCCCCCGCGCGTATTGCGCCTGCGGCGGCTTAGGCGGCACAGGCGCCTGCTCAAGCCCCACGAGCGGCCGCTGTGCCTCGTATTCGACATGTACATGGGCCGCGGCATCCTGCGCCTGCTCAAGGGTCTCGGCAATCACCAGAGCCACGAACTGGCCGTAGTAATAGACGTTCTCATCCTCGAAGGGTGGTCGGCTTTCGCCCGGACGGCTTTGCTCTGCAAGCGCCCCCGCTGGGCGATACAGATGCGCTGTATTGCCATGATGGAGAATCGCCAGTACCCCCGGCATCTTTTCTGCCTCGGCGCTGTCAATGCGCACGATGCGACCCTTCCCGATCGTGCTGGCGACCCCAACTCCATGCGCCACATGCCGGAGAGGATGCTCCACGGCATACGTAGCGCTCCCTGTCACCTTCAGTCTGCCGTCAATGCGCGTCACTGGCTGACCGATTACCGAGCTGCTCATGATGTTTCTCCTGCGGATTCCTTCCTGCTATGCTACCTGGGTCACTATTTGCAACGTGCGCACAAGGGTGCGTTTGGCCAGTTCGACCTTAAAAGCATTGTCATGCAGAGGCTTGGCATCGCGCAGCGCAGCCTCAGCCGCAGCGCGAAAATGCTGCTGATTGGCATCACGGCCTTCGAGCACCTGCTCGGCTTCCAGGGAGCGCCACGGC
Organism: Candidatus Entotheonellaceae bacterium; assembly: GCA_048594805.1. GTDB lineage: Bacteria > Tectomicrobia > Entotheonellia > Entotheonellales > Entotheonellaceae > SXND01. Next base: position 12,308 of record JBMDXC010000388.1, on the reverse strand, counting down.
TTGGTGCCAATGCCGCCCAGCGCCACGCGTATGCGCTGCATACGCTGACCCTGCACCTGTGCCACAACGGCGGCGGAGGCCAGGGCGAATTCATACGAGGCGCGGTCACGACGCTTGAGGTAGTACGAGCGCATGCCGCGCGTCAGCCGTGGTAACGTCACAGAGGTGATCAGTTCCCCTGGCGCCAGGACGTTTTCGCGTTCGGGGGTCGAGCCTGGTACGAAATAAAACTCCTGTAAGGGCACAGTGCGCTGGCCCTGCGCCCCCTGGATTTGGACCGTGGCTTCGAGCGCCAGCAGCGCCACCGCCATATCCGATGGATGCGTCGCAATGCAGTGCTCACTCGTGCCCAGGATCGCATGGATGCGGTGGTATCCATCGATTGCCGCACAGCCTGACCCGGGATGACGCTTGTTGCAGGGGTACGCAGTATCGCGAAAGTAATAGCAGCGCGTGCGCTGCAGGAGGTTCCCCCCGGTTGTCGCCATATTGCGTAGCTGCGGCGACGCCCCGGAAAGCAGCGCCTGCGACAGGACTGTGTATTCCTGCTGCACCGTCGCGTCATGCGCCAAATCGCTGTTGCGCACCATGGCACCGATTTGCAGCCCACCATCGGCTGTCCTCTCAATCTTGTCCAGCGGCAGGCCATTGATGTCTATGACGATCGTCGGCTGCTCCACATTCAGCTTCATCAAATCGATCAAGGTGGTACCACCCGCAACGAACTTCATCCCGGCCGCCGATCCCGCGCCTACTGCACCCTCGATGTCATTGGCTTTGTTGTATTGAAATGCTTGCATAGCCATCGTTCTCCTGAGATCAGTGACGACGGCCGGCTATGCGCGCCGCCGCGCCGCTTGCACTGCAGCGACGATATTGGGATAGGCGCCGCAGCGACAGATATTGCCGCTCATGCATTCGCGCACCGCGTCGTCATCTGGCCCACAGGGCTCCTGCAGCAACGCCGCCGCCGACATGATCTGCCCCGGTGTGCAATACCCGCACTGGAACCCATCATGCTCGAGGAACGCCGCCTGCACCGGATGCAGCTCGCCGCGCTGCCCCAGCCCCTCGATTGTGGTAATTGCATCGCCCTGATGCATGATGGCGAATGTCAGGCAGGCATTCACCCGCCGTCCGTTCACGTGCACGGTGCACGCCCCACACCCCACACTGCCCGTGGTCGCATCCCTTCTTGGTGCCAAAGAGGTTGAGATGCTCCCGCAGCGCATCCAGCAATGTCACCCGAGGCTCCAGTTGCACCCGATGCTCCTGGCCATTCACCTTGAGGACTATTGGCACAGCTCCAGGAATGCCAACCGTAGTCGTTGCCGCTGCTGGCGTCTGCACTTCCTCAGCATGAGCAGGATGTAGGAAGGGAACCGCTGAAGTGGTGATTCCGGCCATACCCATCCCTTCAAGAAACGCACGCCTTGTAAATCTGCTGAGGGCCGGTTGCTCGGCCCGGTCTTCCATATGCTGTTCTGGTGTCATATCTTGCTGGTGCAACGGTGCGATAGCATGCTTGTCCACCATTGTTCCCTCCACGTTTCAAGCCTGCTTTGTCGGGTTTTCACCTTTCCCAGCCCACAGAGCAAGATATATGCCAGCGGCTCCATACCAGGGCACATCCTCTGCACTCTTGTACAATCAAACAGCCGCTAGCTTTCTTTCCTAGAGAGTGAGAGGGCACTGGGGTATGGCCGAAAAGGCCGCTTGCAACCGCGCTAGAGGTCGCAGCGTCTGTGGCACGTGTCTTGTTTTAAGGGGTCGGTAGGCTAAGGAAGAGGCCTGGGGTATATGAACCCTGGAGGGAGGAGGGGTCTACAATGTGCTACAATACTCTCAAAATGGATAGGTACTCTCTCACGATGGGGACGCTCTATACAGTCTCCCAGCATCAGCGTACTGAGTAGCTTCCCACTTGAGGCACCAAGGAGGACGCGCATGCTAAAACAGTTGCGGGCTTTGCCCAAAGCCATGCCTGGGTGGCTCAATGCCATACTCATCTGTGGCACGTTCGCGACGCTGCTATGGCTCGAGCATCGACGGCCTTTGCGGCGGCAAACGGAAAGGAAGCTGACACGGAATATCCGCAATCTGGCCCTGGCGGCATTCAGCGCGGTGGCCATTCGGCTCACCGAGCGCCCGGTGACCGATCCGCTGACGCAGTTCATAGAGCGTAACCAATGGGGGCTTGTGAAGCGCTTACAGTTACCCCCCTGGCTCGAAGTGGCTCTATCGGTGCTCCTACTCGATTACACGTTATATCTCTGGCACGTCTTGACCCATAAAGTGCCTATGCTGTGGCGTTTCCATCGCGTCCACCATGCGGATCTGGATCTCGACGCTTCAACGGCGCTACGCTTCCATTGCATAGAGATGATGCTGTCCGTGCCCTGGCGTGCTGCTCAAGTGCTGGCAATTGGCGTCACGCCACTTACCCTCTGGCTTTGGCAGACGGCCACTCTGGTGGCGATTCTCTTTCATCACTCAAATGTCAAGATCCCCTTGTATATCGAGCGCTGGCTGTGCTGCTTGATCGTGACGCCACGCATGCATGGCATTCACCATTCCATGGTGCACGCAGAAACCGATGCCAACTGGTCGACCATTTTTGCGTTTCCAGACTATCTGCACAGGACGCGCAAGCTCAATGTCCCACAGCAAGCCGTGATTATTGGGGTGCCGGCATACCGCGATCCACAGGAACTGACGCTGGTGAAGATCATGGCGATGCCGTTTAGGAAGCAGCGCCCCACCTGGCAGCTCCCCGGGGATGGTCAACCTGAGCGCGGCGTACTCCTCGGAACACCAGCCCACCTCGCAGAGTAAGGGGTACTGCTGGATCCAGATATCCACACAGAGCCATAGCATGGTCTTTGTCATGGCACGGATAGCACCGTTTGACCTGTGTGAGGCTTTCCGCTACGCTCAGTGGTAAGAGTCCCCATCTTTTGGAGCATCTCTCGCTATGGAAATCCGGCTGATTATCCCAGACAAAGTCGCCTCAGTGCTGCAACAGCAGTGGCCAGAGGAAGATATTCCCCGCCATATTCTGGAAGATCTGGTGCTGCAATGGTATCAGGAGGATGTCTTAACGGCCGAAGAAGTGCGCTTAGCCCTTGGCCTGGCAACGTCACTGCACGTCGATGCACTGCTGAAGCAGCGTGGCATCCCCTCGAAATATACCGCTGAGGATTTTTCTGCCGATCTTGCCACCCATGACCAACTCGGGTTGTAATGCTCGCCGTCACTAACACCTCTCCCCTGCACTACCTGATCATTATTGGGCAGGTCGATCTCCTGTCCCGCCTCTATACGCATGTCATTATTCCCCAAGCCGTGGTGGGCAAACTCCTCCACCCTCATACCCCTCCTGACGTCCGTGCCTGGATACGTGCTCTACCGCCATGGTGCGAGATCAGGCAATCCCAGCAAGCGATCCCCAGCGAGCTGTTCCGACTCGGGGCAGGGGAACGCGAGGCGATCATGTTGGTCGAGGAACTGCGGGCAGACATCTTCCTGGTGGACGATGATGCAGGCCGGAAAGCCGCCCGGCAGCGTGCGCTGACTCTCACAGGCACCTTAGGTCTTCTTGGAAAGGCAGGCGAACAGAACTTGGTAGATTTTCCTACAGCAGTTGCACAGCTCCAGGCGACGACTTTTCGGATGCCACCGCCAGCAGTGGTACAGACGATATTGGCACGCTATGCCGCAGGGAGACGCCTGAGCACATAATCTACCAAAAAACTTTCCATGACCCCTTAACAGAGCCGCTAAAGCATCCATGGCCATGGCGGGCACATCCCCTGACGCGTGAAGGTGCCGAAGCCAGTACTATAACGGGCGCTGGAGTTGCCCTTCACGGGCGGCTTCCATGATGTAGACGTTGCGTAGGCCGTCCTCGAGCGTCACACGGGGCTCACGTTGCTGTTGGATAGCCTGGACGAAGTCGGCCACTTCCTCGACGAACGGATTCACCGGCTGGTATGTTACCTCGCGGCCCTGGCAGGTGATGCGACCCCTCGGACGGGAGCCAAAGACGTCTTCCCCGATGATGGCACCGTCCCTGCCGTAGAGTTCTAGCCGATTCCCACCCCGAAACACGGCCGCCACGGCGCATTCAGCCAGCAAGCGGCCCGGGTAGTCGAAGACCAGGGTGGCGACCTCATCATTGGGGCTCTGATAAACAGGGCTGGCCAACCCTCCGCCGACACTCGCCGGCTCGCCAAAATACCAGCGCCAGACGTCAATGAGGTGCGTGCCGACAGCGCTCAGCGCCCAGTAGCGGGCTTGCTCGCTGTGCGCCCGCCATCCCTGCGGGTCTTGCGCCTGCGCGGTCAGCAAGGCACGGGCATAGCGCACAGGCCCAATAACCTGCGCCTCGAGCAGCGCCTTGATGTGCTGCAGACCAGTGTTGAACCGGTTGTTGTAGCCCATCGCAAAGGTTATCCCGCTGGCCCGAATCGCGGTGGCCATGCGCTGACAGCCGGCATATGTTGTTGTCATCGGTTTTTCACACAGCACATGCTTTCCTACCTGCACTGCGGCAATCACCTGGGGCTCGTGCATCGCATCCGGAGTGGCGACGATCACCGCATCCACCTGCGGGCTCTGTAGCAGGGCATCGAGATTGTCGTAGACCTCCGGAATACCATGCTGCTGGGCAAAGGCAGCGCCACGGGCCTGATCACGACTCAGGACTGCCACCAGGCGCACCGCATCAACCGCGTGCACGGCTGGAACGAAGGCATGCTGGGCAATACCACCCGTGCCCAACAGGGCAATACCAAGTGTCATAGCGTCTTTCTCCCTCAAGGACAAAGCAGGCCACGGCCTGTGCTCTGGTGATGTAGTCTATAGGCCAGGTCAACAAAGAGCCATAGTACCACAGTCAGGACAGTCTATGCCTGGGCGTTCCCCACGCTATACGGGTCCTCTACTTGCGTTTGCTGGCGTCCTACGCTACTCTCGCACTCTCATAGGCGATAGCGAGAGGGGAGTGCCCACTGACAGGAACAGGAGAGCAAGCATGGCTAGTGCTCTGGATGGCATCAGGGTGATTGATTTTGGCCAATGGCTGGCCGGCCCCCTCACCGCTCTACTCCTGGCTGACCAGGGAGCAGAGGTCATCCACGTGGACCCGCCTAGCGGCCCTGCCTGGAAGACAGTGGCCAACGCCACGCTGCAGCGTGGCAAGCAGTGTATCGTCCTCGACCTGAAGAGCACTGCTGATCTGGCGTCCGCGCACGGCTTGATCAGTTCCGCCGATGTGGTCATCGAGAACTTCCGCCCCGGGGTCATGGACCGTTTGGGACTCGGTTGGGAAGCCGTAAGCAGCGGTCACGACCGCCTCATCTACTGCTCACTGCCGGGGTTCGCCGCCGATGACCCGCGGGCCGCAATGCCGGCGTGGGAAGGTGTGCTAGCTGCTGCGACCGGCACGTACACCAGGAGCGGCGCGGAGGATCAGCCCTGCTTTAACGCCCTGCCTCTCGCCTCCGAGTTCGGCGCACTGGCTTCCGCCATCGCCATTGTCATGGCCCTCATCGCACGGGAGCGGGACGGTCTCGGTCAACGCCTTGAGGTGCCGCTCTTTGATGCCATGTTCCTGGCGTTCGGCGCCAGCGCTCTGCTAGTGAATGGTGCTGCAGCAGGGGGGCGTCCGGCAGACCCCTGGTCCGGGACATATCAGTGCCGCGACGGCGCCATGGTCCTGCTGAACCTCGCCACACCACGCTTTGTGCGCCGCTTTCTCGAAGCCACTGACACACTCCAGACCTGGACCGCGAAGGGTTATCTGGAGCCAGACCGGCTGGTGCACGATGGCGCTCTCTGGGCCCAGCACAAACAAGACCTCAGCGCCCTCCTGCGCACGCGCACCGCCGAGGAGTGGGATACACTGGCCACCCAGGTGCTCCTGCCGCTCACGCGCATTCGCACCAGTGCCGCCTGGATGGAGTCGCAGCACGCGCAGGATGCTGGCATCAGCGTGCCCGTTGACCACCCCGAGTACGGCCGGATGCTGCAGCCAGGCCCGTCAGTACGCCTGTACAGGCCGCTCTGCGCAGACGCCGCACTGCCCTCAGAGCGACCTGCGGTCATCCGTGCCGCGGCAGCCACGAGCCCTCTCACCGCCGCCCTGGAAGGCTTCCGGGTTGTGGACACAACACAAGTGCTAGCAGGGCCGACAGCGGCACGGACGCTCGCTGAGTTCGGGGCCGAGGTCATCAAGATCAACAACCCCTGGGAAGAAGGGGCGGGATACCGCTGGCAGGTGCACCGCTACCACACGGACGTCAACCGCGGCAAGCGCACCATCCTCATCGATCTGAAGCGCCCAGAAGGTTTGGCGCTCCTGTGGCGCCTGGTGGAAAACGCCGATGCATTTTTGCAGAACCTGCGGTTGGGTGTGGCGGAACGCCTGGGGATCGGCTATGAGCAGGTCAGAGCGTACAAGCCGGACATTGTCTACTTAGCGGTCAGTGCCTTTGGCTATGGCGGCGCGTGGCAGTACCGGCCGGGCTATGAGCCGAACGCGCAGGCCATCACTGGCATGCAGGCCCGTATGGGTGGCGGCGCCGACCGGCCGGCGGGCCAGCCCTTCGCTATCGATGATTATTGTACAGGCCTGCTGGGCGCCTTTGGCCTGGGGCTGGGGCTGTTCCATCGTCTCCGGACAGGCGAGGGACAGCACGTCGAAACGTCGCTCGGCCACGCCGCGACGTTCTTGCAAATCCCGTATATGCAGACCTACGAGGGCAAGGTGTGGGACGAGCCCAGTGGACGACAGGCGCAAGGCTGGGGGCCACTCCAACGTCTGTATCGTGCGGCTGACGCCTGGTTCTTTCTAGGAGCGCAGGAGGCACAGCTCGAGCGCCTCGCCTCCATCCCTGGCCTGCAAGCCGTGCATGGCCTTGTCGGCGCGCCATTGGCAGCACAGCTAGAAGCGTGCTTCCGTGTGAAGCCAGCGAGCGAGTGGGGGCGCTTGTTAGTCGAGGCTGGTATAGGCACGCACACGCTAGGCAATGTGATGCAGCTCATGCAAGATCCTTGGGTGAGGGCTCACGGGCTCAGCGTGACTCGTCGACACAGCGATGGCGCCATGATTACGACGATCGGCCCGCCCGCGCGGCTGTCGCGCATGCCCGTGGTGCCTGGCCGTCCCGTCTCGCTCCCCGGCGGCGATGCGGCGGAGGTGCTGGCCATGATAGGCATGGCAGATAGGCTGAACGAGTTGGTTGAGAAGCGGGTGATTGCACTTGGCTAGTGCATGTTAGGCACTTTACATTATCAGTTCTATAAAGCGCTTCAGCATCAGGATAGCGAATTTCACACAAGCTACACACAAGCTAAAGGATAAACGTATGAAGTGGTGTCGCTTCCAGACAGGACAACAGGTCAGCTACGGCATCATTGAAGACGACAGGGTCATCGAGGTTGTCGGCAGTCCGTTTGCGGAACATACGGTAACCCGTACCAGCCATCCCCTCGGCCAGGTAAAGCTCTTGCCTCCCGTGATCCCGCCGATGCTCTACGCCGCGGGTCCCAACTACCGCGGCCATGTCGAAGGCATGGCGCGGCGGCGTGGCGCCGCCTCACACTACCCGGCCCGGCCCGAGCCCAATTTCCGCTCGGTGCATGCGCTCATCGGCCCTGAGGACAAGATCATCGTGCCGAAAGACTGTGCCGGGGCGGTGCAGCCCGAGGGCCAGCTCGCGGTAGTCATAGGCAAAAAAGCGCGGCACGTCTCCAAGGAAAACGCCCTGGATTACATCTTTGGCTATAGCATCGGGAATGATATCAGTCAGCGGGATTGGCAGCAGGCCGATCGGACCATGTTTCGCGGTAAGAACTGTGATACCTTCAAGCCGTTTGGACCCTGGATTGTCACTGACTTGGACCCCACCCGGTTCCGCATCATCGTCCGCCATAATGGCACGGTGTGGGAGGATTTTTCTTCAACCGATCAGATCTGGAATACAGCCACATGGATTCAGGAGCTGAGCCGGTACACGACCCTCCACCCGGGCGACGTGCTCTGGATGGGTACCCAGGGAGCTGACGGCGACATGGTCCCGGGCGATACCATCGAAGTCGAGATCAGCGACATCGGCCTCCTCAGAAATTATGTGGTTGCCGAAGAATAAATGCGTACGATGGTGCCGCGTGACCTATGCTAACCAGGGAAACATAAGGTAACATTAAGGAAAAACCGTAGCAAGCCTTTTAGCATCTTTTGTGGAAAAGATGGGGAAAACCTCTGCTTTTAGGGAACAACATATGAATTTTCCGAGAGGTTTTGTGACTTTGGCTCGTACCTATACATTCTCATAAGCCGTTGAAAAGTAGTCGTTTATGGTTTCTTACAAGATTGGCGGAAGTGACAAAAAATTCTTCCACAGACCCTGCACAATTTTGTCCACAGGACACACCAGGAGGATAGCCAACAGCCTTACCCATCCAGGCTCTCGTAGCTTCGCTTCCACACTGACTTATGAGCAGAGCCCGGCGTCATACGCGACGCTACGAAGCAGTATATGCTCGACATTCTTGTCCGGGGTATTTATGATGCAGAGACCCTGGAGCACAAGCTTGCCGCCTTGGCTATAGCCGAGTGCCAGGGAGCCAGCAGCCGTAACCTCCTGCGTGCGGTGGTTGCTGGCTCTCGGTGAAGCTGCCAAACGCATGTGCAGTGTTAGTCCACACATGGAGGTGAACTATGGGCGAGATAATGGGGATGGGATCCACACACTGGCCTGCTATGATCCAACCAGACGAGGCCAAGCCCTGGCCCTTCCTGCGCACCCTGGCCCGTGATCCCCGGGTGCCGGAAGCGCTGAAGGACCCTCACAACTGGCCAGAGGGAGTGCGGAAAGAATATGGCGAGGATGAGGGGGTCTCGGCGCACCGGCAGCACCGCCGCCGGCTGGTGGACGCCTTCCGCACGCTGCGTGCCGAGATCGAGGCTTTTAATCCTGACTTTCTCCTGATGTTCGGTGACGACCAGTACGAGAATTTTATCGAGGATATCATCCCGCCTTTCTGTGTCATGGCCTATGATGATCTTACGAGCTACCCATTCAAAGAGGGTCGCCGTGGGAATGCGAACGTCTGGGGTGAGTCTGCCGATCACCCCATCAAGATGCAGAGCCGGCCGGCGATAGCGAAGTGGCTGGCCCACAGATACCTGGAAGAAGGCGTGGACATGTCGTATGCCTACAAGCCCCTGCACTGGGAGGGCCTGGGGCACGCCTTCGTCAACATCCAGATGTATCTGGACTACGACCGCAAGGGTTTTGACTTTCCCATTATCCCTGTACAAGTGAACTCTTACGGCAGCAAGATCATCCGCAACAGGCGTGCCATCAATGGTGCAGGGCAGGAGCCGGATCCCCAGTCGCCTACACCCAAACGGTGCTTTGAGGTGGGGGAGATCACGGCTCGTATCCTCAAGGATAGCCCATGGCGCGTCGTGATATACGCCTCCGGCGGTTGGTCCCACGGCTTCCTGGTGGAGAAGAATCACTGTCTGTGGCCCGACGTCGAGACTGACCGATTGCGGGCACAACAGATTCGTGAGGGTCGAGAGGCAGAGTGGAAAAACATCACTGTGCGCGAGATTGAAGACGCCGGACAGCAGGAGCTGATGACCTGGATTTGCGTGGCCGGGGCCATGCACGAACTAGGCCAGAAGGGCCAAGTCATTGACTATGTCGAGACCGCCGGGGTCTTCAATTCGGGTAAATGCCTGGCCGTCTGGAGGCCATAGGCAGCGCTAGAATAGCGCGTCAGCCCATGAGGACAATGCCCCCCGCCAAACTGGCGGGGGTAATGAGTCCTACGCAGTAGCGGGTCAGCACTAGTGCTGACCCACAAACTCCAGCACGAGACGGTTCCAGACCTCCGGCTGCTCCCAGAAGGCCGCGTGCCCGGCCTCGGGCACAGTCGCAAACTGGCACTTGGGGATATGGGCTGCTAGCATCCGCATCAGGGCTGGCGGGCTCAGCAGGTCAGCTTCGCCGACGAGTACGAGCACTGGCACCCGTATGGTTTCCAGCCGCGCGAACGTCATCGGCAGCCGTGGCTGCTGCCCTGGCCCCTGGGTCCCCTCTGGACGACTGCCATGCTCGATCTCGATCCAGCGGCGTGTGCCCTCGGGGTTGGTGCCCCGATACGAAGGCCCGAGTTCACGCAACTCAATGGGGAGCCTCTGAATTTCCGGCGGCCGGAGCCGGTGCTGCACTTCGAGATATTCTGGCTCCTGCACGCCGCCGATGCTGTTGGCGACCACGAGACTGCGGACCCGCTCCGGGTGCTCCACCGTGTAGTCCAGCCCACCGATCCCGCCGGCCGCTGTCGCCACGATGTGGAAGCGATCAAGGCCCAGGTGCTGCACCAGGCCGTGCAGGTCATCGCTGACGGAACCAGGTTGCTCCCCCCCCGTCAAATCAGGCTGCGAGCGGCCCCAGTTGCGCCGGTCGTAGGCAATGCAACGGTAGCCCGCTGCAGTGAACACCGGCAGCTGGTATACCCAGCTCTCGCAGGTGCCTGAGGCAGCATGCATGAACACCACGGGTGTCCCGATCCCGCTGGTGTCGTTATACCAGAGATGCACACCAGAAAGATCTACGTAGGGCATCTGTGTCTCCTCACCCCTCCACCTTGCGAATAAAATCGAGCAACTCTGCCGCGTAAAACGTCGCCTTCATGGCGTAGCGGTTGGTGGCGGCAATACCCGGGAACGTGTGGTCATGCTGTCCGATGACATCCCACTCCTCGTGCGTCCAGGCTGAGGGCCGGAGCTCCGAATGGGGCACCAGGCGGTGTACGTTTGCCGCTGCCGAGACGTGGTGAACCTCATCAGGCGTGTTGCCGGCGAACAGGACCACAGGACAGGTGATGGTCTTGAGCTGCGCTTCGGTGAGGTCGCCGACCGGGTTGGGGGCGGCAAAGGCTGCGGACCAGCGCCGCATCACGGCGCAAAATTCCTGCACGTCCATGGACAGCAAACGCTCGCGATTCGACGGGTTGTCGCGAATGCGCTGGGCAAAGAACTCGGTCTCTGCGACAGCAGCCATGCCGCCCCGCTCTGCCGCGGCAATATATTGCCCGTAATACCCCGGGGCCATGAGCTCCCCACTGCGTGGTCCGCCGCTGACCTCCCAGATAAACACGCCCTTGACCACCTCAGGATGCCGCACGGCCAGCGTCAACGAGGTACGTGAACCCGCTGAGCCACCGGCGGCATACGCCGGGGCGGCGCCAATCTGCACGAGGAGACCGGCCATCTCCTCAGCCCACAGGTGCTGTTCCGAGAGTTCTCCGCCGATGACCACGTCAGAGCGCCCACAATTACGGCGGTCGTGCAGGATGACACGGCACTTCGGCGACAGCAGTGCGGCTATGGGACGCAACCCGTTGCAGTCCACACGACCGCCGGGGGTCAGGATGACCGATGGGCCTTTGCCGTACTCCTCGTAGTACAGATTCACACCGTGAACATTGACGTATGGCATGTGATGCTCCTTCGTGCATAGCGGAAGTTGATGGTCTGCTCGTCTAGGGGCTATCAACTGTACCATCTTCTGCTACGCCTCGAAAGAGGGGTCCTCCAGCGCCTCTACCCTTGCTCACAATCGACAGTGCAGCAACGGCATCACGTTGCGGCCGAAGTCCTCAGTGCCGGCGACAAAGTCATCGAAGATGCACATAACACCTTGGAGGCCGTCGATCGTGGCCAGATCATCGAGGTGCTTGGCCACCGTGGTATGGCTGCCCACCAGCTTGCCAATGTTGAGGGCGAAGGCATTCTGCATCTGGGTGATGATTGCGGCTGTGCTGCCTGACACGTCGAGATTGGCCTGGCCGGTCATATAGGCGATCGCCTCAAGATCGGCCCCCTCCCGGTAGTATGCCCACTTCTGCTGTGCCTCGGCATCGGTCTCCCCGGTGATGATGAAGTACAGCGCATAGGGTCCCACATTACGCCCGGTCTGTGTAGCGCAGTCCAGCAGACGCCGGGTCTCGGCAGCGGTCACGGCGAAGTCGTCATTGCCGATAATGAACTGGTAATCTCCGTGGGTGGCGCAGAATTGCATCCCCCGGTCCGACTGCCCAGCACAGACGATCGGCACCCGGCCGGCTGTCGGCCGCGGTGAGAGCCGACAATCGGTCATGGTGAAGAACTCCCCACGGAGGTCCGACTGCCCGGTAGCCCACAGCTCCCGCAGGATGGTGACGTATTCGCTGGCATAGTCATAGCGCCGCTCGTAGAACCAGTCACCCGGCCAGAGGCCCATTTG
>JBMDXC010000387.1:0-2926 GCA_048594805.1 Candidatus Entotheonellaceae bacterium | reverse complement strand
GTTATCCCCCCGTGAGACAAAAGTGGCTTGCTTTGCTGCGACCTGTGCCAGGGCTGCGGCAACATCAGTCATGCCTTTTATACTAGCAGGATCTGTGCGGGGACCGACCACCACAAAATCGTTATACATCACATCAAAGCGCGCCACCCCGAAGCCTTCAGCCACGAACTTCTCTTCGGACGGTTTGTGATGGACGAACAGCACATCCGCATCGCCGCGTTGCGCGAGCTCAATCGCCTGACCCGTGCCAACTGCTATGACGCGCACCGCAATACCGGTGTCCTGCTGAAACAGCGGTAGCAGATGGCGAAAGAGACCAGAGTTTTCGGTAGAGGTGGTCGAGGCCACGGTAATGAATCGGTCGGCTGCCACCGCAGACAGTGTGCAAGCCACCAGGCAAGCCACCGTCAGGCTCAGTTGTAGGAAAACCTTGCAACGCAGCATGCATCGCTCCCTCCTGGGGATTATCTCCACGTCACCAGAGTAACTTCCCTTCAAGAAATGCGGCAGCTTCTTGACTCTGCGGATTGCCGAAGAACGCCGACGCTGGCGCGTATTCGACCAGCCGGCCATGGTGTAGAAACAAGACCTCATCCGCCAGACGACGGGCCTGCCCCAGGTCGTGTGTCGTCATGATAATTTTTGTGCCGGCGTGATAAATATGCTCGAGCAACGCTTCCACGCCTTGGGTTGCTGCCGGGTCAAGGCTGGCAGTTGGTTCATCGAGGAACAACACCTGGGGCCGGAGGGCCCAGGCCCGCGCCAGGGCGAGACGCTGTTGCTCCCCCCCTGACAGGACGCGTGCTGGTCGCGTCGCCAGTGCCAACAAGCCGGCCTGCTCCAGCATCTGCGTCCTGACAGCACGCCGCTGACGACGTGGTACGCCCCGCAGGCGCAGAACATAGGTAATATTCGCTGCGGTAGAGCGCCGCAGGAGTACAGGGCGCTGAAACACCATGGCCTGGTAATGGCGTGCCGTTTCGGGAGTCTCTCCAGCCCAGGTAATGGTGCCGGCAGAGGGTTGCAGGAGGCCATGGCAGAGTCGCAGCAGCAAACTCTTGCCGGCACCGTTTGGTCCCAACACCACAGTACGCGGTCCTGCAGCGGTGCGGAAGGAGATGTGATCAAGCAGACGTTTCCCCCCGATCTCATAACACATCGCATGCACCACGAGGGGCAAAAGCGCTGCCCCCGTCATGGCGTGCCCATTATGCCTGGTAGAGAGCAGTTGCATTGGCTTCATCCATAGACACGCCTGGCCATGTCTTGTATGACCATGGCGGTGGCGTTCATAGTCAGCACCAGGAGCATCAAAATCATGCCCAGAGCCAGGGCCAGAGGGAGGTCCCCCTTACTCGTTTCGAGCGCAATCGTAGTCGTCACCACCCGCGTCACCCGATGAATGTTGCCCCCGACAATAATGACGGCCCCTACTTCGGCGCTGGCACGACCAAAGCCAGCCAGAATGCCTGTGAGCAGGCTGAAGCGTCCATCCCACAGTAATGTCCAGAGCGCGCGCCATGGCCTAACGCCAAGTGAGTGGAGCTGCTCAGCATATTCCTCGTGCAGATCAGCTATGGTTTGCCGTGTGAACGCCGCAATGATAGGGGTGACGAGCAGGCACTGGGCGATCACCATGGCCGTTGGTGTAAACAGGAGACCCAGTGAGCCCAGTGGTCCAGCCCGTGATAGTAGCACATAGACCATGAGTCCCACCACAACAGGCGGCAAGCCCATCAGTCCATTGAGCAAAATACTGACAATGGCCCGCCCTGGAAACCGCCACACCGCTACCGCTGCGCCAAACGGCAAGCCAAGCACTGTGGCCAGAGCCACTGCCGACAGGCTCACAGCGAGAGACAGACGGACAATCGCCACCAAATCACCATCAAGGCCAATCACGAGGCTCAGGGCTGTGAGGAAAGCCGCACGGAAATCATCCACGGCGTGATAGCTCCCCGACTTGCAGCGACAGACGCCAATAGAAGCCCTCTTACAAGACCTGCTCTATGTGGTATTCGATTATGCCCTTTATGCATTTTTAATGCAATACTGTGAATTTCTGAAAAATTCACATGTTTATGCAGCTTCTGGTACTAAAAGATGAGAACAAGTGGCTGATGCTTTGGGGGCTATAGTGGGGAATAATTGCGGCGGGAGGTCGTTCCGTAGTATAGCGCGCACCTCAGCCCACTCCATGCGCATGCTACGTACTCTCCAGATCGCTGAGTAAGGATTTGGTATGAATTGTCGCGTCATCCTGCATCCTTTGCACGACCATGGCGTCTGAGACTAGAGAGAGCTGAGTACACACGGGCGGCACACCGCCCGAGCCGCACTCGTAGCACTGCGGAAGGAGACCAGGTAGCGCAGTGCACAAACGTTTTCACTCTGTACAGGTAAGGAGAGAGAATCTATGAAGACAACCAGTTTCCTCGTTGCTGCCTCCCTCGCCGCGGCCCTGAGCCTGCCCACTGTAGCCAAGGCTAGCCCAGCCCCACAACCCAAGTTCGAGGCGGAAAAGTGCTACGGAGTCTCCACGGCCGGCAAAAACGACTGCCAGACGGCGAACTCGTCATGCGCCGGGACCTCGAAGAAAGACCAGCAGGGCGATGCCTGGATCTACGTCCCCGCCGGCACCTGCGATAAGCTCGTTGGTGGCAGCAGCAAATCCAAAATCTAGTGGCAGGGCAAGCGCAGCGGACGAAGGGGGCCTGACCATGGTCGACACAAGTACTGGCCTAAAATTAGGTGTGGGGATTGGCTTGCGTGCTCCGCACGTCGCGGAGTTGTTGGCGACGCGTCCAGCTATTGGCTGGCTTGAGGTGCATGCCGAGAACTACATGGGCGCAGGTGCTCCTCTCGCTGCGCTGGAGCGACTCCGAGCCGACTACCCTCTCTCAGTGCATGGGGTGGGATTGTCACT
>JBMDXC010000386.1:0-1511 GCA_048594805.1 Candidatus Entotheonellaceae bacterium | reverse complement strand
GCGGCGTGCAGGGCGGCCACCTCGTGGTCGGAGAGCAGGCCGGTTTCCAAGACATGCTTGCTGGCTTCGGCATCCGCTATGCATTGCGCTCCGGCATTCTGGCTGCACAAAGCATTATCGAAGACGTTGACTATACCTCACTGTGGCGTCGGGAACTGTTACCGCAGCTCAGGACGGGGGTGGTCAATCGCTTCATCTTCAGCGGCATAGGGAACCACGGCTGGCGTTGGGTCTTGGGGCATCTACTGCAAGGCTCGGATGCCCGCCGGGCGCTCAAAGGTCTTTATGAGGGATCGCTCTGGACTCGCATGCTGTTTCCTGTTGCACGTTGGCATTACCGTGCGCCGCTTAGGGACAAGAGTTGCAACCACAAGCAGTGCTCTTGTGTCTGGTGTCGCTGCGGCGCCGAAGGCGCAGTGGTGCACCGCAATCCCTCGGGAACAATCGCGTAAGGTATGCCATGCGGCGCAATTGAAGGGCACGGTCGCTGGCAGATCGATCCTCCAAGGCCAGACCCAAGTTGCCCAATGGCGAATACAGCTGAGGACGATCAGGTTCCGATCTGCGCTGACCATAATTTGACATGCATCAATGCGACGCAATTGGGTTTGTGCGGGATTGGGCGTGCAAAGGGTTGGGACGGCTGGGAAGCCCAAGCATCCGTCAGCTGAACGGAGTTCCACGCCATGAAACGCAAATCAATCCTCGCATCGGTCTTCGTAGTCGGACTTGCATTCGGGGCGACCTACGTCCTGGCCCAACAACGCGGTCCCGGTTGGGGCATGATGGGTCGTGACTGGCCGATGGGCCCCGGCGGCATGATGGGCATGATGGGGATGATGGGCGGTTGCCCGATGATGGGCACGGATGGCCAGGCGTCTTCCTTCATCGAAGGGCGGATTGCCTTCCTGAAGGCCGAGCTCGCCATCACCGACGCCCAGAAAGGCGCCTGGGACGCCTATGCCGACGCCACCAAGCGCAACCTGCAGAGCATGCAAAGCATGTGGCAGACCATGCGTACGGCCTTCGAGGCCAAGACCCCTGTCGAACGGCTCGACGCGCACCTGGCCGCCATGGAGAGCCGCATCAAGGCGCTGCAGGATGTCAAGCCGGCGCTGGCGAAGCTCTACGAGGCATTGACGGCCGAGCAGAAGAAGAAGGCCGACGAAATCCTCACCGGCATGGGCTGCATGACGTAGGCAACCACAATTGCCGGCACCGGGGCACTGACATGGCCGTGGCTTATGACGGCTCGCGCCCAGTGTGGAGTTTCTTGCTCGCGCCCACCTGACCTCTTCGCGGTGGCCGAGTGAGCCGAGGCGCAGATCGATCACGTGGCTCACTACCTCGAGCGTTCGGCCGTGCCGCATTCGTGTGAGCCGCGACGGATATGTACGCAGCTCAGCCATTGCTCCGGCTCGAATGCCGGTCGAAGTCCGGAGAGCGCGCGGGCTGCCGAACTCTTGCTGCTGTCAGCAGATGAAAGGGGCAACGGCTATGAGAGTCGAACG
>JBMDXC010000385.1:0-18880 GCA_048594805.1 Candidatus Entotheonellaceae bacterium | reverse complement strand
GGGGTAATGCGCCGCAGCCGTACACGCGCGCCGGCCTCGTCCATAACGTCAATGGCCTTGTCGGGCAGAAAGCGATCGGTCACATAACGCGCCGACAGCTTCACCGCTTGTTCGATGGACTCATCGGGGATGCGGAGGTGGTGATGCGTTTCATAACGATCCCGCAAGCCCTTGAGGATTTCGATGCTCTCTTCCACACTCGGCGGATCAACCATAATAGGTTGGAAGCGGCGCTCCAGGGCCCCATTTTTCTCAATATACTTGCGATACTCGTCGAGCGTCGTGGCGCCGATACACTGGATTTCACCACGCGATAAGGCCGGCTTGAGCATGTTGGAGGCGTCCACCGAGCCTTCAGCAGCCCCGGCACCTACCAGAGTGTGCAGCTCATCGATGAAGATCATGACGTTTTCCGCCTGCACAATCTCTTTCATGATGGCCTTCATGCGCGCCTCGAACTGGCCACGATACTTGGTCCCAGCCACTAACGCGCCGAGATCGAGGGCCACTACACGCCGATCAAAGAGCAGTTGTGGCACTTCCCGGTTCACAATGCGTTGGGCCAATCCCTCGACAATCGCTGTCTTCCCAACGCCGGGCTCACCAATGAGTACCGGATTATTCTTCGTGCGCCGGCTGAGGATCTGTACGACCCGCTCGATCTCGTTTTCACGTCCAATGACCGGGTCGAGCTTGCCGACCTGCGCCAGCTCCGTCAAATCACGCCCAAACTCGTCCAACGCCGGAGTTTTGCTCTTCTCTTTCGTTTTCGTCGCTGGTTCTTGCAAGAGATTGAGAATCTTCTCACGCGTCTCCACCAGGCGAATCCCCAGCGCATTCAGTACCTTGGCGGCAATGCCTTCCTTCTCCTTCAAGAGGCCAAGCAAGAGATGCTCCGTCCCAATATAGTTGTGCCCCATGAGACGTGCTTCCTCGACTCCGTACTCCAACACCTTCTTCGCTTTGGGCGTAAACGGGATTTCTCCCACGATCAGGGCGTTTGCATTGCGCGGCAGGTGACGCTCGACCTCCATACGGATCTGATCGATGCTCAAACCCGCTTTCTGCAGCACGGTGATTGCAATGCCGCCCCCATCTTTGAGCATACCAAGCAGAATGTGTTCGGTACCAAGATACTCATGATGATGCCGCTCTGCTTCTTCCCTTGCGAGAATGATGACCCGTCTGGCTCGTTCTGTAAATCGCTTGAACATACGTCGCGTCTCCTCAGACTGCGCTGACCTTTCCGTCCACAAGGGAAATCGCCCGGTCCATGTGTGCAGCAAATTCACGGTCATGCGTCACAATGACGAACGTTTGCCCCAATTCCTCATTCAACTGGCGTAGCAGTTTTTGGATGGCCTGACCTGTGGCTCGATCCAAGTTTCCCGTTGGTTCGTCGGCCAGGACCACATCCGGTTTATTGATCAGAGCCCGGGCGACCGCCACACGCTGTTGCTCTCCCCCAGAGAGCTCCCCAGGCCGATGATGCAGCCTATCCCCCAAACCGACGCTGACTAAAAGATGACGCGCTTCCCGTTGCGCTTCGCGCTTTGGTCGACGTTGGATGAGGGCCGGCATCATGGTGTTTTCTAATGCGGAAAATTCGGGCAAAAGATGATGAAACTGAAACACAAACCCAATGCGGCGATTGCGAAAGTCGGCTAAGGCACGGTCCGGGAGATGTGCCAGCTCAACCCCACAACAGCGTATTGAGCCTTGCGTCGGACGATCCAAGCCGCCCATGAGATGCAGGAGCGTACTTTTGCCTGCACCAGAGGGTCCCACAACAGCCACCATCTCTTTTGCAGCGATCGCCAGGTGCACACCGCATAGCACCTCAATAGTGGTCTTGGGCTGTATGTAGTGTTTATACACGTTCTCAACCTGGATTAACATCGCTTTGTGGCTGCCTCCATCGCTCGCCCGCTGTTTATCCGCCCCTAATAATAACACGAACTATTCATATCGCAAAGCCACAACTGGATCCAGTCGTGAAGCATTCCACGCCGGATATAATGTGGCGCAAAAACTCACGACAATGGCCGTGAGCACAATCAGTGTGACATCCACAGCCTGAATTTGCACCGGGAGCTTGTCAAGGAAATACACATCAGGGGAAAAAAATTGGATCCCGAGCAAGCGCTCAACCACACCTGCTATCGACTGCAAGTTCCATGCCAATATTAGGCCGCCGAGACCGCCGAGTACCGTCCCAACCACGCCAATAATCATGCCTTCGAGCATGAAAATTTTGTAAATACCGGCGTTACGAGCCCCCATGGCTTTCAGAATGGCGATATCCGCCCGTTTTTCCATGACCAACATAATAAGCGTGCTCACAATATTGAAAGCCGCCACCAAAATAATCAGCACGAGGATAATAAACATGAGCACTTTTTCCTGGCGCAGCGCAGCAAACAGGTTACGATTCATCTGCATCCAGTTGCGCGTCCAGAAGGCCGGACCGAGTAAGCGACTAATCGCCTCCTCAACGGCATGCACACGATAGATGTCATCTACTTTGACCTCGATACCATGTACGGCATCTCCCAACTCAAAGAAGTCTTGGGCTTGGCGTAGGGACATCAGGGCAAGCTTGGCATCATATTCATACATGCCGGTGTCAAAGGTGCCAGTGACAGTAAAGCCGCGCATGTTGGGCATAATGCCAGCCGGGGTGAGGACCCCGAGGGGTGACGTAACCATCACTTGCTGGCCGGGAAAGACCAGCAAATGCCGGGCCAATTCTTTCCCGAGGACAATCCCACGGCTGGCCGCGGGAGGGGCGGGGTCCTCGCCGGGCGCGGGGGGGGGCAGTTCGAGGAGCGTACGCAGCTCCTGGCCATGCATATGGCGAGTTAAATCTGCTATCTGGTCCGTGCGCTCGGGATCAATACCACGCACGATGGTCCCTGACACATGTCCCTCTGCCATTAGCATGACTTCATGGGTGGTAAATGGCGCGGCAAAGGTGACGTGCGGCAAGGCCGCCACCCGCGTCACAATGTCTTGGTAGTCTTCGAGACGCCCTGGTGTTTGAGGCAGAATCCAAATGTGCGAGTTGATACCCAGAATCTTGTCTTTCAGACTGGTCTCGAAGCCACTCATCACCGCCAGGACTACAATCAGGACCATGACGCCGACTGCAACCCCACCCACAGAGATCACCGTGATGAGAGAGATAAACGTCTGTCGGCGTCGTGACTTGAGATAGCGCAAGCCCACTGCGAGTTCGTAGGTCATAGCGAAAGACTCTGGTCCCCTGCTGCCTTACACCGTACCACGGTGCGTCGCGAGGTATCCTTGAATGAATGCATCTAATGCCCCTTCGAACACGGCATCGACATTCCCTATCTCGATGCCAGTCCGGTGGTCTTTCACCAGTTGATAGGGGGCCAACGTATACGAACGAATTTGATTGCCCCAGGCGATGTCCTTCTTTTCGCCTTGCAGTTCGGCCATTTTTTCACGTTGGCGCTGTTGCGCTAGTGCATAGAGCCGTGAACGTAAGACGCTCAGAGCGCTGGCGCGGTTCTTATGCTGCGAGCGCTCATTCTGACACTGCACAACGATTTTGGTCGTGTCGTCCACCTGATATGTCAAACGAATGGCAGAGTCTGTCACATTGACATGTTGGCCACCAGCCCCACTCGAACGATACGTGTCGACCCGCAGACGCGCTGGATCGATGTCCACTTTGATGGTCTCATCCACTTCTGGCGTGATCAGCACTGCAGCAAACGACGTATGCCGTCGCCGTGCCGCATCAAACGGGGAAATACGCACGAGGCGATGGACACCGTGCTCCGCTTTAAGATAGCCAAAGGCATAACGCCCTATGACCTTGAGCGTGGCGCTTTTAATGCCGGCTTCTTCACCGGGTTGGAAGTCCAGGACCTCGTATGTATATCCGTGCGTCTCAGCCCAACGCATGTACATGCGTAGCAGCATATGCGCCCAATCCTGCGACTCTGTCCCCCCTGCACCGGGATGGATGGACAGGAGGGCATTCGCCGTATCCATCTCCCCGCACAGCAATGACTCAAGCTCGAAATGCTCGACTTCCAAGGCAAGCTTCGACGTCTCTACCTGGACTTCCTGGAGCACCTCGGCGTCATCGGCCTCTTCCGCGAGGTCGAGCAGGCTGACAGCCTCCTCGACTTGGCCCAGTAATTTCTGCCAGCGATCGGTTGGGGCTTGCAGTTGGGCGCGGCGTTTCAACACCTCCTGGGCTTCTTCCACATCCCCCCAGAAATTATCATGCGTCATCTGGGCATCAAGGACAGCGATTTCTGCCTGGGCCTTGCCGAGATCAAAGATGACCTCGGAGCACGTCGAGTTTGCCTTGTAACTGGGTTAACTGTTGGCGTACCTCATCAGCGGTCATGAGCAATCTTTCCTTATGTCTCTAAAAGCGCTGCGGCAAATTCAGCGGCGTCGAACGGCCGCAGATCGTCGAGTCCTTCACCAATACCAATATAACGAATAGGCACGTGGAACTGGTCCGCAATATTAATGACAATGCCTCCCTTGGCCGTGCCGTCAAGCTTGGTCAACACCAGGCCGGTGAGACCGAGGCTGTCATGAAACTGCTGTACTTGCGCAATCCCGTTCTGGCCTGTCGTGGCATCGAGGACGAGCCAGATATCGTGTGGTGCACCCGGCATTTCGCGCTCGAGTACCCGGCGCATTTTTTTCAGCTCTTCCATGAGGTGGACCTTCGTATGCAAGCGCCCTGCGGTATCAATGAGCACCCGATCCACCTGGCGCGCGCGTGCGGCACGCACTGCATCAAAAGCCACTGCCGCGGCATCGCCTCCTGGCTGCCCTTTAATGATATCCACACCGGCACGCT
Organism: Candidatus Entotheonellaceae bacterium; assembly: GCA_048594805.1. Lineage (GTDB taxonomy): Bacteria > Tectomicrobia > Entotheonellia > Entotheonellales > Entotheonellaceae > SXND01. The sequence goes on along the minus strand of JBMDXC010000385.1, from coordinate 14,022 downwards.
TCGCCCACAATTCGGCCTGTTCGATGGCGGCGGCGCGGAAGGTATCTGCCGCCACCAACAAGGATTTCTCGCCTGCTGTCTGAAACTGATGGGCCAGCTTGCCGAGCGTGGTCGTTTTCCCAACCCCATTGACGCCTACCATCATGAGCACCCACGGACGGGGGCGCACTGACATGTCCATGGCAGATGCTGGCGTGGCCGTGAGCAGAATATCGCGCACGGTTTCTATGACCCCGGCTTGTAATCCGGCTCCAGCCTCGATGGTCTTCTGCTTGACCCGCTTGCTGACTTCCTGGAGAATTTTCTCAGTAGTGTGCGCCCCCAAGTCCGCGAGGATAAGCGCTTCTTCGAGTTCTTCGAGGGTCTCAGCATCGATACGTTTGCGGCTAAAGACCGCCCCGAGACTCTCCGTGAACGCCTGGCGGGTTTTTTGTAATCCCGCCCATAAGCGTCCAAAAAACCTCCCCTCAGCCATAATCTTCCTCCCAGCAGGGGACGCTAGTGGCTACGCCCGTGTCTGTTGTAGCAGCTCGAGGAGCTGCTTGGCAGCATGTTGTTCAGCCACTTTCTTACTGCGCCCTATGCCAACGCACCGGTATTCGTGGTTGAGCATTAACTGAACGTGAAATATCTTTTGATGCGCAGGCCCTTCCTCATGGAGCACCTGATACGTAGGCATACAGCCAAACATGCTCAAGGTCTGTGCCTGGAGTAATCCCTTGTAATCTCCGTCTGGCATGACGCTGGTGCACTGTTCGATGGCAGCGAGGAAGCAGCGCCAAAACACCTCTTGGATGTGCTGGAGTCCCCCGTCGAGGTATATAGCGGCCACCACGGCTTCGAACGCCGCGGCCAGCAAAGAATCCTTGTTACGCCCACCATGCTGGTCCTCACCGCGACCGAGCAGTAAAAAACGGCCGAGATCGAGCTGCCGTGCCAGCCTGGCGAGCGTCCCCTGGTTGACCAGGCGTGCCCGAAGTTGCGATAGCTGCCCTTCACGCGCCGTGGCTTGCGTCGTGAAGACGTAAGCACTGACGAGCAGGCCCAGGACCGCATCGCCCAAAAACTCCAGACGCTCATAATCGCCATCGCTTTCCGGGACCTCATAGGCATACGAACGGTGGGTGAGGGCCTGATTGAGCAGCGCGAGATTTTGGAATATATATCCTAGACGGGCCTGGAAAACGGCCAGAAGGGCCCTACGTTCAGGGGTGATCACAACGACTCCGTATAGCGTTTGAAGACCACACAGGCATTCGTGCCGCCAAAGCCGAGGGAGGTAGACATCGCCACGTGCAGTGGTACGTTACGAGCCCTGTGCGGTACATAGTCGAGGTCGCAGTCTGCGTCTGGCGTCTCCCAGTTGGTCGTGGGTGGTACGACGCCATGATACAGCGCCAGTGCGGTAAAGACTCCCTCAACGCCGCCGGCCCCGCCCAGCAGGTGGCCTGTCATGGACTTCGTTGAGCTTATTGCCAGACGATACGCATGCTCACCAAACACTTTTTTGACGGCGAGAGTCTCATACTTATCATTATATGGGGTCGACGTCCCATGGGCATTGATGTAGTCGATGTCGTGTGGAGCCACGCCAGCGTCGTCCAGGGCCTGTTGGATACAGAGGGCCATCCCACGCGCTTCCGGGTCAGGCTGCGTCATGTGGTAGGCATCCGCGCTCATCCCGTAGCCCACCACCTCAGCGTAGATCGTGGCGCCACGTTGCTGGGCCTGCTGCAACTCCTCCAGGACCAGGATGCCAGCCCCTTCCCCCATCACAAAGCCATCGCGCCCTTTATCAAAGGGGCGACTGGCGTACTGGGGCGCATCATTGCGGGTCGAGAGCGCGCGCATGGCACAGAAGCCCCCCAACGCCAGCGGTGTGATGGCCGCTTCACAGCCGCCACTCAGCATCACATCGGCGTCCCCGCGCTGAATGATTTTATAGGCTTCCCCAATAGCGTGCGTGCCAGCGGCGCAGGCCGTCGTGACACAGGAATTGGGGCCGCGCAAACCAAAACGCATGCAGACATGACCAGAGGCCATGTTGGCAAGCAGCATGGGCACAAAGAACGGTGAAATACGCTGTGGGCCAGCCCGCAGTAGGCTCTCATGGTTGCGCTCAAGCGTGGCCATACCGCCGAAACCCACCCCCAAGATACAGCCATACCGATGAGCCTGCTCTGGGCTAATGGGAAACGCTGCTGTCTCCAGAGCCATGGTCGAACTCGCCAAGGCAAATTGCGTAAAGCGATCCATGCGTTTCACATCTTTTTTGTCGACGTACGTCAGAGGATCAAAGTCTTTGACTTCCCCAGCAATCTGACAGGGATACGCACTAGCGTCGAAACTGGTAATACGGCTAATACCACTTGTACCCTTTAAGAGCGCATCCCATGTGGCCTGCACGCCTATCCCCACTGGCGTCACGAGGCCCATGCCGGTCACCACAACCCGCCGGCACCTATCGTTCTTAGTGCCCTTCATAGTAGGACCACCCCTGTGTGTACGGCTCACCTGTGACTCGCGTGGCCACGTTACTGGGACTCCTTTGCCGTTTTGTCCTTGATATACCGAATGGCATCAGCCACTGTGGCAATTTCTTCGGCGTCTTCGTCCGGGATTTCGATATCAAATTCCTCCTCAAAAGCCATGACCAGCTCAACGGTGTCTAAGGAGTCAGCCCCCAGATCCTCAATAAAAGAGGCAGACTCGGTGACTTCCTTCTCATCCACACCGAGTTGCTCTACAATGATCGCCTGTATACGTTCTTCAATTGTCATAGTCCATAATCTCCCTATTTTAGATAGTCAATCCCCCACTCACACTCACTATCTCGCCGGTGATGTACCGGGCCTCGTCCGAGGCCAGAAAGAGCACACAGGCCGCCACATCGTCTGGCGTGCCAAGGCTCCCGAGTGGGATGTGTTGCAACAGCGCTTGCCGTTGCGTGTCCGAGAGCGTTCGCGTCATATCCGTTTCAATGAAGCCTGGAGCTACGGCATTGACCGTAATGCCACGCGGCCCAAGTTCCTTGGCGAGGGCCTTAGTAAAACCGATAAGGCCGGCTTTTGATGCCGCATAATTCGTCTGCCCCGCGTTCCCCGTCATGCCGACTACTGAGGTGATGGCGATGATGCGCCCCCAGCGCTGGCGCAGCATAGTGCGTACGGCGGCCCGTGCACAGTGAAACATCCCCGATAAGTTGGTGTGAATGACCGTATCCCATTCCTCAGGTTTCATGCGTACGAGCAATTGATCACTCCGCACCCCGGCATTGTTGACCAGGATATCCACCCGCCCGAACGTCTTGACGATCTCTTCAAAAGCCACAGCCGTGGCTGTATAGTCGGCGACGTCAAACTGGAAGACCTGCCCGCTACTTCCCATCTGCTGAAGGGCCACTACCACCTCCTCAGCCGCCTCACGCTGGCGGGTACACGTCACAGCGACGTGCGCGCCCGCCCGCCCGAACGCTAGAGCAATCGCCCGGCCAATACCACGTGAGCCTCCCGTGACGACCGCGACCTTGCCCTCGAACTGTGCCATAGCGTCCTCATCTTTTACTGGCGTAAGAACGTGTCCAGCGCCAGGATTTCAATCTGGGGGGCAATGCGTTTCATCATACCGGAAAGCGTCTTGCCCGGCCCCACTTCGAGGAGTGCATCACACCCGTGGGTGACCGCATAGCGCATAGCATCTTCCCAGCGCACTGGGGCACATACCTGTTGCACCAGGAGGTCCTGCACCGTTTCAGGGGCAGGATGTGGGGCGGCGGTCACATTCGATAATACGGGGATAGTAAAGGGATGGAACATCACCTGGGCGCAAGCGTGGGCGAGCCGCTCCGCGGCAGGCTGCAGCATACGGCAGTGGAAAGGCGCGCTCACCTTCAGTAATACCGGCTTGCCGAGACGGCGTGCTTTGACAGCGTCTACGGCGGCCTGGACGCGCGCGGTCTCCCCGGCAATGACGATCTGGCCAGGATCATTATAGTTGGCCGGTTGCAGCACGCCGCCCCCACCCAGCTCGGCACACAAGGCTTCAACATCCTGGCGTGCCACCCCGAGCAACGCTGCCATGCTGCCGGCTCCAGGCGGTACCGCTTCTTGCATGAACACACCGCGTTTGTGCACCAGACGTACAGCATCCGCAAAACGCAACACCCCCGACGCGACCAGCGCCGAATACTCGCCCAAGCTGTGCCCAGCGAGCAGCACGGGCTGCAGTCTGTGACGCGACACCAAGGTCCACGTCGCGATACTGTGGACCAGTATCGCGGGTTGGGCGTACTGGGTTAGACGCAGAACATCCTCTGGACCTTCAAAGCACAGACGTTGCAGGTCATACCCGAGCACGTCATTGGCTTCCTGGTAGAGGTCCTTGACGGCGGCGTCGGCCTCCCAGAGGTCCTTGCCCATCCCGACAGCCTGTGACCCCTGTCCTGGGAAGACACAGACGATGCGAGTTGCCATAGCGTTATCCTGTGGTTAACGCGGTTAGAGCGAGGGCACACGGGGGGGGGGGTCAGCATCGTTCTCCGTATCATCGTCCTCGTGCGTCCGTTCACCTCGAAATGACATATGGTTGCGGATGTGACGCCAGAGTTTCCGCCGCCGTGTGGACCCGGCTTCCTGGATGTCGCCGTTGCGTTCAATGTCTTCCTGAATACGTTGACTGACCCGCTCTTCCACGAAGCGCTGCGCCATGCGAATGGCATTTTTGACCGCTTTAGGGGTGGAACTCCCGTGGCCGATAATACAGGTGCCGTTAATCCCAAGGAGTGGCGCACCACCGTATTCGGAAGCATCGACGCGCTTCCGGATATCGTTCAACGCTGGACGCATCAAGACCGCCGCTAGGCGGCGCCACGGGGTATTGGTCAGGCCGGCCTTCAGGAACTGACCATACATCTCCGCCAGCCCTTCGCACATCTTCAGGGCAATATTCCCAATAAAGCCATCACACACAACGACATCGGCGACACCACGAAAAAAATGCTTCCCTTCGACATTCCCAATGAAATTGAGATGACTATGCTTCAGCATGAGGAGGGCTTCTTTGGTGACATCGTTGCCCTTGGTGTCTTCTTCCCCAATTGCCAGCAGCCCCACAGAAGGGGACGGCTTGCCGAACACATACTTGGCAAATACATGCCCCATGATACCAAATTGGAAGAGCTGCGTGGCTTTGCAATCGACGTTCGCTCCGACATCGAGGAGGATCGTAAACCCTTTCTGGGTCGGTAACAATGTGGCAATCGCGGGACGGTCAATACCGGTAAGAGGCTTGAGAATCATGGTCGTGGCTGCGAGCGCTGCCCCAGTATTCCCGGCACTGACCACGGCTTGTGCTTCCTCACGGCGTACCAGCTCTATCGCTACACGAATCGAGGAAAACCGCTTTTTGCGGAGCGCCATCCCAGGCGCTTCATCCATGTGAACCACTTCCGCGGCATGGCAAATGGTGATAGGCAGGTGGTGCGCTTGTAAACGGTCGAGTTCCCGTGCTAACCGCGCCTCGTCTCCAACCAGAATAATGTCGGCCTTATGCTCCTGGGCAGCCAGCACAGCTCCTTCCACGATTGCCTGGGGAGCGTAATCGCCACCCATACCATCGACAGCGATCTTCATCGATAGTGCTACCTTACCAGCGCGGGCATCAAGATGGCAGCGAGCATACTGGCTTTGCCCCTAGGCTTCGCGTCCAGCAATGATTTCTCTGGCCTTATAGTAGCCGCAACTCGGGCATACCCGGTGGGAGAGCTTGCTCGCTCCGCACTGCGGGCATGCACTCGGGTTCAAGGGGTGCAGACGGTAGTGTGTGCGCCGTTTGTCGCGGCGGGACTTCGAAGTCTTGCGCTTTGGCACGCCCATAAGTCATTCATCCTCACGACGTCTGAGAAACTGGAGTTGTTTGAGTAGAGCAAAACGTGGGTCGCCCTCGCTCTCCTGACACGTACACGGCACCTCATTGCGATTTCCCCCGCAGACCTGACACAATCCTGCACAGTTAGGACGGCATAAGGGTTGGACGGGGAAAGCAAGCAGGACATTGTCGTGCACCGGCGGTCGTAAGTCGAGGGTGGTGCCATCATGCATATAGAGGTCGAGTTCCTCCTCGGCATCGACTCCCTCCTCGCCCTCGATCTGCAAGCGTGTCGAGGGAGGCAGGTACACTACCCGCATCTCCGCCGTGAAATTGCTGTGGATACTGTCCAAACAACGGCTGCATGCCGCCGCCAGCGTCCCACTCACCGTACCCCGGAAGTAGACTTGCTCTGCTACCTTGGTGAACCAACCCTGTACCTGTACGGGCGTAGACAGCTCGACCTCAGTGGTTGGAGGTAACTGGAGATGCGTTGCCGTCACCTCAGCCTGAAACGCCAGACCTTCATCAGAAATATTGGCGATATTCACCACTAAGGCTGCAGAATTGCCTTGCTGTGATGCGGCCACTGGCACTATCCTTCAATTGACTGGTGATTGCATGGCTGTGAGGATGCGATGTTCAACAGCGACGGGTTGACACCCATTATAGCGGCCCCTTTATGGGCTTGTCAAGACTCCCCTAAGCCCCGGAAAACCTGATATTTACCCTGGGGCTGAAGGCACGCCAAAGCCCTTCTCTATAGTCGTCCAAGCGCAGGTGGAGGGCGAGACCCGTCATAATGCGACCATCACGCCTTGGGAGCACAGCCCAGGTGATATCCTGCTCCGGGTCAGCGCTTGCAATACCTGCGCTTGAGTGCTATGGTGCTGCCATTATGGCACATGCGAGACCGGCATCCTACCTGTGTCGCATGCTTTTTTGAGGCATGGTATGTCAGTCAACGTGAAGCGTGGAGCGAGGTGCTGCGATGCAAGTGGTCGTCAAGCGAGATAAACCTGAACTCGTAGCTGCAGATGTGCTGGCCGTCTTTCTCCGACAAGAAAAGTCCCTCCCCTCGAAAAGCGTCGTGGCGCAACTCGACGCGCGCCTTGATGGACGTATCCATGACTATCTGGACAGCGGTGATTTCTCCGGTGCCCTGAACAGCACAGCCCTGGTGCGCACGGGCGGGGCGATCCAGGTTCCACGCGTGTTGCTAGTGGGATTGGGGAAACCTGAGGCCTTCACGATCGACGCGCTGCGTCAGGCGAGCGCGACCGCGGCGACGGCAGCACGCCGATTAGGCGTGAGCTCTGTGGCGTTTGTGCCACCTGACGGCGATATGGCACCAGGCGAGGTTGGCCAAGTGCTTACGGAGGGGGCGCTTTTAGGGCTGTATACGCTGAAGAAGTATAAAACGGCTGCAGAAAACGAGGAGAAAGATAATCTCCGCGAACTGTCCATTCTGGCGAGTGGGAGCACAACGCTACGCGCTCTGGAAAGCGGCGTGCAACGCGGTCAGATCCTCGCTGAGGCCGTGCACCTGGCCCGTGACTTGAGCAACAGTCCGGGGAATGAGGTCAATCCCTCCTATCTCGCTAAGCAGGCTCAGGAGATTGCGGCCCAGACGACCCTGCGCTGTCGCGTGCTTGATGTCGATGGCATACGTGAACACCAAATGGGGTGCCTCCTCGGGGTAGCCCAGGGCAGCGAGCAGCCACCGGCGTTCATTCTCCTCGAACATGCACCCAATGGGGCCCAGGAAAAGCCCATTGTGCTGGTAGGGAAGGGGATCACGTTCGACAGTGGCGGTATCTCCATCAAACCCGCGGCCAATATGGAAGACATGAAGATGGATATGTCAGGCGGCGCGGCGGTGCTTGGCACCATGCAAGCCCTGGCCCAACTGAAGTATCCGCGCCGCGTCGTGGGCTTGGTCCCCGCGTCGGAGAACCTGCCGAATGGGAACGCGGTGAAGCCCGGTGATATTCTGCGAGCCATGTCTGGCAAAACTGTGGAGGTGATCAATACGGACGCTGAAGGGCGCTTGATTCTGGCCGATGCACTGGCCTATGCCGTACAGGAACTCAAGCCCGCGTGTATTATTGATCTGGCCACATTGACTGGGGCCGTAGTGGTGGCGCTGGGCAGCCAGGCGACGGGCATGATGGGGACAGATAAGGTCATGATGGACCGGCTGCGCGCTGCTGGAGAATATAGCGCCGAGCGCGTGTGGGAGTTGCCGCTGTTTGAGGAGTACAGTAAGCAGATCAAGAGTGATTTTGCTGACATTAAAAATGTCAGCAGTAATCGTGAGGCAGGCTCGATTATTGGCGGTGCGTTCCTGAAGGAATTTGTTGGGGATACCCCCTGGGTGCACCTCGATATTGCTGGCACCGCGTGGACGCGTGAGAATAAACCCTATATTCCCAAAGGCGCCACTGGCGTGGGCATACGCCTTCTGGTGAAGACTTTAGAGGATATGGTAGAGGATACACCCCCGGCAGCAGCACAGGGGGGGAAACCAAAGGCAGCAGTCAAGCGGCAAGCGAAAGCCACAGCGCGGGCATCCTAGCGCATGGCGCCACCGTGCTGGCGTGCAGGGCTCGCGAGCGCCAGCGTGTTACACGGTGTGGCCCACTGCCTCAGCGCGCTGGCGGTCCTCGTCGTTTTGGTACTGTGGGGTGTCGTAGCGTGGGCGACGATCATCCGGCCCTCGTTGGGCTGTGGCTTGCCAGGTCTGATCTCCTGACCAGCGAAAGGGAAGCATTTTGACGCTCCCAGGCTCGGTCAATGAGGTAAATGCTTCCAACGCCTGCAAGAGGATCTCGCGTTGTAGTGCTGGTTCATGGGGTTTCCCTGTCGTGTGCCCCAGTGGATAGTCGAGAAACGCTGCCCGTGGTGGGTTCACGGCCCGGGTGATATCCAGGGCGCTGCTCATACACAAGGTCGAAATGCCAGCCGCCTCGACATGCCGGGCGATCAGTCCAACGGACTGATGGCAGACGGGTCACACCGGGACGAACAGCACGGTATCGACGTCTTCAGTCAGGAGACGCTCGAGGAGTTGCGGTGCCAGTTCTTGCTGGACACGCCGGGCCGAGTAGATCCCGCCCATGAAGGTATAGGCGTTGGCTGCCAGAGCGCCGATCACGCCTTCACTCACCAGGCCTCGTAAGGTATCGATAGGAAACACGACATTCGGATCCTGCCGTGCGTCCGTGAGATCATAGGCAAAGTGGGTGGCACGCAGATCCGTGGTTTTGACGTCTGTAGGGATCACGCGCCAGGACGTATCATCCTTATAATGAAACGCCACCTGGCCGGTGATGTAGATGCCCCCAGACGCCACGAGTCCGAGCCGAGATGCAGACAGGGGCCGGCGGAGTGGCTGCCACGGCGGTGGGTCAGCGTTGACCACCCATCTATAGGCAGGGTAGCCTTCCAGGGCATATTTTTCTTGGATGCGCGGGATATAGTCAACAGACATGGAGCCTCCTTGGCTATGCCGCCAGTTCTTGGATCAGGCGTAGCCAGTCGATTTTCTTGGCCGCCGGTTCGTAGGTCAGGTTTAAGAACAGGTGGTCGATCAGGCCATCAAAACGCTCGCGCAGTTTCTGCCCCAGCATTGCCGACGTACTGATGATGCAAAAGGCGTCGAGCACGTCATCCGTAATTTCCCGCCCCATGGCTTCCCATGCCCCACGCCCTGCCATGACGTGCAAGCGGTCGGTGAGGTCACCCCACCCATGGACCTCCAAGACGGTTTTGTACGTCCGGGTGGATGCATAAAAAGCGATACGTTAGTGTACCGCATGGCCCTTCACCTGCGTGCCGAGCCCAAGAATAAAGCGTCCTCCGGAAAACTGTGCCAGGTCCCAGCCGATGTGGGCCAGCACCATGGGACTGCGCGGGAAGGCAATCGCCACGGCAGTCCCCAGGAGTATGCGTTGGGTATGTTCAGCCGCAAGCGCCACGGGCAGGAAGGGGTCGTGCTTAGTTTCGGGGACCCACAAGGCTCCGAAACCGCTCTCCTCCGCCTCGCGTGCCGTGTGCGGTACGTCTCCCAGGCCGGTAAAATGCGTCCCGAGCCCTGTGTCAAGCTGGAGCATAGCGTGATTCCTTCTGTGGCTCTGCATAGCGTATAGCTTATTGTGCCACACTCTCCACCCCCATACCAGCAGAATGGAGCAGCGGATTCCCCCAGGCGCACAGCAACGCAGAGGTGAAGCCATGCTTGCTACTCGACCAACGGCGCTGCGATCTTTGGAGCAGGACCATGGCATTTGCGGCGCCCTCTCCTCGCGGTTTTCTCCCTCCCCACACGCCCGTTTGCGCACTACATGGCGCAGGCTTTGCTGGGCGTCATGCAGGTGCTATAGTGTGTCTCAATATGCCACTTGCCAGTGCGAGCAGGCGGGTGTGCTGCCAATGACCCCTTGTGTACTACAGACGCAGCAGCGATGCGGACTTGTCCCAGGGAGAAGAAAGTTATGTATGACACTACACCACACGCAGCCGTCGCGGCCGCGATCAGCCTGGCGCGGCACTTGCGGGATGTTCATAGGTCCGTGCAGCATGCCGCTGGCCTGCCAGTCCACCTCGAAGCCGCTGGGGAAGTCTTCCTCGGGCTGCGTCCGCATGACCTGGAATGGTAGTCGTGATGCAACACCCGCCATCGTTGAGCTTATTATGGCCTGCTGGGACACGACCAGCGCAGACCTGTACGGCGTTAGACCCCCAGTGCGTGCGTGACCTGGATCTGGAGAGCACGCTCGCAGCCTTCACCGACAGCCGCCTGGGGCGGTCCACCATTCGTGAGGTCTTCCTCCATCTCTGCAACGATCCAGCCGTCATTGCCTACCGCCAGGACATCCTGGACGATTTGTGGTGCCATCCGGATTTCACCGCCCACCTGGAAGCCCTGTTGCCGGATCTCCATGCCCTGGATCCAGCCCATATTGCCGTTGACCGGCGTCACTCCTCCCTCCAGGACATTACCTGGCGCTTAGGGGAGTTGGAGCACCTGGTAAGCTGTGTGACCGGTTTGAGCACGGTGTTTGCGCAGGTGGGGGACAAGGTGCGTGCCCAAGGGTGGTGCGCCCTGCGCGACCGCATTGGGCAGATAGCGCACGATGCGGTCTACCAGCAGCTCACTCGCGAGCTGCCGAACATGCTGCGGACCGTACGTGCCAAGGTCAGTGTGACCATCGGGGTGAATCTGGACGGCCAGCTCCGACCGGTGGCGGCGACCTTATTGTCGGTGAATGAACAGAAGTTTACCACTTCGACGTTCCTCAATCGTTTGTTTGGAAGGCATGGAGAGGATTTTAAAGGCCTAGGTCCACTCCATATGGTGCCTGACCTGGCACAAGGGTATGGGCCATCCGGCCATCGGGAAAGGGGCGCGGACGTCACCCCGCTGATGGTCCCGCTCTTCCGCGATGTCGCAAAGGTCCTGGAGACCGTGTGTCAGCCGATTGCCCGGGCTTTACGCCAGTATAACGCCCTGCACAGCGGGTTTCTCGCCACCCTGCACGATGATCTGGCCTTTTATCTGGCGGCGGTGCGGCTTCTGGAGCGCCTCCGCAGCCGCGGTCTGCCGGTTTGTCGTCCTGACATTGCCCCCATGACAGAGCGCGTCTGTACCCTGCGGGAGGCGTATAACCTCAACCTGGCGCTGCACCAGATGGCATACGCACCTGGTCCGGCTCCCATCGTCACCAACGACGTCGCTCTGGACGATGATGGTCGGATCTGTATCCTGACAGGTCCCAACCAGGGAGGGAAAACCACCTATACGCACATGGTCGGGTTATGTCAGCTCCTGGCGCAGACTGGTCTCTGGGTTCCGGCCGCACAGGCCCGGCTCAGCCCGGTTGACAATATTTACACCCACTATCCGGTGGAAGAGCACCTGGCCAAAGGCACAGGACGTTTTGGCGAGGAAGCCCAGCGCCTGCGCCAGATCTTTGCCTGTGCCACACGCTACAGCCTTATTCTCCTCAACGAATCCTTAGCCAGCACCAATCCGGGGGAAAGTCTCTACATCGCTCAGGACATGGTGCGTATCTTGCGGCGCCTCGGAGCCCGAGTGATTTTCGCCACCCACCTGCACGAACTGGCCACCGCTGTAGACGCGCTGAATGCCAGCACCGCCGGGGAGAGTCGTATTGTCAGCCTGGTCGCATCCCGCACGGAGGCCGGAGACGAGGGCCCCCGCTGTTCGTATAAGATTGTCCCTGGTCCACCCCTGGGGCGCAGTTATGCCCGTGAGATTGCGGCGCACTACGGCATTAGCTCGGACCAGCTTATCGCTCTGCTGCAGCAGCGCGGGCTTTTAGAGTGAATTGACACAACCGCTATCTCTTATGCGGTCAAGTTGATTTCTACCTGGGACCTCTTTCTCCTCTCCCAATGGGAGAGGGTTCATGAGTTCGATAGAATTTTGCACATTCCACCTAATTTAGTATGGTAAGGGGTATCTTGGCCAGTGGCTGAGGCTGCTAAGCAGGTGCGTGAAGCGAGTCATCGTTACGGCATCCCTCTGACGCGTGAGTTGTGTCTCTGGCTATTATCCCCTGCTGGGAGGTCATTCGTCTAGCGTTGATTTGTACCTTGCTCGATGTCGGTTGCATACGACCTGACCCCCTCATAGTGTAGTGATGAAATCACTGCGGAACACAGGGCTCAGTTTGGGGTCTATTTGAGCGGTGGACAGAAGAAAATGGTGACAATGGTGCGCCATGGCATTATCGCCGTCGGTGCTACTCCTGGACGAGGCGTTTGAGGGGCTGGCGCCAGTCGTCGTGCAGTGCTTTGCCGAAGTGGTCAAGCAGATCAAGGCGATGGGGAGCTCTGTACTGACGCCGAGTCCAATCTAGTGAATGCCACGAAAGTCACCGATCGTAAAGTTTAGGCTAACCCAGTACCCCTTTCATACAAAACCAGCACGTTCCAGAAAAATCTGCTATAACATCTCCCATGCAAAGCACTCAACCCCAAGACAATGCCCTCTGCGATCTGGGGAGGGAAACCTGTGACAACGCCACGCCGTTTTCCCAGCAGCGTGTGGTGCTGACGAAGCAGGTCTATATTGAACTTACGTGGAAAGCGTATTACTGGCAGGCGCAACATGCGCGCTCGGTGGAGCGTGAAGCAGCCTTGACTGCAAAGGTGGCCTCGCTTGAAGCGACGATCCGCGACCTGCCCCAGCGTCTCTACGGCACCAAGAGCGAGAACTCGGCGGGTCCTGACGAGACGAATACGACCACGCCGTCGAGCCCTCGCCCACGGGGACAACAGCCTGGCAGCAAGGGGCATGGCCGACGTGAGCGCACCGCCCTGCCGGTTGTGACGGAAGTGCATGACGTGAGCGAGGTGGCGAAACATTGCCCAGCCTGTGGGAAGGCGTTTGCGCCGTTTCCCAGGGCCGAATCATCCGACATTATCGAAGTCCAGGTCCAGGCCTACATGCGACGCATCCAACGTCCACGTTACCACAAGACATGTCAATTATTCCGCCGTCCCGCGTCACACAGAAAAGGAGACCGCCATGCCGCTCGAGCTTCCTCCTCTGCTGCCAGGTGGGATGCTCCTGCTGGGCCATCTGCCCGCCTTTTATCGTGACCGTATGCAGGTGCTCCAGCGTGGGTATACTACCTGTGGCCCCATCTTTCGCCTCCGGCTCGGCCCGCAGTCCATGGTGGTGCTGGTGGGACCGCCGTATCATGAATTCTTCTTTGAACGCACCGATAGCACGCTGGCGATGGACCGCGCCTACCGGGTCCTCGTTCCCATGTTCGGGGAACCAGTGAGCGTGGTCGCTGGCCCCCAGGATTACCGAGAGCAGCGACCCGTCTATGGAGAGATCTTTAGCAGTCGCCACATGCCCGGGTACGTGACGATTATGGCGCAGGAGGTCCAGGCCTGGCTCGACACCCTGGGGACCGCGGGGATCTTTGAGCTGGTTACAGCCTGTGAACAGTTGACGCAGCACATCGCGGCCCGTGCTTTTCTTGGGGCAGACTTCCGTCAGCGCTTCAACGAGCCGTTCTGGCACCTGTTTCGCGATTTGATGGCTGGTATGGATTTCATCCTTCCGCCGTATCTCCCGTTGCCCAAATTTCGCCGTCGGGATCGCGCCAAACGGCA
>JBMDXC010000384.1:0-15075 GCA_048594805.1 Candidatus Entotheonellaceae bacterium | reverse complement strand
GAGAAGTCCGAGTATGAACACATCGTACGCCTCAATGATCTTCTCAGCTTGCTCAAGCTCCAGACCGAAGAGTACTGGTCCCCTCGTGTTGCTTCATAAGCATGGCTGAACAGCGGCGAGATCGGATACGGCGTCGAGCGCGGAACGCCTGTGAGTACTGCCAATTGCCGCAAAGAGCATCCATTCTGCCGCATCAGATTGACCACATCATCGCCCAGCAGCACATGGGTTCGGATGACGAGAGTAATCTATGCATGTGTTGCCTGCGCTGTAACCTCAAGAAGGGACCCAACATTGCGTCGACGGACCCCGAAGACCAGGGCGAGTATCGCATCGTCGCCCTCTTTCACCCCCGGCAGCAGCAGTGGCAAGAGCACTTTCAGCTTCGCGAAGACGGTTGCATAGAGGGATTGACGCCAGAAGGCCGAGCCACAGCGAGACTGTTGGACTTCAATGCTGAGGAACGAGTGCAGTTGAGAAGGCTGCTGATGAGGCAGGGTTGGAGGCCTTAAATCTTTCCCGCAACAGTTCGCGATGAGATCCAGGGCGATCAGTCCGTCCTTTGTGGACCGAAGAGGTGGGAGTGTGCTGACAGCACTCGTCCACCGCAATCTCCGGCCAGTCAAGGCTCGGGCCGGTGATAGTCATGTCTATCCCTTGCAGGGCCCGCACCTGGTAGGGACAGCATTACCGCTGTGCGGCATGTCACCTATTGACCGCACCTTCCATCTAGCGTAGAGTACGCTTGTCCACAGCAGCACCTGTGCTGATGCGTCACAGGGTGGACACAAGTAATACGCACCGAGGTGGCATATTAGCCCCGATGCGTCGGGGCTGAGGGGAGGAAGCGTCATGGCCTATGACCTGCTCATTCAGAACGGACGCGTGGTTGACGGCTCCGGAGGGCCCTCCTGCACCGCAGATGTGGCGGTGCACCAGGGGAAGATCGTGGGAGTCGGCAGGTTCAATGAGTCTGCCACCCGCATCATCAATGCCGAGGGTCGCGCTGTCGCCCCTGGGTTCATTGACCATCATACCCATTATGATCCCCAGGCGCTCTGGGATCCCTTGTGCAGTTACACCGTGCAGAATGGTAACACCAGCGTGATCGTGGGCCAGTGCGGGCAGGTGCTTGCCCCAGCGCGGCCGGGAGACCATGACTGGTACCTGGAATTTTTTGCGGAAGCGGAGACCATCCCCCTGAGTGCGATCCATAAGGGGGTCAACTTCACGTGGGAATCCATCGCCGAATATCTGGAGGCTCTCAGCCAGCGGCGTGGCGTCAACGTAGGGGCCCTGGTTGGCCACTCGGGGATCCGACGTTATGTCATGGGTGAGGCATCCTCGCAGCGCGCCGAAGCCACGCCTGAGGAACTCGCGACTATGCGGCAGCTGGTCCGCGACGGTATGCGGGCGGGCGCGCTCGGGTTCAGCACTGCCCCGGCGGGCCGCGGAGACCCGGCAGGGGCCGCTCCCGATGGGGAGCGCTGGGCTCTGGGCGGTGTACTGGGAGAGCTGGGCACGGGGATCTTCCAGGTCAGTGGCGGTGCCCCCGGAGGGGTTTCCACGTCGCGCCGGGTGGCCCAGGAGCTGTCGCGCCGGACGGGGCGCCCGGCCATTTACAACCTCGTGTCCCAGGAGCTCGAGCACCCGGACGGGTGGCAAGAACACCTGCACTGGTTAGAAGAGTCCTTCAAGTCGGGCGCCAGAGCGTATGGCTCCTGCGTCTCTGTCCCCGCCGGGCCGATCTTTAACCTCAGGCTGGGGTTGGATGTCCCGCAGGACGAGGACCTGATTAATCCGCATAGCCTCTTCCAGGGCATGCCAACCTGGGACATGGTCATGGCCCGTCCGTATGAGGAGCGCATGCGGGCCTTCCGCGACCCGGCGACCCGCCAGGCGCTGAGTGCCGAGGCAGTGGAAGGCATGGTCGCCCAGGTGACACCCGGGAGCGACCGCCGGGGCCGCGCGCGGGGGTACTTCAACCGGCGCTGGGACCTGGTACAGGTCTTCATGACCTATCAAGAGAGGAATCGTAAGCTCGAGGGCAAGAGCATCGAGCAATTAGCCCGCGATCAGGGCAAGAGCACGATGGATGCCTTCCTGGATCTGGCCGTGGATGAGGACCTGCAGACCTACTTTATCTGCGTGGACCGCAATATCGACGTGGAGGCGCAGCGGCAGATCCTCGGCTCGCCCTACACCGTGATCGGCACTACCGATGGCGGCGCACGCCCGTATACGATGGACCGCTATGAGTACAGCACCCATCTGCTCGGCTACTGGGTACGGCAAAAACAGATCATGTCCCTGGAAGAAGCAGTCTACCGGCTGACGGGCAAGACTGCCCTGATGCATGATCTCCAGGACCGCGGCTTTCTTGCCCCCGGGCAAGCCGCTGACATCGTCATCTTCGACCCCGAGACCATTGCGTCGAAGCCACGCGAGCCCGTGTATGACCTGCCGGACGGTAGTGTGCGCGTGAAGCGGGAGGCAATTGGCCTCGATTACGTGCTGGTCAATGGCGAAGTGCTGCTGGAAGGCGGGGAGCACACCGGCGCCCTGCCCGGCCAGGTGCTCAGGGGTCCCCTGTACCACGCCAGCCGTTAGAGTTAGTTAGCCCCCTCTCCTATGAGGAGAGGGGGTAAAAACCAGGCAAAGCACACCACCTGGAGAGATCAGGCACCGGTCAGGTAGTCATACAGGTTCGCTATGTTCAGCCGCATGACCATAGGCGCCATGCTGTCTTGCCCCACGTCCATGGGATACCGCTCGGTCATGTCGGTCAGGCGTGCGATAGCTTCATCCCTGGTCATCCCCCGGTCAATAGCGCTCTTGACGTATTCTTTCCACTCCATGATGAACGCCCCTTGCTCGTCCAGGTAGCCTTTATTACATACTGGCCCATGGCCAGGAACAAAGATCTCCTCATCCAACTTGCGGAGCGATTCCAGCGCCACGAGCCACAGATCGGGGTTGGCCTCCTGCAGCCAGGTATGTACCTTATGGAAGATATTGTCACTGGTGAACACGACCCCTTCCTCTTTAATACAAATGGCCGCCTGATAGGCGGTATGACCAGGCATGTGGAGCATCTGAAAGGTATGGTCACCCACGTGCAGGGTCATGCCGTTCTTAAAGGTGATGATGGGGGCGTTGGGTGTGTAGCCTTCGAGTAGCCTGGGCTCCTCCGGCCCAAAGGCGGCCACACGGGCCACATGCGCTGCCATATCGGTGCTGAGGATGCGGCTGCGCACACCTTCGTGCGCAATGACCGGGGCATCAAAAAAAGCGTTGCCCGTCCAGTGGTCGCCATGCGGTTCAGTATTAATGATATAACGGAGCTGGCCGCGGTTGGCGATCTCCGCTTTCAGCTTCAGCGCATCGCTAGGCTTATGCGGGCTATCAATCATGACGATGCCATCGGACGTGGTCACGAATCCATGATTACAGCCCCGTATCTGGGTCTCTGCAAAGACGTTGCTGGTCAGCTGCTGCATGATGCACCTCCTCCTCGTGCATGGCGATGCCGGCAGTGTACGCTTGCCATGGCATGGGGTCAATAGACAGTCCATAGGCTATCCTGCTCATCGATTGTCGTCGAGTTGCCGATAAGGCATTACGGCGGTGACAACCTTCCGCATTGCTAGGGCTCGGGACCCGGGGCGTGCTTCCAATAATACGATTGGTGCATAGATGCTGCTAGAGAGACTGAAGGCAACGAAGCGTTGGCCGCTGTGGGGCCAGATCACCCTGGTGATGGGGGGCGCTATGCTGCTCCTCGGTGTGCTTGCCGGCGAGTACATGCGCGTCCTGGAGACCCAATATTTGCTGGCCGGGTTGCAGATCCAGAACCAACGCGCCTTTGCCCTCCTCGCGGCAGCCACGCTGGATGCCGTCATCGCCGAAAACCGTCCAGTGCTGGAAACCATTGTCACGCAAGCCGTACGCCAGGACCCAGAAATCGTCTCTGTGACTCTGGAAAATGAGGCGGGGAGAGCCCTCGTGCAGTGGCAGAACACGATTGCGCAGCCACAGCGCCCCCCGCAGGCGTTTTCCCGCGACATTACCTTTGCAGGGGAAAAATTTGGCCGCCTGACCATGGCGTGGAATACTGCCGGGCAGCAGGCAGTGATGCAGCAGCATGCCGCCTGGATTCGTCTTTTTACCATGAGCATTGTAGCGCTGTTGACCATGTGCCTCGTCCTGCTCGTGCACTGGTGGACGATCTGGCCCCTGCACCAGATCAATCAACGCCTCATCACCCTGGCGGAGGGAGACCTCACCACGCCACTTACGATCTCGGGCTCTCGGGAGTTCGCGCGGATCAGCGACTCCGTCAATGCCCTGGGGCATGCCCTTGTGGCCGTGCACGAGGCGCAGAATACGCTGGAAGCACGCGTCCAGGAGCGCACCAGGGACCTCCAGAACGAAATTGCCGAGCGCCGGTGTGCAGCGGAGAAAGCCCAGGACGCCAGTCGGGTCAAGAGTGCATTCTTGGCCAATATGAGCCATGAGCTACGTACCCCCATGAATGGCATCATTGGCATGACCAACATGGCTCTCGATACCGACCTCACACCCGAACAGCACGACTACCTGACCACGGTCAAAGACTCTGCCGACGCCTTGCTCAGACTGCTCAACGATATCCTGGACTTCTCCAAAATCGAGGCGGGCAAGCTGGATCTTGAGTCCATGCCCTTTCCATTGCGCGATAGCCTGCGTACGACCATGAAGGCACTGGCGGTGCGGGCCCAGCAGAAGGCTCTCGACCTAGTCTACTCTGTGCACACCGATGTCCCCGATGACCTGATAGGCGATGCTGGCCGCCTGCGCCAGATCCTCATCAATCTCGTGGGCAATGCTATTAAATTCACGCACCAGGGTGAGGTGGCGGTCGATGTGGCTCTGGCTGCAAACGGGCAGTCCCACGACGGCGTTCGTGGGATAGCCATGGAGGGCACCGTCCTGCTGCACTTCGCGGTTCGGGACACGGGCATTGGCATCCCAGCTGACAAACAGCAGAGTATCTTTGAGGCTTTTGCCCAGGCTGACGGCTCTACCACACGTGAATATGGTGGCACGGGACTTGGACTGGCCATCTGCACGGAACTGGTGGAGCTCATGGAGGGCCAGATATGGGTCGAGAGCGAGCTCAGTCGGGGCAGCACGTTCCATTTCACCGCACGTTTTCGCGTGCAACGCCAGCCGCCCTCTGAGCGCACACTCGTGACCCACCATCCAGGGCGGGAAGGCTGCCAGCCCTTGCGCGTCCTGATAGCCGAAGATAACATCGTCAATCAGCGGCTGACGACGCGCCTGTTGGAGAAACAAGGGCACAGAGTGACCGTAGTGGACAACGGCCTGGCCGTCTTGACCATCCTGGCACAACAACCCTTTGATCTCGTGCTGATGGACGTGCAGATGCCTGAGATGGACGGTCTCGAGACCACTGCGGCAATCCGGGCACAGGAGCAGGGGACCGGGAGGCATCTCCCGATCATTGCCCTGACCTCCCACGCCATGCAGGGCGATCAGGAGCGCTGCTTCGCAGCTGGTGTTGACGACTATGTGTCGAAGCCCATGAAGGTTGACGAGCTGTATGCGGCCATTGACCGCCTATGCAGCTATGAGCCTGACTCGGGCCTGCCGATGGACCAGCTGCCAAACGATCGGGCTCCTGCACTGTAGCCCGCGGTGGGGCCCAGGCCATGCGGCTCAGTGTGCAGGGTGGACCGGCTCTGTCTCCATGAGAGCGCGATACACTTTTTCGGCCGTAATCGGGAGATCCTTGATCCGTACGCCGATGGCATCGGCCACAGCGTTGGCGATGGCAGGTGCTACAGGCCCAATCGGGTTTTCCCCAATACCCCTGGCGTTGTAGGGTCCCGGACCGCTCTCCGATGTTAAGATGACCGTGTGCAGTACCGGGATATCCCGCATATTGGGAATCTTGTAGTCGCCCAAGCTGACGCTAGTCACCCGGCCTTCATCCACCACGAGTTCCTCGCTCAGCGCGTAGCCAATCCCTTGCATGACAGCACCCTCGATCTGACCCTGGTGGTCCATGGAGTTTAAAACCTGGCCCACATCGTGCGCCGTGGTGAGGCGCAGGAGTTGCACTGCGCCTGTTTCCGGGTCCAGCACGACCTCAGCTACCTGCGCCGTAAACGAGGTGACTGGGGAAGGGTGCATGTCCTGGACCAACCCTCTGCCTACCACCGGCTGCCCCCAGCGCTGCCGCAACGCTGCCCAGGGGTGGCTGTCACCCGTGTCCCGACGGATGACGTCAGCGCCACGTAAGGTCAGCGCTTCCTCAGGCCAGGATAAAAGTTCAGCAGCCGCCATACACATCTCGCGTGAGGCCTCCCGGGCCGCCTGATACGCTGCCTGGCCGGCCACGCGCGTGACCCTGCTGCCACCGACGCCGGTGTCAAAGGGCACGCCATCAGTGTCCCAGACCTGGATCTGGATGCTCTGTATGGGCACGTGCAGCTCTTCGGCAACGATTTGCCGCAAAATGGTATAGGTGCCTGTCCCAGGTTCGAAGATGGAAGTATGGACGATCACGGAGCCATCCGGGTTGAGCGTCACCGCCGCGTGGGACTCGCCCCCTGCTGGCGGCCGTTCGCCCATGGCGATGCCGCGCCCGACGTTGGAGGCTTTCGGGGTGCGGTACCCGGCCGCCGCTACGGCTGCCTCCAGGGTCTCCTGCGCCCGTATGTCCTGGTAGCGCGTCCCGATAGGGGTTTCAGCCTCTGCCTCGAGAAGATTATGCAACCGAAAGTCGAGTGGATCTATCCCCAATTGGCTGGCGATGCAGTCGATATGGGACTCGATGGCGAAGACGGCCTGCGGTTCTCCAGGAGCACGCATGAAGCCACCTGGGATGGTATTGGTATACACCTGCATGCTCTCGATGTGCACATGGGGTATCTTATAGGGCCCACCGGCCTTCGCAGCGCCGCCCAGATTGACGGTGGGGACGGGCTTAAAGCCGCCATAGGCACCGCTGTCGAACACGACCCTGGCCTGATGCGCCACCATGGTACCGTCGCGTTTCACCCCGGTTTTGAGCTGGATAATCGCCGCATGGCGGGGATTGCCAGCCGTCAACTCCTCGACGTAATCCATGACCATCCGCACCGGGCGGCCAGTGCGGACCGCCAGGAAGTAAGCCAGGGGGATGTCCATGGGCGAGCCCTTGCCACCGTAGTCACCGCCAATGGCGACAGGATTGAGGCGAATACGCTCCTTGGGGAGCCGTAGCGCAACAGATAATTGCTCCTTGACGAGGTATGGCACCTTGCTGGAGGCCCAGATCTGTACCCGTCTCTGGTCGTCGAGCCATACGAGGCAGGAGTGGGGTTCCAGGTAAGCCTGGTGTTGCCTCGGCACCGTAAACGTGTTCTCGATGATGAGGTCTGCCTGGGCAAAGCCCGCATCGATGTCGCCCTTGCTCCAGGTATCCCGGGCAAAGGCATTGGAGGGCCTCTCGAGCGGTTTGGGGAGCCCGAGATAGCTGTTCACCTCGGGATGCAGGATGGGCGCATCCTCCTCGAGAGCCGCCAGCGGATCGAACACGGCGGGCAGTTCCTCATACTCCACCTCGATCAGCGCTAATGCTTCTTCAGCGGCGTCCCGGTCCGCTGCAGCCACAGCGGCCACGCGCTCCCCAGCAAAGCGCACGCGGTCTTCTGCCAGCACTGGGACATCGAAGAGTCGGCGGCCGTACCGTATGCCCCGCACATCGGCGCCAGTCAAGACGACATGGACCCCCGGCACCTGTTGCGCCTGAGAGGTATCGAGACGGACAATACGGGCGTGTGGCAAAGGGCTGCGCAGGGCGCGACCCCACAGAGTTCCCGGCAGCGCCACATCCGCGGTGTATTGCGTGGCACCTGTCACTTTTGCCGGCCCTTCCACCCTGGGAGCAGGCTGGCCGATGGTAGTGTACGACATCTTCTTTCCCTCCCCACAAGAAGCCGGTGCTCTGGAAGTCTCTTCCAGAAGCCACTGTTTGACATACACTGCATCCATGAGCATGCTGAGCCTGGTACAAGCCCCTGGAGTCTGTGATATGATATTCTCCATTGCAAACATACCCGAGCGCAAGTGGCACGACGTGAGAGCCGTGTCCGTAGCGTGGCCGTGTGCACGCTGTACGAGGGGTTAACCTGCGGCAAGGAGGAAGTGAAGATGGCCAGAGGATTTACGATTAGCCGAGTGGGGCACGTAGGCATCCAGGTCACCAACGTTGATAGGTCGATAACGTGGTACAGAGACGTCCTGGGGCTCACGCTGACGGGACGCTGGCCCATGGGCGAGAACGGTGAGATGGCCTTCATGCGCTTCACCGATGACCACCACAACATCGTCCTGTTCACGCATCCGACTAGAGTCACTGACGAGAACCGTCATGCCGGCTACAATGCTCTGCAGCACATCGCGCTGGAGGTAGCCGATCGCGACGAGTGGCTGAGAGCTCTGGCGGACCTGAAGCGCAAGGGCGTCGAGATTGTGCAAGGGCCCCTGATCCATGGGCCTGAGGGCGGGCCCGGCGCTGGGCGCAACGTGGGTGGCAGCGGCAGCCGCTCCTTCTATTTTCTGGACCCCGATGGGAATCGGCTGGAGATCTACACCGATATGATGAAAGTCCCTGAGGGAGAGCAGTTCCCACGCACCGAGTACGCCGAGGTCTTCAAGAAGTAAGACAGCAGCTATGCAATGGGGCAAAGGGGTAGGGGAGCAGGACATCACAGTAGACCTCTAGTCTTCCTCTCTTCTACGCTCCCCCTCCTCCCATTGCTTTCCACCCGTTTATATCCACTGGGCAAAGGCCATGGCACACCCTGTGCCCGCTGGAGAGCGGTAGCAGGGCACGTAGTCAAAGACTTCCATCTCCAGGTGCTGCACTGCCCCGGCAGTGGCGAACCAGTTCCGGATCTCCGAGGTCCCCGATTGCAGACGCTCCAGGGGCAACGACGCAATAGCGTCGATGTCTTTGTCCTGCAGGGCCTTGAGTGCTTTGTGATCCAGTTCCTCATCGAGCACGAAATGGCTGAACCCACCCGAGGCCAGGATTGCTACCCGGGCATTGCTCTTCCAGGTTTCAACCGCATTCCTGAGCGCTATGCCAAATTCATAGGAGCGCCGCGGCCGCGGCTGATTGGGTGGGTAGTAGGTATTTTGCATGACGGGCACCACGGGGATGTTCTTCCCCTGCAGGATGCGCGCGAACACAAAGGTGACAGCATGGGTAATCGACTGGCCTTCGCGCAAATACTTGGAGTGGGCGACATCGAATCCCTGCTCCATCATGGCGTCAATGATGTGCAGGGCTAACGCTGACTGGCCAGGATACATTCTGGGCTCCTGGGGATAGGCCCAGGCCGTAAGGGCCTGCGTCCCCCTGGTGCGCTGGCGCGGCACATAGGGCACCTGCTCACCCCAGTAGACACAGAACGCCGGCATGTTGTCGTCGTGTAAGGCCTCCTGCTGGTCATCACCGAGCACAACCAACACGTCGGGTGCGCTGCGCTCCAGGGCCTCAGCAACCTTGGCGATGCCCTTCTGATTGGCCGCGTGCCGTTTCTGGAAGACCTCTGGCGTCAGCTCCTTCGCGACCCCAGAGTCGACTTCAGCCAGCAGCTCCTCATAGGTGACATGCGTGCCATCGGGGACGCGATACAGGCTTGGGTTGTGCTGATCTTCCTCACCCCGCTGGAGCCAGTGCTCAGGGGGAAGGCTTAACTGCGGGCTATGTGAGGTTCCAAGTCCCAAAACAATGCGTGCCATCTTGTACTTCCTTTCTCCTGAGGGGAGGTATCTATACCGCCAAAATTTTCTGCATTATACCTGGTTTACCGGAACCAGCCTACGATGATGTTGTGGCGTTTCTTGCGTGGTCTGGCGCGAAACAGGCCTGTAGTCTTCCGCGTCCGCGCTAGTCTTCGCTCATTAACGCACTGACAAAATGCAGTGCGGGCAGATTCTCACAGATAATTTTGATGGTCGCCATGATCGGCACAGCGAGGAGCGTCCCGACGATCCCCCATAACCAGCCCCAGAACAGCAACGAGAGGACGACCAGGAGAGGACTGAGGTGCAGGTTTCGCCCCATGAGGCGGGGTTCGATACAGATGCCGAGCGCAATGTGAATCAGCGTTACGCAGACCACCACCCAGACCGCTGGCATGAGCGTATCGAACTTCAAGATGGCCACCAGGAGCGGCGGAATGGTGGCCATCGGTGCTCCCAGGTGTGGAATAAAGTTGAGCATGAATGCCAGCGCACCCCAGAGCACCGCAAAATCCACTTGCAAGATCATCAGACACAGGTTCACCAGCACGCCGGTGACCACGCTGAGGAGGGCCTTGGTCCCCAAATAGATCTGCACCTCGCGGGTAATACGCTGCAACACCAGCGTCAGGCGTTGCGCTTGTTCCTCACCAAAAGCACGATGGATGCGCTGGGGCAAACGCTGTTGTCCCAGGAGAATAAAGACCATAAAGAGGAGCACCAGCAGCAGATGCCCTAAGAAGGTGACAAAGGTGCCCACACTCGCGAGCACGGCTCGCACGACCGAGGCACTAGAGAACTCTTTACTCAGATCGGAGAGTTGCCAGGAGAGTTCCGGTGCCACTTCCACGCGCGATGTGAGGGTCGTGAGCAGCGCGCGCAGTTTGGGCTCGTACGCCGGATATTCTCTGACAAATGATTGGGCACTGGCGTAGAACAACATCCCCATCAGCGCCAGAAAGATAAAGGTCACCAACAGAGCAAAGCACACGGCCAGGGCGAGAGGCACCCGACAATATCGCAGGAGACGCACTAACGGATCGAGCAAGTAGGCGAGAAAGAGAGCCACCATGAAGGGCAACACAATACTGCTCATCACGTAGAGCACCCCGCCGAGCATAAACACGACCAGGATGCCCAGGAAGATCATGATGAGCTGCTGTGTTCCCGTCGTCTGTATCTGCATAGTGCTTCATTGTACCATGGTGGTACGACACACGCCGACCCCATCTGCGGCGATGGGGCATGGGGCTTTACTGGTCACTGTGCGCCGCACGGGTGCGATAGACCTCGATAATATTGCTGCGCAGCACGGCGCGTGCACTCAGCAAGCCGGCTAACAGACCGTCCTCATAGTTGAACATGGTGTCCGCAGCAACTTCGGGATAATCTTGTGGATCCTGGATGTCGTCCGGCTGCAGATGCGGCAGAATATCCAGCGCTACTGCCATCACTTTGTCACGCTGCTGGCTAATGATGCGCTCAAGCAGCGCCTCCATATCCGCAAAGAGCTGTTCTAAGTCGTCCATGATCCTCTCCGTAAGACAGGTCTCAGTCCTGGGGAATGGCATGATCATAACACACGCCCTGGTCGAGGGGATACTGCTTTTCCTTTGAAAGCACTAAGATGATCTACTACGATACACCCATCGACGGGATACACTATTGGCTCCAGTGTACGGGAGGTGACAGTATGGTCCAACCGGCTGTGAACTATACGCCCCTGACGCCGTTAAGTTTTTTAGTGCGCAGTGCGTACGTCTTTCCTGAGAAAACCGCGGTCGTGTATAAGGATACACGCTATACGTATCGACAGTTGCGCCAGCGTGTCAATCGCTGTGCGACGGCCTTGCAAGCTGCTGGAGTGAGGCCAGGCGACCGTGTGGCGTTTCTGTGTCCCAATATTCCGCCTATGCTGGAAGCGCATTACAGTGTGCCCCTGGCCGGAGGGGTGCTGGTGGCTATCAACACCCGGCTGTCATCGCCGGAGATTGCCTATATCTTGCATCATTCCGGCGCCAAGGTGCTGTGTGTTGACACCGAACTCGCCAACCTCATACGGCCCATTCGCGCGCAACTGCCGCAACTCGAAACGATCATCAACATCGTGGATGGCGAGCATGGAGAAGGTTTCGAGGGGCCGGACTATGAAACATTTCTTGCCAGTGGCTCAGACGTGCTCCTGGACAAACCCGTCGAGGACGAGAATGCGCCGATCAGCCTTAATTACACCAGCGGCACCACCGGCAATCCCAAAGGCGTCCTCTATACGCACCGCAGTGCGTATCTGAATGCGCTCGATGCCATGCTCGAGATGGGGGTCAACAGCCGCTCGACCTATCTCTGGACACTCCCCATGTTTCACTGTAACGGCTGGTGTTTTACCTGGGGTGTAACCGCTGTGGGGGCGACGCATGTCTGCCTGCGGCGGCTCGATCCCGCCGAGGTATTCCGACTCATTGAAGCTGAGAGGGTGTCGCACATGTGCGGTGCCCCCACGGTGCTCATTATGCTCATGAGCCATCCCCAGGCAAAAAGCGCTGTGTTTCCGCGTAAGCTGCACGTCACAACCGCTGGAGCCCCGCCGTCGCCCACAGTAATCGCCCACATGGAGGCTTTAGGAGCTGAGATTTTTCATGTCTATGGCCTCACGGAGACCTACGGCCCGCACAGTATCTGCGCCTGGCACGAAGAGTGGGATGCGCTCCCAGCGGACGAGCGCGCACACAAGAAAGCCCGGCAGGGCGTGCCGTATATCATCGCTGAGGAGATGCGCGTGGTCGATGACTCCATGCAGGACGTGCCGGCGGACGGCGAGACCCTGGGCGAGGTGATCATGCGCGGCAACAATGTCATGCGCGGGTATTACAACCAGCCTGACGCGACAGCTGAAGCCTTCCGGGGTGGCTGGTTCCACAGCGGGGACTTAGCGGTGATGCATCCAGATGGGTACGCGGAGCTGCGCGACCGCAAAAAGGACATCATTATCAGTGGCGGCGAGAACATTTCTACCATCGAGGTGGAAAATACCATTTACCGGCATCCCGCCGTGCAGGAGGTGGCCGTGGTCGCTATTCCGGACGAGCGGTGGGGAGAGGTGCCCAAAGCCTTTGTCGTACCCAAGCCGGGCATGCAGCCTACACCAGAGGACATCATTGCCTTCTGCCGTCAGCACATGGCGCATTTTAAGTGTCCCAAGGCCGTGGAGTTTGGCGACCTTCCCAAAACTTCCACCGGGAAAATTAAAAAATTCGAACTCCGCGAGAAGGAATGGCAGGGATACGAGAAGCGCATTCACTAATTATGACCTCCTCCTGGCGCGGTGCTGGTGCGTCGGTATGCCCGTGTCCTCGGGATGGCGGAGACGCTCTGCCCGAGGAGACAGTAGATGCAGCGAGGGCGTGACAGGACACGATCGGCATGGCCGTTAAGCCCTCAAAAACACCATTGCCTCGAGCCAAGGCCAGAGTTCACCTCGGAGATCTCTTCTTCCCCTTGAGCCCAAAGATTGTCAAAGCGCCGCCAATGTTTGCAACTGCTCGTTCGTTGGAGGGTGAGGGTGCGGATGGCGTCAGGTTCTCGTGGCCAAAGAGTTCCGGGAACTGCGCCAACATGCAGGCTTTGGCGGTGGCAAGGCACTCGTCGCATGTCCCTTCAGGAATGGGGATCACGCTAGAAATACCTTGCATTTGCACTGGATCGACGGGAAGCCAACGTTGCAGGGCAGGCACATAGAGGCGGCTATGGACGCTGCATAATAACATGACAGACTCCTTTCATAAGAGAGCACCAGGGATATTATGAATCATCGGCAGATGGCTCTGAAACTTGAAAGCCGTGGCGAGAGGAGTGGCTTTGGCGAGAGGTTGAGCGCCGTTAGATATCTTATGAGGAGTCAGAGGAGGTGGAAGCGGGCAAGCGGCTAGATACGCTTGGCGAAGATATGGGACACATTAAGGTAGTCATAGGCACGGATGGGGTATTTCGTTGCTGGCTCGCTACACCTCCTACACTGGCTGCTGTGGCGTAAGAGATACACGATTATGAGCATGTCGTGGAGGTGATCAAGCTGTTTCTAGGGTGCGCTTTCCCGGGGAAGGGACGTGTAGCGTCTCACGCCTGCTTTGAAGCGTGCCGGAGATCAGATATCTTGGGCTTATAGTGGCAAAGAATACAGGCTATGCGCATAGGGAGACTATATGGGGTTTCTTCGGTATACAGCAGTACTATGCCATTGATCCTTAGATGCGTTACTATGCCCAACACACTTCTTATCCTGCCACTCGATCGCATACCCCAGCGCGAGCCAAAAAATAGATTCTAGTATGGGTTCCTGCACTCTCCTCAGGACCGCATAGAAGCCAAGCGCTTCGCTGCCAGCAGGATCTAGATTCTCAGGCTGGAACATGTTTCTTAATTCCCATAGACGACAGAGATAGAAAATATGATGGCAAATTCTCTACAAAAACGGTGTTTGTCAAAAATAAAAGGTACCAAATTCTAATACCAGTACATAGTATACCCAGAAATCTCTGTACTAGGTTATAGGGAACGGAATTAATTTTTATAGGAGGAATCTCACTCGGATAAGGAGGACAGGTTCGGAGGTGTCACGAATGCGCATGCAGCCATAATTCCTTTATGGCATCTCCGGCTTGTCCGGCTTCTCTCCGTAATGTAGCATACCAGCGTTCCATAAAGGCCGTCCGGATCGTCGTCCCGGGCTGTCGAAGGCGCACCTGCTTCAGGTTGCATCCCTGCATAAAATGCAGTGACTTGTATATATAGATACGCTCATGAGCTGTCGTATTGCACGCGCGGTGTGTCACCACAGAACATAAGAGGAGTGCGTATGCCGGGTTGGGTTGAGGCTGTACAGGGGCATGGTTAAGTTATCAACGCCATCATCTCGGTCACTGGGCCCCCTGAGCAACAGTAGCGAGATGTCGGACGACCTCTTGCGCCATGAGCGCCTGGCCCTGGGCATTTGGATAGCGGTTGGCAGTAAAGAAGAGCTGCTCTCCTGTGGATGCCCACTGCCGAAAGATGGGCGTGAGGTCTAGTGACTCTACCCCGCGCTGCACCAATGCCTGGCGCAAGGCACGACTAGGGTCAGTCGTCGCTTCGTCATGAGGGAGGAGATAGGCCATTTCCTTGCTTGGCTGGATCACCACGAGGACTTGCGTCCCATAGGCTCGTGCGACAACTTGGAGATAGGCGAGTGCGTCGAGGACGAGGTGAAAGCTTTGCCGTTCCGGCCGGGCCTGGGCG
>JBMDXC010000383.1:0-2734 GCA_048594805.1 Candidatus Entotheonellaceae bacterium | reverse complement strand
GAGCGCAAACCAGCAGGACTCATCGCAAGAATACTTGAACCTTCTCGCCAACCGAAAACAAAGATAAAAAACGGAAAGGGTCACAAGAAAAGACAGTTGCCCCTGGTGAAAATATCCACTCCCTACCAGCGGCATGATCAGCACAGCCGGTAATGGACCGAACGGCGAATAGTGATAACCGCCGAACAAGGCAGTATCGGCCCAAGTCTCCAGCGAGCTCGGAAGTAAATACAATTTCCCTTCAAGGAATGATTCGGCCAAGCGGCTGAACTGTCGATCGTCTGCGGTAATGAAATTGAGCCAGCCGATCATGCCAAGCAGCACCGCGGCGTACATAAACAACCACGCGCTGTTTATTGCTGCCGGGCCTGCTTTTAAATTCGCCATCTGCTTTGACTTTTCGATTCCGCCGGCGCCGTAATCCTCAGCGGGCTGTTCGGTCTCGATCATCCGTGAGTCGTGGAGGCTTTGTTTCATCTAATGCAGCTGATCACGAGGCAGGGTCAAGCTTGGCTTCCTCTATTCGAACAGCGGCACGCCGCCTTGTCGAACCTCGGCAAACTGTACACATCCTTGCCAGCCGGATAAACTTTATTAGCCGATAAAGTCAATAAAGAGCCAATTGTCGGCGATTTATCAATGGTGAACGGCGTATTCATGTCCGAACTGCCGGTGAGGTCGATGCGGAGCGCCGGATCTCCATAGCGATCGCGCAAAAAAGCACCGGCAATGGCAGCGCCCACCATGCGAGTACCGCCGCACTCAGAAGGACATTCGGCAGCATTGGAACAAACCACGCGATCAGAATAGCCAAAAAAACTCGGCGCCGCGGCGGATATGGAGCGGATTCCTTCAGTACCCGATTGAGCATAATAGTTAGAGGAATTATCAACAGAGTGCCGTCATAGGAGTAAGAATGAAAGCTGACCAACGCCGTTGTGACAACCGCAAGAGCGAAGAGAAGGTCAAATAAGTCACTCTGCTCGTCCGCGCATCGCGGCCAGAGACGTAAAGTGATAGCGTAAGCAATTATGGATAAACCCAATGTCAGCGCGTTCGTAGCTTGTGTTTGCCCGCCGAGATCCAATAGCATGTACACTAGTCCTCGTAAGTTGATCATGAGTTCCGGCCACACTACGTTGCCGCGTTGAATCATCGGCAACCACAACGAAAGTAGCCCGATCAGACCGTCCCATCCCACCATCGCTAACGAGATTACGCCAAGCACCGTTGACATAAGCAAAAATCCGAATATCAACCGCCAACGAAGCTGCAGTATAAAAATTCCGACCAACGGTAAGACGAATTGCGGTTTATACAGGCCCAATGCTAATAGGCCGCCGGCGGTCGCGTAGCGTTTTTGCTTGAGGCTCACGAAAGTTTCAGTGAGCAGAAGAGTCGTGATTATCGAATCCTGCCCCATCTTGAGGGCCGTTATCGTTGGAAAATAGGCAAAGAGCATCAGCGCAAACAAGACCCGGTACTTACTCTCGATGAGAGGAAATAGGCGTAACAAGATTACCGCAAGC
Organism: Candidatus Entotheonellaceae bacterium; assembly: GCA_048594805.1. Classification (GTDB taxonomy): domain Bacteria; phylum Tectomicrobia; class Entotheonellia; order Entotheonellales; family Entotheonellaceae; genus SXND01. The sequence goes on along the minus strand of JBMDXC010000383.1, from coordinate 1,205 downwards.
ATCAACGTATTCATGGCCGCCCAGAGCACATGTGCGACCGAGAACGAAAATTTGGCCGGGATCAGAAGCGCCAACAGCTCATAGGGCGGGTGATTGAAGGGCAAAGCTCGACCATGGTAGGCGACGCGAAATTCTTTCTGATATTTGTCCTGTACCTCTAAGTTATAGAGCTGTGCGCCGCTCCCGTCATTGATGATCTTGGCCCCGCCATAGTAGAGCGCGAAATCGAAATAGCCGTCACGGATATTTTCCAGTTGAGTCCAGACGACGGCGCACTGGGCGAATAGAGAAAAAATCAGTAGGGGAACAAAGATTAGTTTGAACGTCCGATGGGGTTCGGGCACGCTTGTTCGTAGCTTCATTCCGTTGGGGATGTTGCCGGCCACTGTGCAACGGCCGGCCTTCACGGCCTGCTTAATTATACGATGAATTCTCGATGCCGGGAATAAACTTCGGCGGGTTCCCATCGTACGCGCGGCTGCGGACGATTTCCATAGCCACTTGCGAAAATCCATACTCTTTTCACCCGTCAAGTGCGGATAATCTCCTATGGCCAAGAGCCGCGGCAAGAGGATTTGAACGGTCGGTCGCCACTCTCGAAGCTGCTCGCCAAAGGGATCGGCAGGATACCGCGTTCGCATGTCCTACAGGCGTTGCCCGAGCCCCTGCGGACGAGCCGGCACCCTGACGGAAGTCGCCTTTTTCGTCTCCTAAAAAGCCGCATTGTCTTGGGGCTCGGTTTTGATATATAGCTGGCAATAGTTATCGGTGAGTTCTGCGTGTCGGTTCCGCGTTAAACCGGGACCAGCCGCAGACTCGAAACCGCAAAGCGCGAGGGCTAAAACCATGATAGCGGTTATGAGGCGCAATCCCGCCCAGTTGTTGTTTCTTCTTACGACCGCCGCTCTGGCCTACTTGGTCTTACCGCCGTTTTTTTTCATCCTGCACACCAGCCTGGTAACCGATCGCGGCCTGCAAGCCGGCAGCTTCACGATCCAGCATTTTACTAACATCATTGAATCACTGGGCGACGTCAAAACCTTACTGTGGAACTCGATGATTTTTTCCATCAGCAGTTCGGCGATCGCAATAGCGTACGGGACCACTCTCGCTTGGCTTGCTGAGCGAAGCGACGCCCCGTTCCGCAAACTCGCCTATGTGTCTGCATACGTGTCGTTCGCCATTCCCGGTATTATCAAAGTCGT
>JBMDXC010000382.1:0-9572 GCA_048594805.1 Candidatus Entotheonellaceae bacterium | reverse complement strand
TTGTGGCCGACCAAACACCCCACCAGCGGGCCAGGCCCGCGTGGTCGCCGGGGTCGCCTGCACGGTCAACTCGAGCGCGGTCGAGGCCTCTGCGCCGGCAGCGTCTTGCACCCGTAACCAGAGGCGGTTTGCCCCAGGTCGCAGGGCCTTGCCCGTGATGGGCGTAAGTTGTTCCCCCTCTGACGTCACGGTCCCATGGGCTAGGAGTCGTCCTGGGCCCCAGCCACTCTGGGTCACGGCCAGCGCGTAGGTGGCACCCACCGCGGTGCTGCGCCAGCGCAGCGAGGCGGTCTCATCCAGGCCGAGCACCATGCGGTCGATTCCCAGGGACTCCAGGTGGGGCACCGCCGGAGCCAGCACATAGTGGGCACGGCGCAGCGGCTCACGATTCCCAGCAGTATCCTGGGCCCAAAAGGTGAGGGTGAGGGGAGCCGTCTGAGATACTGACACACGGATGGGAGCGGTATAGCGCTGTTTGGTGGTGCCGTCCCAGGCATAGAAGATGGTCGCCGCCTCGTCAGCGACGAGACGGATCTCAGGAGGCCACACACGAAAGATGCCACCCGCAGGGATGGCCGTGGTGTGAGGTGGGGTTATATCTCCTGGCCCCTGAGGTGGTGCAGAGCGACACCCCCATGGCAGCAGGCCACTGCAGCACATCACAACGACCCAGAGCACCACAGGCGGTACGCCCATCGTGCCTAATCTATACGCCACACGAGCGTCTCCTGGTTGTGCTTGCCTGCCGCTCCAGTCTCCTGCCCCAGCGGCTATTTGTCCGCGAGACGTGGATCCAAAATATCGCGCAGGCCATCGCCAAACAGATTGAAGGCGAGCACCGCATACGAGATGGCCAGCCCTGGAAAGATCGCGATGAGCGGGCGTGACTCCATATGGTCCCGCGCCAGATTGAGGTCAGAGCCCCAATCCGGGGTCGGTGGTGGCGAGCCGAGCCCCAGAAACGACAGCGCAGCAATCACGAGAAGCGTGGACCCCAGCGACACGGTAGCCTGGACAATGACAGGCGAGACACAGTTGGGCAAGATTTCGCGCAGGGAGATATACAGGTTTCCTTCTCCTATGGCCCGGCACGCCTCGACGTATTCTTTTTCTTTCTCGGCCAGCACTGTACCGCGTACGAGCCGCGCCAGGCGCGGCACCTGGTTTGTTCCCAGGGCGAAGATCAAGGCGAGATCATTCCAGAACCCGGCCAGTTTCCACTCCCTGACCAGCGTCGCCAGCATAAGATAAATTAAAATGCCCGGGAAGGCGAGCCAGGCATCCACCAGGCGCATGGTGAACGCGTCGATGGCCTTGCCATAATATCCTGATAATGTGCCCATGGGGATGCCTATCAGGACACCCACCAGCACCGCGAGCACACTAATGGTCAGCAGACGCCGGCCCCCCCAGAGGATGCGTGACCAGATGTCGCGGCCATAGCGATCCGTCCCAAAATAGTGCTTGGCACTCGGGGTCTGGAGCAACTCGCGGTAATTTTGCTTGATGGGATCATAGGGGGCGATATAGGGCGTCAGCAGACAGAGTACAAGGAGCACGAGCAGCATGAACGCGCCGACCATGGCCGTTTTGCTGCGGCACAATTCGCTGACGGCATTTTTAAACGCTCCCCAGCCGCGCCGCAGCGCGAGTGTGATCCTGGGGACCGGCACCTCAATGTCCAGCATCTCCTCTTGCGATAAAACGGATTTCACCATAACGGGCTCGCTTTTTCTCTGTTACGCGAGTCGCACCCGCGGGTTCAGGACACGGTACATAAGATCAACCAGGAGGTTGATCACCACCACCGCGATGCCGAGAATCAACACACCGGCCTGGATGACTGGGAAGTCCCGGCTGATGATCGCCTCAAACAGGGTGCGTCCTACTCCTGGCCAGGCAAAGATCGTCTCGATCACCACCGTACCACCCAGCAGCTGGGCCAGTTGCAGACCACTGATGGTTAAGGTAGGGATCATGGCATTGCGCAAGGTGTACTGATAGATGACTTTACGTTCTGGTAGGCCTAGAGAACGCGCCGTGTCGACATACTCTTTTTGCACCTCATCGAGCATGGTCGAACGGGTCAGGCGGGTCGTAATCGCCGCCTGACGTATACCCAGGGCCGCAGCCGGCAGAATCATATGCTTAATACTCAAGCCGAGGTGATCGAATGGACTGTAATACTCCGACGAGGGTAACCAGCCCAGGTAGAGTGAGAAGAAGAGCACGCACAGCAGAGCGAACCAGAACTCGGGAATGGAGATTCCGACCAGCGACAGGAGCTGGGCCGCGTAATCCACGGCAGTGTTGCGCTTGACGGCCGCCATCGTCCCTAGAGGGATAGCGATCAGCAGGGAAATGACGGTGCCTACAATGGCCAGATAGAGTGTCGCGGGGATACGTTGGAAGAACTCGAGGGCGATCGGACGACGCGTCACCAGCGACGTGCCAAAATCGCCATGCAGCACGTGGTTTAGCCAGATGAAATATTGCGTATAGAGGGGCTTATTGAGCCCGTATTCGTGCTCCAACGCCTGCCGCACGGCCGGATCAATCACACCTTCCTGACCAGCCAGGACGTCGATGACATCTCCCGGCAGGAAATGCACGAAGGCGAAGACCACCACGGTGAGGATGAACAGCACAGGGATGAGATAGAGGACACGGTTCATGGTATAGATTAACATGGCTCATCCTACTCCATCCAGGCTGTACGAATGCCGCCTCCGCGGGAGCTGAAGGCGCCAGAAACTGATGGGTGATAGCCCCGGAGACGCATGCTCCCCGCCTCCAGCAGGGTTATATGCTGGAGGTAGAGGATGGGCAATTCCTCGTTGACAAGGCTGTCGATGGCCGCGTACAGCTCCAGGCGTTTCTTACGGTCTGCCGTGCGGCGTGCTTCAGCAATGAGTTGGTCAGCCCGCTCGTTGTGGAAACCAGAATAGATTTTCGTGGTGGGTGCTGTCGACAGGATATAGCGTGAAAACCAACCGTCAGGATCCCAGCGGTAGCTCGCGGCGCTGGAGTCGGCATGGAAATTCCGCTCACGCCGCTTTTGCTGCAGGGCGACCTCATCATAGATGTTGAAGCGCACTTTGAAGCCAACCTCAGTCCACATGGCCTGCACCAGTTCAGCCGTCTGCTGCATATAGGGGGGCGTGGGAAGGGCTTGCAGGGTTACGTCAGCGCCAACCGCCCTGGCCTGCCGGAGTAAGAATTTGGCTTTGTCCGGATCATAGGCCGGCCACGCTGTGACGCCATCGCTATACCAGGGGCTGGCGGAGGCGTAGAACCCGCGTGCGATCTCCCCCGCGCCATGAAACACCGCCTGCTTGATGGCCTCGTGATCGATGGCGTGTGCCGCCGCCAAGCGCACCTGTTTGTCAGTGAAAGGCCCTCGCTCCAGATTGAAGAGAATGAACGATGTCCCGACAGTGGGGACGTTCCAGGCCTGAAATTTCCCGGCGTATTTCTCCGCAAAATCTGCCGCGTCGGCATAGGCCATAGAGTCGATCAAATCGACTTCACCAGCTCGCAGAGCGGTCAAACGCACCCCATCCTCTCTTTTGGGGCGTCCAAGAATGGCATCCAGGTAAGGCAGGCTGTTCCCTTCCGCATCGGTTTCAAAATAGTTTTCAAACCGCACCATCTCGGTCAGGTTATTGCGGCTCCATTTGGCAAATTTAAAGGGACCACAGCCGATGGGATGCAGATCGACCTGCTCGACGCTGTCAGGGGCCATCAGCGCACACGGATAGTACACCACGTCGGCCGGAAAGGCGGCGCTGGGTTGATGCAAATGGCAGCGCACGGTGTACTTGTCGACCACTTCGGTGGCTTGCAAGTTCTCGAGTGCCGAACGTGCTAAGGGATGCGCGATTCTGGGGTCCTGGAGGCGCTCGAAATTCCACTTCACGGCCTCGGCATCCACCTCCCGGCCATTGTGGAACAGCACGCCGTGCCGCAGCTCGAAGGTATAGCTCAGCAAGTCTGGCGACGCCTCCCAGGCCGCAGCGACACCTGGTACCGGCTCGGATTGCTGATTCAGGTCGAGTAACCCCTGGTTAATGGCTGCCAGGGGCATGGACACCAGGTAGATCGTGTTGCGATGCAGGTCCAGCCCTGAGACATCAGTACGCGTGGCAAAACGCAGGGTCCCGCTGCGCTGGGGATGACGTTGGCCGGCCTCAGCCAGGGCCGTCAAGCCAAAGGCGGCGGCCCCGGCAAGGGCTCCGCCACTCGCCGCCAGAAAAGCGCGTCGGGAAAGTTCCAGGTCTCTCCCCTGTATCGACTGGCGCATCGCTCCTCTCCTTGACTGTGCCGCCGTGCCGCTGGTGACACGGCCTGGCTAGGCGAGCCAGGCCGTACGGATGCCCCCGCCTCGCGTGCTAAAAGGGCCAGAGATCGCTGGCTGGTAGCCTTTGAGATTCATGGCACCCGCTTGCATCGCGGTCAGATGGTGAATGTAGAGAATGGGCAACTCGTCATTCACCATGCTCTCGACCGCCGCGTAGAGCTCCAATCGTTTCTTCTTATCGGCAGTTTGCCGCGCTTCTGCAATCAGTTTATCGGCCTTTTCGTTATTGAACCCCGGGCCATTGATTTTGTTTGCCGGCGCACTGGACAAAATCTGCCGGGAGAACCAGCCATCCGGATCCCAGCGGTAGCTGCCAGACGTAGACTCGGCATGAAAATCCCGCTCACGCCGCTTCTGGTTCAGGACCGGTGCTTCATAGAGGTGCAGGGTGGCTTTGAAGCCGACCTCACCCCACATATTCTGGATCAGCTCGGCAGTCTGGTGTAGATAAGGGTAGGCATTGTCAGATTGCAGGATGACCTCAGTGCCAACGGCCCTGGCCTTCCGGAGAATAGATCTGGCCTTGTCAGGATCGTGCTCCGGCCATGGTTTGGCCCCAGCCGCAAACCATGGGCTCACAGACGCATAGTATCCTCTGGCGATCTCGCCACGACCATAAAACACCGCCTGCTTAATCGCCTCATGGTCGATGGCGTGCGCGGCTGCCAGACGGAGCTGTTTGTCCGTGAACGGACCTTTTTCCATATTGAAGACGATGAACGAGGTCGCCAGGGTTGGCACCTCCCAGGTCTGTAACTTCCCGGCATACTTCTTGGCAAAGTCAGCCGCATCGGTATACGCCATGTTATCAATCAAATCAACTTCCCCGGTACGCAGAGAGGTCAGGCGCACCTGATCTTCCTTTTTTGGCCGCCCGATGATGCCATCGAGATAGGGTAGACTGTTGCCCTCTGCATCGGTCTCGAAGTAGTTCTCAAACCGGACCAGCTCGGTAATGCTATTGCGCTCCCACTTGACAAATTTGAACGGACCGCAACCAATCGGGTGCATATTGGCTTGCTCGGTACTGTCCGGGGCAATCAGATTGCACGGATAGTACACCACATCGGCTAGGAAAGCGATGCTCGGCTCCTGCAAGACACACCGCAGGGTGTACTTGTCGATGGCCTGGGTTTCCTTCAGATTGCCAAGCGCCGAGCGTGTGAAGGGATGGCCAATTTTGGGATCCTGGATGCGCTCGAAATTCCATTTCACCGCCTCGGCGTCCACCTCTCGGCCATTATGGAAGAGCACCCCTTTGCGCAGCTTGAAGGTATAGGTCAGCAAGTCTGGTGAGATATCCCACTCCTCCGCAATCCCAGGCACCGGCTCAGATTGCAAATCGAGGTCGAGGAGACCCTGGGTGGTAGCGGCGAGCGGCATTGACACGAGGTACATGATATTGCGGTGTGGATCGAGACCGGCAGCATCCCCGCGCGTCGCAAAGCGCAGAGTCCCACCTCGTTGTGGACGGCGCTTGCTCGCCGCAGCCTGGCTCACCAGTCCGCAGGCTGCGACGCCAGTCAGGGCACCGCCGGTCGTTGCCAGGAAGGCACGTCGGGAAAGCATCGGGTCGGTGTGGATGGTGACTCTGGCCATCTCCTGACCTCCTTACGCATCAACTGTTGCTTACATAGAAGGGTACCACGTACCCTCTGGTGTATGCGTCTCCCTTGTCCACGCTTCGCTGTCAGGAGTCACTAAAGCACCACACGTACTGCACACGCTAATAATGGGAGCGGCACGGTAGTGTACAGAGGTTCATAGGGAAAGCAACCAAAAAATCGTGTCATAGATTGATATTGCCAGCCCCAGGCACGTCTATGACCATCCATAACTTATACACTGGCTGGCCCGGTTTCAAGGGTAGAGCGGTCTGGGAGCGCTTTACAAGCTCTGTGCCTGCCAGCAGGTGCGTGCCTCGCCGCCTTCTGCGTCGCGGTGCTCCCTGTTTTCTGGTTCTCTACCACGGTGCCATGTGTTATGATACGCCTGCCAGTATTTCTCCCCGTTGTGAGCCATAGGTGACCCATGCCTCGTGCACGTCGGCACGCCCTGGTGTTTTTGGTAATCTCGTTCTACTGCCTGCTTGTCCTGCCGCGTATGTTGAGTTATGGCATGTTTATAGATGGGATCGTCTATGCCAGCATCGCGCGTAACATGGCGGAAAACTACGGCAGCTTTTGGCAACCCTACTACACGGCGACGGTGTATCCGACCTTTTATGAACATCCCCCATTGGCGTTCTGGCTGCAGTCATGGGCGTATCGTCTGTGCGGTGATTCCGTGTATGTCGAGGCCTGGTGGGGATGTTGTGTTGGCGCGCTGAGCCTCCTGATCCTCGCAGGTATCTGGCGCTGCTTGACGCCTCAGGGTGACGTTTTAGCAGGGGCCTGGTTCCCCATCTTGCTTTTCATTATCACGCCTATGACCTCATGGGCTGTCGCGAACAATATGCTCGAAAACACCATGACGTTTTTTATTCTCCTCTCCGTGTTGCTATGCCTTTTAAGCCTAAAAAACCCTACAGTATTCTCCTCCTGTGTGTATGGTATTCTCTCTGGCCTTAGTATGTTCGGCGCGATTTTGATTAAAGGCCCAGTTGCGCTGTTTCCTCTTGCTGTTCCATTGATATCCACGATACATGACGCTAAAAAAGCTATAAAGGCATTGACAACAGCCATTATCCTTCTCATGACTTTGATAGCTTCGTTTGGCCTTATGTTCGCTACAAATATGGCATCGGTACATTTCTTCAAACGCTATGTGAGTCAGCAAGTGGTAGCCAGTGTCACCGGTGGGCGAGAAATCTCGACGTCACGTTTCCATGTCTTTACTGTTGTAGGCCGTGAAAGTCTTGTCCCTCTGCTCGTTGGCGGCGCGCTCGCCGCTTTCATCTATCGTCTGCGGCAGCCCGCAATTTCCTCTGTACACTCTCGTCTCTTCTTATATTATCTAGGCATCGCCTTGGCTGGAAGTCTGCCACTACTCGTCAGCGCGAAGCAAAAGCGCTGGTATGCTTTTCCTTCATTACCCTTTTATGCCATGGCCATTGGTGTGGTCTTTAATGATGCGGCCCTTGCCTTAGAGAGATTGCTAGATGATAACAAGAAGATAGGGAAATATATTATTATTTTCTCAGCAATAATGCTGTGCATAGCATTATCTATTATGTTTATAGAAAAAAACGTTCCTAGAAGACATAAGGATTTTCACACTGATTTCTCCAAAGAGAACATAGCTATAGAAGAGAGAAAAGTTATTTCTGTATATCCAGTCCAGCTTGCTACGCATTGGACATTAGTGGCAAATATGCAAAGAAAATTCCGAGCGAGTCTCTCTGAGAATGTTGGACAAGAGTATCTCCTGACTACTACAGCTTATATAGGCTCTGAATATATATCCTCACATTATACAAGAATACCCCCTTTCAATACGAAGAAGTATGTATTGTTTAAACTGAAGGATTAATCTCTCTTGCATGTTGAGGTCCGCAATATTCATGCCCGACCTGAGTAACTCCGACAATGCATTTGGGTAGGAGGAGATTCCCATGACTGAGATCGTAAGTCGTGAAATTCGTCTGAAGCACCGTCCTATTGGCCTGCCGCGCGAGAGCGATTTCGAACTCGCGACTGTCGCGATCCCCACACCTGGTGCCGGCGAGGTGCTGGTGCGTAACCTCTATATGTCCGTTGACCCTTATATGCGCGGACGTATGCTCGACCAGCCCAGTTATGTCCAGCCATTTCAGGTGGGTCAGCCTCTCGATGGTGGCTGTGTGGGGCAGGTGGTACAGTCGCAAGACGAGAAGTTTCAGGCGGGGGATTCGGTCCTCGGGCGCAAAGGATGGCGTGAATTCTACGTGTCGAATGGCGCCGAGCTAACCAAGATTGACCCCAATCTGGCACCCATGCAGACGTATCTCGGGACCCTGGGCATGCCGGGGTTAACGGCGTATGTTGGCCTGCTCGATATCGGACGTCCCAGGGCCGGCGAGACCGTGTTTGTTTCTGCTGCGGCTGGGGCTGTTGGTACGGTGGTATGTCAGATTGCCAAGTTGCAGGGCTGCCGTGTCGTGGGGAGTGCCGGTGCGCCAGATAAGGTGGCCTGGCTGCGGGAGGTGGCAGGGATTGATGCGGTTTTGAACTACAAAGCCGTAGGATCGTTGACCACCGAACTCGGGAAGCACTGTCCAAACGGTATTGATGTCTACTTCGACAACGTTGGCGGGGCTCACCTCGAAGCAGCCCTCGACCACATGAACAGTTTTGGGCGTATGGTCCTGTGTGGCATGATTTCGAATTACAATGAAACCACACCGTCATCCGGACCGCGTAATCTGCGTCTGGCCGTACGGAAGCGGCTCACGCTGCGGGGTTTTATCGTCTCTGACCATCTCGATCGCCAGGCGCAGTTCTATAATGATATGGGCCTCTGGATGAGCGCCGGCAAGATCAAGTGGCAAGAGACGATTGTTGCTGGCATCGAAAACGCCCCGAAGGCGTTCATTGGGCTCTTCAAAGGCGACAATGTCGGCAAGATGCTCGTGAAGCTGTAAAGCTCCTCACCCCCCTCTCCTTAGGAAGAGGGGGCAGAAAAACGCCGCAGCTCACGCTTTGCGGGCAATGAAGAGAGCTTCGGTGAGGTCGAAATACGCGTCCTCGCCTTCGAAGCGTGGGCGCAGACGCTCACGCGGCAGGGGTGGGGCGTCAAATAAGAGGCGGCGGACCTCGGCGACAGCCGCCTCGTCAATGCCCATACGCGTGGCCCAGGACTCAAAGTGCATGGGCTTGGGGGTGACTTCCTCATAGGCCAGTACCAGCCCGGCCTGCTGAAAAAACTGCCGCCATTGCGACAGAGGATAGGCCCAATGATGCGAAGGGTCGCGCCGTATTTCCCAGGCGTTGATATAGGCACAGGCCTGGGTGTCCTCAGGCGTGATGTTGTCAACGATCGCAATACACCCCTCAGGATGACACACCCGGGCCATTTCCCGCACCGAGCTGGCCACATCAGGGAAATGATGCGGGGCGACGCGGCAGGTCACCACGTCAAAGCTGTGGTTGGCGAATGGGAGGCATTCACTGTCGCCCTGACAGAAGCTCACATTGCTCAGGGCCCGTTGCTGTGCCAGACCACAGGCTTCCGCCAGCATGGCAGCCGTGAGATCCAGGCCGATCACCTGCCGTACATGTGGGGCAAAGGACAA
>JBMDXC010000381.1:0-1883 GCA_048594805.1 Candidatus Entotheonellaceae bacterium | reverse complement strand
GACCCATCCGATCGAGCATAGAAGGCAGTACTTAATCAGTTTGTAATCTTGTGCGGGGAGCGAGTGCCGATGTGAAAAAAAGTTACACAGGTATCTTGACAACCTTCCGATCGTACAACGATAATACGTCATCACAACAGCCAAACAATTGCCTTCAACTTCAACTTTCAACGAAGGAGGTATCATCATGCACGCAAAGAAAATGACATTTATACTCCTGGTGTTGGTTTTGGCCATCGCGTCCTTTATGTTGACAGCAACGGCCGCCGCTGACGGCCACCGCGGATCCTTACTGGGCACATACGTCGGAACAGGGAGTGGATCCTCACTCTTCGCGATCTGCGGATTCGGCGACCAGGGCTTCCCGAATAACGCTAGTGCAGGCGCCTACGAGATCTTTTTATTGAACACTCAGGCGAATTGGACATTCCGACCTGATGGAACCGGCACCGTGGAAGCCCTTTCCCAACTCATCTCACTGCCGAATACTGTGGTAGACCCTTCCCAGCCCCCGGGGTTCCGTTTGCCGTGGTTCGGGGAAACCACAGGGAAAGGAGACATCTCATATGTGTTTGATCCCGTCACAGGACAACTGGACATTACTGACGAAAACATCGTGGTGACATGGACATCCGGGCCACTAGCTGGACTCACCAGAACGACGACCACACCCTTTCTCCTCGCCAGCGGCATCGTGTCCCAGGACAGGAGGGCGATAAAGCTGAATGCAACGGGCCAGCCTCAACCGATCGGAGAGACGATCATCTGCCCCAGCGGGGAGCGATCAGAAATCGTCGAGCACCTCAGCAGTATTCTCATACGACAGGATCAGGCCCCGCGTTTACTCCCTTGACGCCTATCCGGACCTCCGGTAGCACAGGGACGGAAATGAGCGGTAGAGACTCGGTCGGCAAACGACCTCTGTATAGACCGATTGATTTTGCAGCCTCTGAGCGTGAAAGCTATCAAAAAGGGTGTCGGAAACAGCAGAGCTAGAAGCCTGCAAAATCAAGGTCTTTTCTTCAGTGTTTTGGTCCATCACAAAGGAAATGGTATTTGACCAGATGCGTGGATAATGCTTTGTATTTTTGACGATGCATGCGGCTCTACTCTTGCTGTCAATGTCCGACCGCTCACTTTCGGTCGTTTACTAGCGCAGGTCCGAGTATTGCAATGGCAAGCCGGTGCGCGTGCATTACGTGGTGATCGCCTGTGAGTAGCAGCGGAACGAAAAGCTGGGAAGTGCCGGGTAACGGCTCTAATATGGTGCAGTTATACGGGCGTTTTGCCTGGGCAGAATTTGGCGTAAGTATCTGTGGTTTAAGCCCGTCAGAAACTGCTTAAGCAAAGGCGAAAGAGACATTTTTTCGCACCCAGAGCCGTCAAACGGAAAGGAATTGACGGAGATGTAGGATCAGAAGACATAAGTATCTGTCTTGGTAACAGTCAAGTTCTGAAAGGGTTCTGTCCCATCCCAGGTTTCCGTTCCGATGATACTCGCGCCCCAATGATGAGACACCTTTTTGAGACTGTCGGCGTAATTAAGGTGAAGTGCTCATCATACACGGGTTTTGAAGTTATAAAGTGCCCGATCTACTAAAAAAAGAGCAAGCAAAGTCAAGCTAGCGATTAAAATAGCTACGACCGGAGGGCCAAAAATTGCCATCACTATTAAAACTCCCCGCCGGATATTGCATACCAATGAGAGTCATTCAGAAAGGTATATAATGGTAATGAAATAATAAATCATCGATATAATGTAAAATAATATCCAATTCTTTATGGCTATAAATTCTTCTCTCTTTGGTAATTTTAATTCATTTTCCTTTACAGGAACTCGGTTATGATCGATTTTTGAAAGTTCTACGATTGAGTGATTCGAT
>JBMDXC010000380.1:0-3055 GCA_048594805.1 Candidatus Entotheonellaceae bacterium | reverse complement strand
GTCCGTGCTTGCCGCAGACCTTCCTCAGCACTCGTGACTCCAACCACACGATAGCCGGCTTCGGTGAGGTTCTCGCGCAGGAGGTAGAGGACATCTGGGTCGTCGTCAATGGCCAGGATGATCTTGTCAGACTCTGCCGGGCTGATGCTCTCCTCACGCGAGGGTATGATAGCAACACGTGTAACCAGGGGGGCAGCGTCATAGTGCCGGGGGAGCGTCACCGTGAACGTCGAGCCGACCCCGTCGGTACTCTGCACCGTGATATCTCCGCCCAGTATTTGGGCCAGGCGACGACTAATCGACAGGCCGAGGCCGGTGCCGCCATACTGCCGTGTGGTACTGCTATCCACCTGACGAAATTCTTCAAAGATATGCTCTAACGCTTCGGCCGGGATGCCAATGCCGGTATCTGTCACGGCAATCGTGATCTCGCCGTCGTGGTGCCGGGCAGTGACGGTAATGGTGCCTGCCGTGGTAAACTTCACCGCATTGCTTAGCAGGTTCATGAGGATCTGCTGCACTTTGTCCTGATCTGTGGTCAGGAGCGGGAAGTCAGCATCGATCTCTTTCACGAGACGGATGCGCTCACTCTGCACCATCGGCTCTAGCGTGTGGAGACACACATCAACCAGAGCCTCGAGCTGAAAACTGACCGGATGAATCTCCATGTGTCCAGCCTCGATCTTCGAGAGGTCGAGGATGTCGTTGATGAGTGTCAAGAGGTGCTCAGCGCTAATTAAGATCTTCTCCAAGTTCTCATACTGTCGCTGTGGCAGGAGAGCCTGCGAGCGCCGCATGACCAGCCTGGTGAAGCCGATAATGGCGTTCATGGGGGTGCGCAGCTCGTGGGACATATTGGCCAGGAACACGGACTTGGCCTGGGTCGCAGCCTCGGCTGTCTCTCGTGCCTTGTGCAATTCTGCCTCCACCCGTTTGCGTTCCGTGATGTCGCGCAGCACACCGGTGAGAAATTTTTTGTCACCGGCCTCCAGCAGGGAGAAAGAGACTTCCAGGGGGAATTCCCGGCCGTCTTTGGTGCATCCTGGTAGCTCGATGTTGTGCCAGTGGGGCAGATGGCGCTGGCCGGTCGTGAGATAGCGCTGCAGTCCAGCCGTGTGCGCGTCGCGCAGATGTGGGGGCATAATCGGGTTCAAGGGTTTCCCCAGCAGCTCCGCTTTGGTGAAGCCGAACATCTGCTCGGCGGCGGCGTTGAACTCGCAGACCAGGCCTTGTTCATCGAGGGAGATAATGGCATCGGCGGCAGCATTGATAATGTGGCGGTATTTTCCCTCGCTCTCCCGCAGGGCATCCTCCACCCGCTGGCGCTCGGCAATTTCGCTCTCCAGACGGCGTGCACGCTGATCCAGGTCCGTCGAGCTGCGTCGCAGCCTGCCGATCACCAGTGCCAGGCCTGACAGCCCTAGCCCGGCCGTAACGGCCATCAGGGCAAAGGTACCCCGCAGGCCCTGATGGGTCTGTGCGACGGCAGTATCCAGGGGAAAGATGACCTCTAACACCCCGCGCACGTCCCCTGTTTCCCAGTCCGTTTTAGGACTGTCAGGGTGTGTATTATGACAATTGACGCACATGGGACGCATCAGGTCCGCCGTCGCATAGCGCAACGACGGGCGGCCCTGGACCTTCTCGACACGGTGGAAGGACGTGCTGGGATTGTGCTGCAAGTAATCCCAGGCTGCCTGGCCAAAGGCATCGTGCACACCGCCCTCCTGGCTCCGTGCGGGAAAGGGATAGGGGCTGTACAGACGGATCTGGGCTCCGGCCTCGTGTGTGCTGATACGCCTGCCTAAGAGCATCGTCAGTGTCACCGGCAGCGGGATAGCTCCGGTATGGGTCATATAGTCGTGCGTCACCTCGATGCCGCGTGGTCTTACGGTCTCCACCACCTCAGAGGTATAGAGGGTGCGAAACTCAGCCAGGGCCTGGGCATACAGGGAGGCATCCTGCAAAGCGATGGAGGTGATGAGGCTCGATTGCAGACGTGACACATGCCACAACATACACCCCATGCCGAGACCAAACAGCAGCACCAGCACGAGAATGGTGCGCTCATGTAGCAGACGGACGCCTGCGGCCACGGTGTGCACCACAGCTTGACGCACAGCATCGCCACCCAGGAAAAGTCTGGCTGGCTGCATCTCATACCTCCGCTTCGCTAGCCTTCTCTGCCTCGACGAGCACGCGGGTGATAAAAGACAGCAAAGTCACCCCGAGTGAAAATGACCCACCTGCCCCGACACGACATACTCGACCCCCTCACGTCGTCCTGACCGACTACGCAGAGGATACCAGGCGGGAGGACGCGCTGTCGTAAAGGTCTCGTAAAAGTGTTGTAAAGTTACTGTAAAAATTGTGCACGGGGGGCGGGAGGTTGTGTACCCCTGACCATGCCAGGACGACATCTCCAGGGGCTGGGCACGTAGAAAATGGGTGGTGGACAGGTTCACAGTCCATGTGTTGTGTCCGGAACGCTTCTAGCCTGGTGGCGCTGGACCACTGCACGCGTGCATGGGGATTACACACGGCGTCTGTGCCATAGGCACAGGCGTGGCAATGGCGTGCTGTCATCAGTGGCCTGTATCTGCTCTGGCGGCTAGTTTTCCGCTAAACGTGGATCGAGAACATCACGCAAGCCATCACTGAACAAGTTAAAACTCTGGACTGCAAAGGAAATCGCCAGGCCTGGGAAGATCGCTAGGTACGGTAACGTCTCCATGTACGTACGTGCCAGATTGAGGTCGGCTTCCCAGTCAGGTAGCAGCGGTAATGATCAGCGACACCAGCACCGCTGCTACTGCCAGGGACACAGCGGTCACTAGCGATCAGCGGTGCGCGGATCGAGGATATCGCGCAAGCCGTCGCCAAATAAGTTGAACGCTAAGACCGCAAAGGAGATCGCCAGGCCCGGGAAGAGTGCCAGGTACGGCCGGGTCTCCATGTGCTCACGCGCCAGGTTGAGGTCTGCCCCCCAGTCAGGGGTGGGTGGTGGTGCGCCCAGCCCCAAAAAGGACAGGGTGGCGATGATCAGCAATTCGAA
>JBMDXC010000038.1:0-6162 GCA_048594805.1 Candidatus Entotheonellaceae bacterium | reverse complement strand
ACCCCTTTACATACGCTTCTACGCGTGCCCACCCGAGGTATGCGCCGCGAAGAGCCAGGGCTTCCTCGACCCCAGGCACAGACCGTCATGCTCGGGCCACCCTGGCGCGACGCGGAGCAGATGAAGCGTATGGCCCACGAGGTGAGGCCGCGTTGGCAGTGCAGCCAAGCCAGGAGGAAAAGGTCATGGGGAGCAAGCCCAGTCGAACACCGGGGGCGGCATGATACGCCCAGGAAAATCTGAGAAGGTACTATGAAGCACACAGAGTTAGTCTGCGACAGGTATTCGCCATCCTTATCCTATACCCTCCCTAAGAATTCCACTACCTACAAGAGCCTTGGCCATGAGCGCGCGTCTCAATCCTGGTCTGATCGTAGTATGAATGCAGAGACTCTGGTCACGTTATAGAGAACGCAGCCCTCTAATCCCTGTGCCCTGGCGCAGTGCGATCACTGCTAGGGCTGGACATGCGCCGTAGGACGGCGTATGGTAGGAGCCGCCAGGGGATGCCCTGGGGAGAGTGGCTCGGGGAAAGCTGGAGCACTACCTGAGGCGGGTACCTATCAGGTGCGGTGAGGGCCAACTGACTTCCCAGGGGAGGCAGAGGCGGCTCAGGCCCCTGCCACTCAGCACGCATTACTGGGCACGTATCATGTGTACCTGGTAAGCTCAGCGTAGATGAAGGTGAAAGGGAAGACGATGACCCAGCCGATTGGGGTGTGCATTATTCACGAGCATCAACTCTTTGCTGACGTGATGGCGGCATTATTGCACCAGGCAGTTGCAGGAGCCGGCCCCGGGCCTTCAGCAAACGCCCGCGAACCAGAGACACTGCATGCGCCGTTAGCCAGTATGGAGGTGTGACACCCATGGGCGAGTTGACCATTACCAGAATGACCCAGGCTCGGATCCCAACAGCAGAGGGCGAATTTCAGGCATATTTGTACCTGGACCGTCAGCACACAGGGGAGCACCTGGCGTTCGTGCTTGGCCATGTCGTCAACCAACCAGAGGTGTTGGTACGCGTCCACTCTGAGTGCTTTACCGGGGATGTGTTGGGTTCTCTGCGCTGCGATTGTGGTGCGCAGCTGGCTCAGGCCATACAACTGATTGGGCAAGAAGGTGCAGGGATCATCATCTATCTCCGCCAGGAGGGGCGAGGGATTGGCTTACTGGACAAACTACGGTCCTATAATCTCCAGGATAAGGGGTACGACACAGTCGATGCAAACCTACTCCTCGGCCACAGTGAGGACGAGCGTGACTACGACACCGCAGCCCTCATCCTTAAAGATTTGGGGGTGTCTTCGGTCCGGTTGCTCACGAACAATCCGCTGAAAATCGCAAGTCTCCAAGCCTGTGGTATACGGGTAGCCGCGCGTGTGCCCTTGCCCCCACGGGTCACCACCGAGAATGCTACCTATTTGCTGACCAAAGCGCAGCGTATGCACCATTTATTGAACCTCGATGCCTTGGCCGGTGTGCTCCCAGGCGGCTCCAATGGTATCAAACCAGAACCTCTCCACTTCCTGGCCTCGACGACGCGCGCGCGCGTGCACTCCGCCAGCGATGGCGCAACGGCACGTCCGCGGCCAGTGGAGACGGCAGGTTGGATACCCCTGGGCCGTGATGAGGGGATGGCAGCCCTGGTGCAAAAAGCTGCTGAGCATTACCGACACACCGGCCGTCCCTTTGTCACTTTAAGTTACGCACAAAGTGTAGATGGTTCCATCGCAGCTCGTCCTGGTCAGCCATTGGCGTTGAGCGGGGCGCTGTCCCTGACCCTGACGCACCAATTGCGGGCGGCGCACGACGCGATCCTGGTGGGTATCGGCACCGTACTGTCCGATAATCCTCGTCTCACAGTGCGCCTCGTTCAAGGCAAGAATCCGCAACCCATCGTGGCTGACAGCCGGCTGCGCTTCCCACTGAGCGCCAACCTGCTGTGTCAGCATCCCCTGTCTCCCTGGATTGCTGCTGGTGCGTCGGCTGATGCCAGCCGCCAACACATCCTCGAGGCGGCCGGAGCCCGCGTCCTGCGTTTGCCCATGAATGCCCGCGGGCAAGTCAACCTGACCGCTTTGCTGGAACGGCTGGGCACCTTGGGCATTCGTAGTGTGATGGTGGAAGGAGGGGCGCGCATCATCACGAGTTTCCTCATCGAGCGCCTGGTTGACCATATCGTCCTGACGGTCGCGCCCAGGCTCGTTGGCGGCATACGCGCCGTACGCCGATTGGCATATGCCGATCCAGTCCATCTGCCACGGCTACGCAATCTCCGTTATCAATGGCTCGAGGAAGATCTGGCGCTGTGGTGCGATCCGGCCTGGGAGGAAGGATGAAGCGGCTAGCCCTGTACTTCACTGCACCATACCGTGTGTCTGTACAGGAGGAACCCATATCTCCGCCGGCCGCCGGCCAGGTTATAGTGCAGACGCTCGTCTCAGCGATAAGCCCGGGTACTGAGCTGTTGTTCTATCGTGGCCAGGTACCCCCAGATCTGCCCGTAGACGAAACCATTGCTGCCCTTGCCAGTGAGGTTGGCTTTCCGCTCAAGTATGGCTACGCCGCGGTTGGCCAGGTGATCGCAGTGGGTGCCCAGGTCGATCCAGAGTGGCAAGACCGCCTGGTCTTCAGCTTTCAGCCGCATGAAAGTCATTTTCTGGCTCCCCTGGCCGATCTCATGCCCGTGCCAATGTCTGTATCGCCAGAGGATGCCGCCTTTTTGCCGAATATGGAAACCGCGGTCAATTTTCTCATGGATGGCCAGCCGCTCATCGGGGAACAAGTGGTGGTCTTTGGACAGGGCGTCGTAGGTTTGCTCACCACCGCGTTACTGGCGCGCTTGCCCCTGGCTAGCCTGGTCACCCTGGATCGCTATACGTTGCGTCGCCAGACCTCTTTAGCCCTGGGCGCGCACGCCAGCCTGGATCCCGCTGAGCCACAGGCACTGAGTCGGTTACATGCCGTGCTCCAGCAGGGACAGCAGGGAGCAGATCTGACGTACGAATTGTCTGGCAACCCGGCAGCGCTAGATCAGGCGATCGCTGCCACGGGCTTTAGCGGGCGGGTGGTGATTGGCTCCTGGTATGGGCAGAAGCGGGCTGACATCAACTTGGGAGGTCGGTTTCACCGCAGCCGCATACGCCTGATGAGTAGTCAAGTCAGCACGCTGGCACCAGAGTGGACCGGCCGCTGGAGCAAAGCGCGTCGATTGCAGGTTGCGTGGTGGATGCTAGAGCAGGTGCGACCTGCCCATCTCATCACGCACCGTTTTCCCCTGGCACAGGCAGCCCAGGCCTATGCTATGCTCGACCAGCATCCAGAGGCAGCGATACAAGTGCTATTGACGTATGAGTAGGCAGTGGTCAGTGGTCAGTGGTCAGTGGTCAGTGGTCAGTGGTCAGTGGTCAGTGGCTCATACTCGATACTCCTCACTAACCACTAACCACTAGCCACTTCTCACTTATCACTGTTTTCTCACAAGGAGGCTACCACGATGTACACAGTGACCGTTATGCGCGACTTTGTCGCCCAGCATTGCCTCGTTGGCGGCGATTGGGGCGCAGAAAACCAGTGGCACTCGCATCATTATAAGGTTGAAGTGCGACTCGAAGGGACCACCCTGGACCAGCACGGCTACCTGGTCGATATCGTGGATATCGAGACTAACCTGGAATTGCTGGTGAGCCATTTTCGGGACAAAACGCTGAATGAAACTCCAGAGTTTGCCGGCCTCAACCCCAGCATCGAGCACTTTGCCCGCATCGTCTGCCAGGCCCTCTCAGAGCGCATCAAGGCCCCTACGCTGGAAGCGATCACGGTACGTATGTGGGAACACGAGCAGGCCTGGGCCGCCTACCGCCAGGAGCTATCACAGGTTACGGCAAGGTGAATGCGCCATGCCTATCCCCCGTACATACAGCTTCACGCGCTATCTCACGGCAAAGCAGAGTGTCGACGAGCGCGCGCTGAATCGGCATGTCTGGCAGAGCCTGGTTGCTGCCTTGCCTCGCGCTACCCCAGAGCAGCCGCTGCGGATCCTCGAGGTTGGAGCAGGTCTTGGCACCATGGTGGAGAGGCTTTTTGCTAGCGGTATGCTCACCTATGCGACCTACACCGCTATTGACATGGAGCCCACGCTCATTGCCGAAGCCCGTTGCCGCCTCCCCCAATGGGCCGCGGCGCAGGGTTTGCAGGTGCAACAGGACAGTCAAGCACAGCTCCATATGCAGCGGCCGGGGCAGGACATCAGCGTGGAAACAGAGGCCATCGACTTGTTTCGTTTCATCGCCCGCGAGCAAGGCCAACGGGTCTGGGATCTGCTCATTGCGCAGGCCTTGCTCGACCTGGTGGATGTGCCCACGACGTTGCCGGCGCTCCTCTCCCTGCTGTGGCCGGGCGGGCTCTTGTACTGCCCCATCACCTTTGACGGTGCCACGGTCTTCCAGCCGGAGATCGATCGAGAGTTCGATGCGGCCATTGAGGTCTGCTATCACCAGACGATGGATCGCCGCCTGGTTGCTGGCAAACCGTCCGGGGACAGTCGTACCGGGCGACATCTCTTTGCTCATCTCCGGGCCGCCGGTGTGGAAGTGCTCGCTGCTGGCAGCTCCGACTGGGTGGTGTTTGCTGGCCCCAACGGTTACGCTGCCGATGAGGCCTATTTTCTCCACTTCATCATTCACACCATGCACACCGCCCTTAGCGCGCAGCCAGACTTGGACACAGAGCGCTTTACGGCCTGGATTGCGCAGCGCCACGGTCAGGTAGAGCAGGGTACACTCGTGTACATCGCGCATCAGTTGGATGCTCTGGGACGTGTGCCCGCACCTCTTAGCAAGACAAGGGAATGAAACCATAGCACGAGGTCGTATGTCTAACGAGCAGCTCATCCGCGACTATTATAATGCGATGCACAGTGTCCATACGCAACCCGGTAATGTGTACGATATGGGCGATCATCTGCACGCTTTGACGGTGCACAAACACCTGGATCAGGACCCACTCATCCAATTTCGCGAGGCCTACCGATACGTGCACCAGGTAGGTGCCCGGCTCGTCGCCGATGCCGGCTGTGGCTATGGGGGCTTCGCTGTCTTCGTGGCCAGCCAGGCGCCGGCTATCCACGTCGATGGCTAAAAGCTCAGTGATGTGCAGCAGGCTGTAGCCCAGCAGGTGTTTACACATCTGCACCTGCCGCACGCGCGTGTATTGTTGCAGAGCTATGACCACCTTGTGCGGCAATACGAGGCGATTGTCGCCATTGAATCGCTCGGCCACGCCCCCCATGTAGGTGCCACTTTACACCATTGGGCCAGACATCTAGGGTCAGGGGGTCTAGTGGTGATCATCGACGAAGTCTTTCGACCCGAGGTGTCCCCCCAGGATCCTGAGATCCAACAGTTCCTGGAGTTTTGGCGCTTTTCCTTGCTGCTGCAGCGGACGCATGTCGAAGCCCTCGTGCATGCGGCCGGTCTGCACCTTGCCGCCTGGGACATCCTGAGTGAGCGCTACCACGTGCATACCCGGTCGGATGAAGAATGTGACCGCCTCTTGGATGCCTATCAGCGCGAAGGTGCGCACCCGGGGTATAGCGGCGGGATGTTACTGGAAAAGTTTCATAATCGGGGCTGGGTCGATTATGTCCTGATGGTGCTGACGCCACGCCGCGCTCGGGGAAGCTATGCAGCCCAGGAATGCATTAAGCGTGATCTATTTTATTGAGCCTCCTCTAGGCCATCTCTCGGGAGGCTCGATGTACAATGTGGAAATTGTCCAACGCTTAAATCGCGACGCCATTGGCCAGGGGTTTTTCCATCCTTTACAGAGTCCTGTGAGTGAGCTTGTGCAGTCTTTCCAGGGCTGGCCGGCGCGGTGTGTCTTTGTCCTCGACGGACTCTATGTGTCTGTCCCCGCGTTCAAGGCCTCCCTGCAGCAGTTTTTGCCTTATGCCCAACGGATGTATCTCATGCTCCACTATCTGGAGTCGATGAATACCTACTACACGGCTCAGGCACAGGCAGCTCTCCGGGCTGGCGAGCAGCCCTGGCTGCAAGCCGTGCAGGGGATTATCGTTCCCAGCCGACAACTGCGGGAGTACCTTGTACGGCAGAGCATAGACAAAGAGAAAATTACGGTTGCTTCGCCGGGGGTGGCAGA
>JBMDXC010000379.1:0-21345 GCA_048594805.1 Candidatus Entotheonellaceae bacterium | reverse complement strand
GTCGTAGCCGTGCTGATCACTTGGTCCGTGACGATGGATTGCTCTGTGATGAACGTTGCATATTGCGCTTGCAGCACTCGAAACCGACTGGGCTTTTCGATCAGTGCATTGCTCATTGATGTTGCCTTTCCTTCCAAGAATCTGACTTTTCCGTGTCTCTGTTAGGGGAGCCAACGACGCCGAGAAACCGTATGAGGCCCATGAAAGCTTTTGAAATCTAACGCTTTAGGGGCCATAGTATCCTTCGCACCGCGCCTTGCGAGCATCACGGTCCGCAGGAGCACGCGATGTCCCCTGGCAAACGATACGCCAAAAAGCACGTCAAAGCCAGGCAGCGCCGTCGCCTCCAGGTCCATGAACGCCTGGAGCGCGATCGGCGCCACGCGCAGCAGGCTGCCGAGGCTCTCCACCAGGCCCTGGCGGCCCTCGGCCTGCCCGCACACCTGGTGGTGGAGATCGCAGGCCGCTTACGCAGCCCCCCGAAGCTCCTGGGCACAATGGTCGGGGTGATGTTGCCGACTCTTTGTGGCTGTCGGACCCCCTCAGAGTTGTGTCGCGTGTGGGGCTGGGATAAGCAGTGGCCTGCGCGGATTCTTGGGGCCTTGCCCAAACGTTCCTGGCGCACACGGCTGCGGCGCTTGGCGCTGGAGGGGGTGGAGCCGCGCTGGCGCCATGCCCACGACAACAGCCCGGCGACCCAGAGTCGCTGGCAGTGGACCTGGGGCTGGGATGACTCGGTCTGCAAAAAATATGGGCAGCAACTGGGTGGAGTCGGGAGGTGGTGGAGCGGCCAGCACAAGCGGGTGGTGTCGGGGCTTGACGGGCTCCTGCTGCTGGTGGTCGTTGGGGATGGTCGCTTGGTGGTGCCCGTCGATTGTGCCATCCGACGGCCTGAGCCCGTGGGGCCTGGGGCGCCGTGCCGGGACACACGGCACGGGGCACGGGTGAGGCTGGATGAGCGCCGTGCGGCGTGTCGGCGGCGCGGCGTGCACCTGCCCCCGCCCAGGGTGGTGGCCGATCGTTGGTTGAGTGACTCGAAGCGGATGCAGTCTGTTGGCGCTCAGCATCAGGGCACTGTCCTGGTGGAGGGAAAACAGTCCTCCCCCTGTATCTTGGCCAATGGCCATAAGGTCAAAGGGGCGACTGTATCCACGGCGAGGGGGGGCAGTGGCGACAGGCCCCATGGGAGGCAGGCGTCTCCTCCGTGCGGCTGCGGGCGACGAGTCCGACGTATGGTCAGGTGACCATCGTCATCGTGGATGAGCCGGGCCAGGACCGCTTCTAGTGGTTATGGGTGGAGACCACGCTCAGTGCACCCCAGCTGATCCGGCGGTGGCGACGGCGGACCTGGATGGCATTTGTCTTTCGGACCCTGAAGCATCGGTTGGCGACGGAGGCGTGTCAGGTCCGCAGCGAAGACGCCTACTATGGGCCTCTGGTGTTGCGCTTGATGGCGCGTTTCGTCTTGTGCTCGACGTCGCGTGTCATCTGCAAAGGGCGTTCAACGATGGCAGAGATCATCTTTCATAGGAAGCACTCCTGGCGCTTTGTCGATGTAGAAGCCCGCGAATGACAAGCACTTTCAGAGGGTATGAGTGGAAAAGCCATATGGATACAGGTCGAAGTCAGCATACGGAAAAGTCAGGATGCTGTACCTACCTGAGAAACAAGGCGAGGAATGCTGAGGAAGGAGATAGCTACAAGACAGTCAATAGGTCTAATGTCCCAACAGTGTCCCTGAAGGGCATTCACGAGATATATAAACAGCTCATTGTAACTATAAAGGCTTGATTTTACTTAATGCCGAAGAGAGGACTCGAACCTCCACGCACTTGCGTGCACATGACCCTGAATCATGCGCGTCTACCAATTCCGCCACTTCGGCAGGGGTAAGAGAAAATATAGATGCTTTTGCGCTGTTGTGCAACGCCAAATCTCGTCTCACCGCAGAATGTCCTGGGACGCAGTGCTCTCTAGCTCTCCAGCTGACGCGGACCAATACGATGCGCCCGGACAGGTTGGCGGCGTCCTTTAACCCGGGTCTCGACTGTATCATAGACAGTAACAAGGGGCTGGACGTGTGGTAGGGTGCTGGCCCCAATGAGAATCTCCCCACCACGTGCCAGTGCCTGCAGGCGCTGGGCGACGTTCACCATATCGCCTATAACCGTATATTCCATACGCTTCTCAGAGCCAATGTTGCCAACAATGGCTTCGCCACTGTTGATGCCAATGCCCATGTGCAGTGTAGGCTGACCACGACGCTGGCGCGTCGCGTTGAGACTGGTGGCAGCACGTTGCATATCCAGAGCCACTTGCACGGCCCTCTGTGCATGATCCAATTGGACAAGAGGAGTCCCGAAGAGGGCGAGGACACCATCACCGAGGAATTTGTCGAGTGTGCCCTGGTACTCGAAGAGGACATGCACCATCACGTCAAAATAGGCGTTCAGGACATCGACGACCTGCTCGGGGGGATGCTGCTCAGCAAAGGTCGTGAAGTCGCGAATATCGGCGAACAGCACGGTGACGTCGCGGCGCGCACTGCGCAGCGAGCGCAGGTCCGCGTCCGAGAGAATCTGCTCCATCACGTGCTGACTCAGGAAACGACTCAAGGTGTCGCGCAGGATCTCGGTTTCCGAGATGTCGTCAACCAGCACCAGCACGCCACGATTTTCACCACGCTGGTTATAAAAAACTTCTCCATGAATCGAGCGGTAATGTTCGCGCCCACTCACAGTGCGCAAACGATGTTTCCGCAATGTAATACTGCCATGGCGTTCGACCTCCTCGGCGAATTCGCTGAGGGGCAGGCCAGACCAACCCGCAAAAACCTCTTCCACTGTTTTGCCAACCACCGCTGTGGCAGGGAGGCCGCTTAAGCGTTCCAGGGCACGGTTGACTTTCAGGATGCGATGGGTATCTTTGTCCGCCACCAGGAGTCCACTGGTCATGCTCTGGAGAATGCTCTCATTGAAATCTTGCAGGGTTTGAAACTCTTCGCCCACCTGGACGAGGTGAGCTTCTAATTGCTGACTATAGGCTCGGAGCTGCTGTTGCTGGGTCCGCACCAACACTTTCGAGCGCGTTTCGTACTGCTCAACTAACTTCTGCAAGATGGCGGCAATGAGGAGATGCAGGCGTTGCAAATCGTTCAGAATACGCGCCGGGTCATCACCGTAGCATTCGCGCAAGAGCGGTAACAGCATTTCACCAAACACCGTAAAGGCGCGGTGCAGCACGGCCAACGGGAATTCCTCTACGGTACGAGGCGCGATGAGGCCAGTGATGAAGTGGTCGATGGCTGTAGAGTCGTTGGCCTCTAAAGTAGCCAGGAAGGCTGCAGCACCGCGGGCGATGTTGTCGCGGAGCTCATTGGGCACAAAGTAGGCCTCAGCCTGGGTGGTCTGGTGTATGCGTTCATACAGCATGTCAACGATACGGGCCTGATTGTTGCGCAGGAATGCGAGCACCATGGTGGCTATCCATCTTGAATAGTAGAAAATGGCTTATGAGATTAAGCATATCATAACGCAAAAAGGCGTATAATCCTACCCTCTATTCATGCAGCTCTCCCTAGCTGCGTCTCGATATGTGTTACAATCTGGCGCGATGAATTTGCAGCACCATAGAAGTATCCCAGGGGCACTCATCCATGCCATTAACTGACCTGCGTGACTTACAACTCCAGGATATAACGGCACTGCTGGCCGAGGCCGGTGAACCAGCCTTCCGCGCTACCCAGCTCTGTCATTGGATCTACAAGCGCCAAGCCACGGACCTGCAGCAGATGAGCGACTTGCCAGAGCCATTGCGACTACGCCTGCGGGAGCGCCTGTACGTGAGTAGCCTGACGCTGTTGCGGCAGCAACAGAGTGCCGACGGCACTGAAAAATTTTTATTTGGTCTGGAAGATGATAACCAGATCGAGACGGTTCTCATCCCAGCTGGTGACAAGCGCACGATCTGCGTCTCCACGCAGGTGGGGTGCGCCATCGGTTGTCGTTTTTGTCTGACTGCCCAGGGGGGACTCGTGCGCAGTTTGCGCCCCGCTGAAATTGTCAGCCAGGTATTGTATTTCCAGGAGCCCGGCAAGACCCCAGCCCGCACCTTTACCAATATTGTCTTTATGGGTATGGGCGAGCCCCTGGACAATTTTCACGGTACCGTGCAGGCCATCCGTATTCTCACGGCTGAGTGGGGCTTAGGGATTTCACCACGCCGCATCACCGTGTCGACCTCTGGCCTCGTGCGGCGTCTGGAGGCCTTTGGACGCACCGACCTGAAAGTCAACCTGGCGGTATCGCTCAATGCCACGACAGACGCTGTGCGTACCCAGATCATGCCGATTAACAAGCCATATCCCATCGCCGCCTTGCTCGCGGCCTGTCGGGCCTTTCCGCTCGCCGTGCGGCAGCGCATCACCTTTGAGTATGTCTTGCTGCGCGACGTGAACGATACCCTGGCAGATGCCAAGCGCCTGGTCAAGCTCATGCACGGACTGCGGTGCAAGATCAACCTGCTCCCCTTTAACGAAATCCCTGGGGTGCCATATCGTCGTCCGAGCGAGGCGACCGTCCAACAATTTCAAAACTATCTGCTGCAGCATGGCCTCTCCGCTTTTGTGCGGCAAAGCCGTGGGCGGGATATTTCGGCGGCGTGTGGGCAGTTGCGGTTTGAGGAACGGACCACCAAACGGTTGACAGACCAGGCGAGCCAGGCTACGATGCCCTCCGCCCTTGCAGCACAGGAAGCCCAGGGGCATGACAGAGCAGGATCAGCAGCAACGCTGAGAGAGGGGGGGCAATGACAGTCGCGCTCTATCCGGGGACGTTCGACCCGCTGACGAATGGCCATCTCGATCTGATCAAGCGCAGTGTACGCATGTTCGACAAGGTCGTCGTAGCGATTTTTGAGAACCCCGCGAAGGGGCCCCTCTTTTCAGTGGAGGAGCGCCGCCGCCTTATTGAGGAATCGACCCGCGGGTTGAGCAATATCGAAATCGACACGTTTAGCAAGACGTTGCTGGTGTTTTATGCCAAGCAGCGGCAGGCACATGTCATTATCCGTGGGCTGCGGGCCATTGCCGACTTCGAATACGAGTTCCAGATGACGCTGATGAATCGGCGCCTGGATGAGGATATTGAGACCGTGTTTCTGATGCCGCGTGAAGAATATACATATGTCGCGTCACGCTTGATCAAGGAAGTCGCCGCTTATGGTGGCAACGTCGAGGAATTGGTGCCGCCGCCAGTAGCGCTGGCCTTGAAGGAAAAATTACGGCGCCAGGCATAGAGGAGCGTATGAAACTTTCGCAGTTCACTCGTCAGCTTAAACCTTCAGAAACACTGGCCATTTCTACCAAAGCCAAAGCCCTGCGGGCGCAGGGGCGCAACATCATTGACTTTGGCCTCGGTGAGCCAGACTTTGCCACGCCAAGTAACATCATCCGTGCCGCTGAGCACGCCATGGCAGAGGGTTTTACCAAGTACACGCCGCCCGCTGGCCTCCCAGCCCTGCGCCAGGCTATCGCTGACAAGTTAAAACGCGAGAATAACCTGGACTACGCGCCAGAAGAGATCATCGTTTCCTGCGGGGCGAAGCAAGCGTTGTATAACGTGGCTATGGTACTGCTTGATGCGGGCGATGAGGTCTTGATTCCGGGTCCCTATTGGGTGACGTATCCCACGCAGGTCATACTGGCTGGGGGTACGCCTGTGATCATCCCGACGACAGCAGCCAACGATTTTAAGATCACGGGAGATATGCTACGGCGGTATCTGACGCCTAAAACGAAGGGCCTTATTTTGAACAGCCCATGCAATCCCACGGGAGCAGTGTACACGCCAGCAGAGCTGGAAGATCTCGCCAGAGTCCTGCTCGACACCGATCTCTTTATCATTACCGATGAGATTTACGAGCATATCATTTACGATGGGCTCAAGCAGATCAGCATTGCCACACTAGACCCGGCCTTGAAGGCGCGCTCGATAGTCGTCAACGGGTTCTCAAAGGCCTATGCCATGACTGGCTGGCGGCTTGGCTACTGTGCCGGGCCGCGGGAGGTGATTGACATGTGCGATCGCCTGCAAAGCCAGACGACGAGTAACGCCACCGCCTTTGCCCAGGTGGCGGGGATCGAAGCCTTAACTGGACCCCAGGAGAGTGTCGGCACCATGGCGCAGGCCTTTGAGCAGCGCCGCAATTTTGTTGTACAGCGTCTCAATGCCATGCCTGGCATCACGACCAACACCCCACGCGGTGCGTTTTACATCTTTCCCAACATCGCGGCGTTGTTCGGACGGCGAGCGCAGGGGCAACCGCTGACCACCGCCGCCGCAGTGGCCGACTATTTGCTGGATGCAGCCGGGGTCGCCGTCGTGCCTGGGGATGCCTTCGGTGATAACCACTATATGCGTATTTCCTACGCCTCCTCGATGGCAGAGCTGGAGGACGGGTTAGCGCGCATTGACCATGCAGTCCAACAGCTCGCATAAGGAAGCGTACATGTCCCAGGTGTGTATCCGCGGTGTGGGGTGTTACCTTCCCGACGCACGCTTGACGAACCAGGCGTTAGCCACACGGCTTGGTGTTACTGATGACTATATCGTGAAGCTCACGGGCATCCGTGAGCGGCGGCGCGCGGCACCTGAGGAGGCGACGTCCGATATGGCAGTGCTGGCGGCCCAGGCGGCACTGGAGGATGCTGGCCTCGACCGTGAGGTCATTGATGGAGTGCTGGTGGCCACAGCGACGCCCGACCATGTGACGCCGGCAACGGCGAACCTCGTGCAACGGCGTCTGGGGCTGCGGCCGGTGCCCACGTATGATCTCAACGCCGGCTGTACGGGCTCTCTCTATGCCCTGATTACGGCGAGTAGCCTCATCCGGGCTGGCGTGTGCCGCACCATCCTGGTGATCGGCGCCGAAATCGTCTCACGCCTGGTGGATCCGGATGACTCCGAGACCGCCCTGGTCTTTGGAGATGGCGCTGGCGCACTGGTGTTACAGGCAGGGGCTGGACAACGTGGTGACCTGCATCTGCTGTCACACCTCTGGGGGAGCGATGGCACGAAGGCCGACATGATCATGGTGCCGGCCGGAGGCTCGCGCTGTCCGGCCAGCAGGGAGACCGTCGAAAAACACCAGCACTTTTTGCGTATGAACGGCAGCAGTGTGTTCCGCTTTGCCGTGCGTATGCTGCCGGTACTGGTCCAGGATGTACTGGCGCAGGCCGGACGTTCGTTAGCCGATTTACGACTGCTCATTCCGCACCAGGCCAACTGGCGTATCATTGAGGCCGCGGCTCGCAAGCTCCCCTTCGATCTCGACAACATCGTAGTCAACATTGATAGGTATGGGAATACCTCGGCAGCCTCAGTGTTGTTGGCCTTAGGAGAGGCCCGTCAACAGGGGCGTTTGCAGCCAGGCGCGACCGTGGTGCTGGCCTCCTTTGGCGCTGGTCTCACCTGGGCTGCAGTAGCACTCGAAGTGGTCGCCTGAAACGGCAGCCTGCTTCCCTTAGACCTACAGCAAGGAGACACATGTGATGCACTACGCAGGCATTATGTCAGGCGAGCTGTCCATACGCACGCGCGACATTTTGACCACCTACAGTCGGATTGCCATGGTGGGCGTCTCGGGGAATCCGACGCGTGCCAGCTATCGCGCCTTGGTGCATATGAAGAGCAAGGGTTATACGGTCTATCCGGTCAATCCCAGCTATGACGAAATCCTTGGCCTCAAGTGCTATAAATCCCTGCTCGATATTCAAGAGCCCGTGGATATCGTGGATATTTTTCGGCGTGCTGACACCGTCATCCCCCTCATTGGTGAAGCGCTCGAAGTCGGTGCCAAGGTCTTCTGGATGCAGATCGGTGTGGTCAATGAAGAGGCGGCGGCCCAGGCCGCGGCAGCCGGCCTGGAAGTGGTCATGGACCGCTGCGTCAAGATTGAGCACTGCCGTTTTTTTGGCAAAAAGGATTACGGGCTGGACGTTGTTGGACTGCAGACGGGGGTGCTCACCTCCGACCGCTATGAGTGCATTTTCCCAGGCCCCCACCAACCCTGAGGCTACAGAGCATGGAAAAATTTGATTTTGGCTTCGATACCCGCATGCTGCACGCCGGACAAACGCCTGACCCCACCACCGGGGCGCGTGCCATGCCGATTTACCAGACCACGTCGTTTGTCTTTGAGGATACGGAACACGCCGCCCATCTCTTTGCCCTGAACAAATTTGGCAATATCTACACGCGGATTTCCAATCCCACTACCGCCGCTTTCGAAGAGCGCCTGGCCTCGCTCGAAGGCGGCGTGGGTGGGCTGGCCACGGCCTCAGGACAGGCCGCGCAGCTCGTCGCCCTGACAACACTGCTGCAGGCTGGGGATGAGATGGTGTCGTCGAGTACCCTTTATGGCGGTACGTACAATCAGTTCGCTCTGACGTTTAAGCGCTTTGGCATTCAGGTGCACTTTGTCGATGCGGCTGATCCGGAAAATTTCCGTCGTGCCATCACGCCAAAAACCAAACTGCTCTATGGGGAGACTATCGGCAATCCCAAGGCTGACGTGTTCGATATCCAGGCTGTTGCCGATATTGCACACGAGCACAAGCTCCCACTCATTATTGATAATACCTTTGCCTCGCCTTACCTGTGTCGGCCTTTTGAGCATGGGGCAGACATCATCGTGCACTCCGCCACGAAATTCATCGGCGGACACGGCACGTGTATCGGTGGCATCATCGTCGATGGCGGGACGTTTCCGTGGGACAATGGCACTTTCCCAGAAATGGTTGAGCCTTCGCCGGGCTATCACGGCATGCGCTACTGGGAAACGTTTGGCAACTTCACCTTCATCATGAAAGCGCGTGTGGAAATGATGCGCGATCTCGGCGCCTGCCTCAGCCCTTTTAACGCGTTCTTGTTTTTGCAGGGCTTGGAGACGTTGTCTTTGCGTATGGAGCGCCATGTGCAAAACGCCATGGCCATCGCCACATGGCTGCACGAGCACCGCTTTGTGTCCTGGGTGAGTTACCCAGGCTTGCCCGATAGCCCCTACTATGAGCGCGCCAAGAAATACCTCCCCAAGGGAGCAGGGGCCATTTTTACCTTTGGCATTAAAGGTGGTCGGGCCGCTGGACGGCGCTTTATCGAGGCTGTCAAGATCCATTCGCATCTGGCCAATGTGGGAGACGCGAAAAGTCTGGTGATTCATCCTGGCAGCACAACGCACCAGCAGTTGACCGATGAGGAGCAGGTGGCGGCCGGCATCAGCCCGGACATGATCCGCATTTCCATCGGGCTGGAGAGCGTCGATGACCTCCTGTGGGATCTCGATCAAGCTCTGACGGCATCGCAGAAAGATAACTAACGGGTGTGCCATGGCGTGTACCATGCTCCCCTAAACTCTTTCCCGGGACTCGGCAACCGTGCGCAGCGCACGGTTGCAGCGCAGGGGAGCCCTCAGAACGAGGCGCGGCCAATGTTGAGGATAGAACGAGGTCCGTGCCTGCCTTATCACTGCCAGGGCCAACTCCACTTTGGTTACGCCCCTGACGTGGTGTGTAATAGTGCAGTGGCGCATGATAATTGTTCGGTGTGCACCTTGTATAGCCATGCTCAAGGAAATCTGATTACACTATGAAACGATGGTTCGTATGCGTGAGCCTACTGTTGCCTAGTCTGATAATGGGCTGTGCGAGGGATACAGAACTGCAAGCGTTACATGCTGACACAGCCGCTTTGCAGCGTCACAGTAGCACACAGTACCGGACGGTGGCGGCACGGGTGCAGCAGATGAGCGATCGCGTGGCACAGTTCGAACAAGCCCAGAGTGCTGCACGACAAGATTTGGCGCGCATTAATGCCGCAGTCGATGAGTTGCGGGTCGAACTGCAACGCTTGCGTGGCGACGCGCAGGAAGCCCAGATGCAAATGCAGCGTGGTACGCAGGGTGGTGAGGATGGCACCGCGGCCAGGCTGGCCAACTTTGAAGCCCGCTTAGATGAACTGGCAAAACAATTAAGAGATCTCCCACAGTAGAGATTGCCACCGTATGCTGTTCAACTCCGCCTCCTATCGATGCTGCATCTTTTCCTCATAGCATCCTGGTGCCGTGCCCTAGCCAATCTCATATCTTGACGCAGTGCCTGCAGTCCCGTAAGCTGCTGCAGTATGTGGCGTGTTCCTAGAGAGCAACGCCGCACTCGCGCTCTCCGGCGGACCAAGCCAGCCCAGGAGGACATACACTAGGAATAGGGGAAGGAAGCACCATGGCCATAGCCGTTAAACCCAATCGTTTTGCTGAGCAATTTGGTTACCCCGACCCGAATGGGCGGGCGGTCACCAAAGTGAAGGACTATATGACCGCCTATGTCCAGGACTTCATCCGCCACGCGCCATTCATGATTATGGCCACCAGTGATGAGGCAGGGCATTGCGATGCCTCTCCGAAGGGCGGCAAGCCGGGTTTCGTGCGCGTGCTCGATGAGCGGCATCTGCTCGTCCCCGATGTGGCTGGCAATAAACTCTTTCAATCCTATCAGAACCTGGACACAAATCCGCACGTTGGACTGTTGTTTTTCATCCCTGGTGTGAATGATACGGTGCGCGTCAACGGCATCGTGACGATTGTCGACAAGGGAGCCCTCGAGCAGCAAAATCTCGCGTTGTCTCTCTACAACCCCGATGACAATGCGAAACATCTCCAGGGACTCATCGTAGAGGTCGAAGAAGCCTATGGTCACTGCCCCCGCGCACTGAAATTCTCCCAGCTGTGGGACATTGACACCATCCGGGCAAATCAGGAGCATCGTCCGATCTCTAACCGCCCTTTCGACAGTTAAAAGTATACGTTACACGCTGGATGGCCTCCCCGGGGGTATGAGACGACCCAAAATCGCGCCGGGGATGAAGGGCAGCAGGTGCGCCAGGCACGCCATTGGCCAGGGGAACGTATAGCTGTGCCGCCGCCGCTGGATGGCCTGGGCAATCTTGCCGGCGGCGATATCCGTGGGCACGAGAAACGGCATACGAAACTGGTTGTGCGCCGTCATCTCTGAGACGACAAAGCCCGGGTTGATCGTCGTTGTGGCGATGCCGTGACGGCGGAGTTCCCAACCATATCCTTCCATGAGGGCCCGCACAGCGACTTTGGTCGCCGCGTACGTTGTTGAGCCAGGGAGTGCCCGGAAACCGGCGACTGAGGCAATAGCCACCAACTGACCGCTCTGTTGCCGGATCATCTGGGGCACAAAAGGCAGTAGGGTGTTGAGCAGGCCAATGACGTTGACGGCAAAGATGTCGGCATGGTACGCAGCATTCCCAGAGCGCAAATCATCAGGCTCCCCTACACCCGCATTGGCGATGACAAGATCGATGCCCTGTGCCTGCCTCACAAACTGCTCGGCGTAGGCCCTCATGGCTTCCCCCTCTCGCACGTCGAGCGCGGCTGGCACAACCGTGGCACCCTGTGCTATACAGGCTGTGGCTGTGGTGGTGAGCAAGGCTTGCCGACGTCCAATGAGGCCGAGGGTGACTCCGGGCTGCGCATAGTACAGGGCCAAGGCCTTGCCAATACCTGACGTTGTTCCCGTAATGACGATCTTCATAGCCGTGTGCTTATAGCATGATTCCACACTGGAGACAACGGCACGCGCGCATACACTGAGGAGTGCATCTATGCAGATTGGCTGCCATCTACCCACCCAGGGCCCTGTGGCTACCCGTGAGGCCTTGTTGGCCTTTTGTCGCAAGGCAGAGGAACAGCAGATTGCCTCCCTCTGGGTGAGTGATCACGTCGTATTTCCCAAAGTCAACACCAGCAACTACCCAGGCGGGCGCTTTCCACATGCGCCAGAGACGCCATATCTAGAGCCAGTCGCCGTCCTGGCGGCCGCGGCGATGTGTACAGAACGCGTGAGCAGTTACGGCACAGTCTGGAACGTTTGCAGCAGGCCGCGCAGAAGGCCGGGAGACCGTTTGACACGCTAGCATTGTCGCTGCGCCTTCCTCTGCGTGCTGACGCCATCCAGGGTTCGCGACAGGCGATTATCGATCAGTATTGTGCCTACAAAGCACTGGGCCTGACGCATCTGGTGGTTGACTTCCGCCGCAATAACCTGGCTCAGATGCTGGAAACACTCGACTTGATGGTGACAGAGATTCGCCCGGCAGTGCAGGCAGGCTAAGGAGGCTATCCCGACTGTATCACGCAGCATATGCTTGACATCCTTGTATCCCTCTGTTAAATGTCGCGGTATGAGCAAGGTGAAGAGCCAGGCAAGCTCGTCGTATACTAGCAGGTTTAGGATGGCGTGCTTCCTAGCTCTCCTTACGCGGCTCTGAAGTATTGTAGGGATCGCAGGCGCACATAAGCTGGGAACTTTGCAGGGTCGAAGTTGTGCAACCGGGGAGGGCACCACGAGGGCTCTCTCAGAGACTCAAGCAGAACCCCTAAAAAGGGAGGGGGACCTATGCCAGCGCCCAATATTTCAATGAAAGAACTCCGCCGTGTCGTCATTGCCGCAGCCGTCGGCAACATCATCGAATGGTACGACTTCTACATCTTCGGAAGCCTGGCCTCGATCCTCGCGGTCAAGTTCTTCGAGAAGAGCCACCCGGTAGCAGCCTTCCTCAGCACCGTAGCGCTCTTCTCGATTGGTTTCTTGATCCGGCCGCTCGGCGCCTTCGTGTTCGGCTGGCTCGGAGACAAAGTGGGTCGTAAATACACGTTCCTCGTGACGCTGAGTGGTATGGGGCTGTCGACCGCCGTCATCGGCGTCATCCCCACATACGCCCAGATCGGCCTGGCAGCGGCCGTCATCCTCTTTGTCCTCCGTCTCATTCAGGGCCTATGCCTTGGCGGGGAGTACGGCGGTGCCATCACCTACGTGGCCGAGCACATCACAGACGAGAAGCGCGGGTATTACACCGGATGGCTCCAGACATCGCCCACGCTCGGGATCGTCGTCTCGCTGGCGGTGATCATCGGCACGCGGACCTACCTGGGCAACGAAGCCTTCAACGAGTGGGGCTGGCGGGTCCCGTTCATCATCTCACTGCTGCTTGTTGCAGTTGCCATCTATATCCGGCTGTCACTGCAGGAAACCCCAGTGTTCCAGGAGATTAAGGCGAAGGGGCAGACCGCAAGCAATCCCTGGCGCGAGGCGTTCCTGAGCCGCAACATCAAATATGTGCTGATCGCCAGTGTCGTCGTACTGGGGCAGGGATGTGTCTGGTACAGCGGCCAGTTCTGGGCGCTGTATTTCCTCCAGACGGTCAAGAAGATCGACGTGCTCACTTCCAGCTACATCGTCGGCCTAGCTTTGCTGATCGCCACCCCGACGCTGATCTTCTGGGGCTGGCTCTCCGACAAGATCGGTCGCAAGCCGATCATCCTTGGCGGCATGCTGTTAGCGTCCCTGACGTACTACCCGCTCTACAGCGCCCTCGGCATCTACGCCGACCCCACCAACGTTAACTACACGATGTCGGTCCTCATCGTGGCGCTCCTGGTCAACTACGTCGGCATGACCTACGGCCCCATCGCGGCCTTCCTGGCGGAGTTCTTCCCCGGGCATATCCGCTACACGTCAGTGTCGGTGCCATACCACATTGGCAATGGTTGGGGGGGCGGTCTGGTGCCGATCATCACGACCTCTGTCTATCTTTCCACAAACAGCGTGGGATGGGCGCTGGCGTATCCTATCGGGCTGCCATTGCTCATGTTCCTGATTGCTGTCTTTGTCATGCCGGAGACGCGTAAGCACAGCATCTGGGAGGAAGGGGCGATCGAGGCAACACGCGCGTAAGCGCCCGATGCGTTGCTGGGACGCGGTTACCGTGGGGCCCACACCGTACGCTGCGCCGGCAGCGGCATGGCAGCAGGGGTGTGGGCTTCCAGCGCAAATTCACCATAGCCCGTCTCCAATGCTACCCTATCGGCGGCTGCGACCACGGGGTGGAGGCGATTCGCTAATCGCCCGCGCCTCACGCAGGGCATTCGGCTGCATGCGTAGGGGTATTCTGGGCCCAGCCGCGCCTCATAGACTTTACACCCAGGCACGGTTGTCCACAGTTGTTTCATAGGTGGCGCCAGGGGTGATCAGCCCGGGATAGCTCAGCATCCACTCGTAGGTCGCTGTAAACCGCTCCCGCGTGTAGGGCATGGGCGGGCCGTAGAGGAGGCGCCAGGTCTGCAGCTCGGGCAACGCCAGCAGGCCCTGCGCCTCTGCGAGCAGATAGTGCGCGTACCTGGCAGGGTTGGCGTTGATCAGCTCTGCCGCTTTCGCTTCTGCACGGAACATGGCAGCGAGTGTGGGGCCGTCGAGGTCATCACTGGCCGCTTCACTGCGTGTGGAGTGGCTTTCCATGAGGATGCGAAAGCCCTGCTTCTGGGCAATGCTAATCCAGGGCTCCATAAAGTTCCCGGCGGCTACATCGCCCCGGCGCACAGCCTCCAGACGCTCGTGCATGGTGCCGGCATTGACTACCAGAATGTGCTCCTTCTTGACGAAGCCTTCGAGCATCTTGAGCGTCGTGAAATGTGAGCCATTGAAAGGGCTGACGGCCACTGGCGTGTCCTTGAGCTGCTCCGGCTCGTAGATGCGGCTGTTGGGCGCAGTGATGATGGCCATCTTGGACATGGCGGCACCGAGCGCCACGATCTTGGCTGGACGTTGGCCACACGGGGCAGCCTCCACTGCGCGCTTCATGACCCCCCACTCGCACATGCGGTACTGATCGACGATGCCTGTGTTGTACAAGGATTCCATGGTGCGATCAAAGATCACGTCGCGCAATGCCTGGCGGCCGGCGTTGGCCTGGGCCGTACCCGGGGTGCCAATGACTTCCACCTCCAGTCCTTCGTCATTGAATAACCCTTCATCTCGCGCCACCAGCACCGCCAGGTCATGGACGGCATTCATCATGGAGACTCGTACCGGCTTCAAGTCGGCTGACCTTGTCATAGCTGTTCCCCTTTGTGCCTTGCATGTTTAGCCGATTCTAACAGTGGTCATGCCCGGCGTCAAATCTGCCTACCGGTCTTGGTCTGCTGGTGCAGACACTCATCTCTCTGATTTTGAGAGAGGAGCCAGCCGAGCCATACCCCAGATTATCCCGAACTGACTCTCTGCTCATTCTCCGTGGGTCCTGGAACAAAGACCCTCACCCTCACCCTTTCCCGGCAGGAGAACCGGCAGGGAAGCAGTGTTGTAGGCTGACATCTCTGTGTACAACCGTCTTCTGGCATGCTTCTTGCTTTATGTTTTGACGATATTATTAGATATCTCGTACGCATGTTGTGTTGTCTGCTTGCAGGTCTACCACGCATACCTCCTCGCAGATGTTATGGTTCCATCACACTGCAAACGAGACATAGAGGAGCAGCTCCGTGAACATTATAGAAATACCAGTAGAAGGCTACGAGAAAGTACTGCAGTGCTACGATCCCTGCAGTAAGCTCAGGGCCATTATTTCCATCCACGACACCAGGCTCGGCCCAGCCTTAGGCGGCATGCGTATGTGGCCGTACCAGTCACAGGCAGAGGCTTTACTGGACGCCAACCGCCTGGCCCAGGGTATGACCTACAAAGCGGCGGTTGCTGATATCAGGCACGGCGGTGGCAAAGCCGTCATCCTGGGCCAGGCTCAGACGGATAAGACTGCCGACCTCCTGCGTGCCATGGGCCGTTTCGTGCATGCTCTGAGGGGCCGGTATATCACAGGGGAAGACGTGGGCACTACCGTGGAAGACATGGTCATCATCCAGCAGGAGACGCCTTATGTTGCCGGGCTCCCCCGTGACATGGGCGGCAGCGGTGATCCCGCGCCCTTTACTGCGCTCGGTGTGTTTCTAGGAATGCAGGTGTGTGTGCAGTGGGCCTTCCATACTGACAGCCTGCAGGGCCTGCGTATTGCCATCCAGGGATGCGGCAACGTCGCCAGCCAGCTCTGTGCACGCCTGCATGCAGCAGGTGCCGAGCTGATCGTTGCAGATGTGGTGCCTGAGAAAGCGCAGCGACTTGCCCAGCAATACAGTGCCCGTGTAGTGGCACCCGAGGAGGTTTACGATGTCCCCTGCGAAGTCTATGCGCCGTGCGCGCTGGGGGGCACGCTCAACGACAACACCATCCCACGTCTCCAGTGTCAAATTATTGCCGGGAGTGCCAACAATCAGTGCCTGGCCGACGAGCACAGCGATACCCTACGCCAGCGCGGCATTGTGTACGCCCCAGACTTCGTGATCAATGCTGGCGGCCTCATCAATGTTGCGGCGGAACGCGCATCAGAGGGCTACAACGAAGCGCCAGTCCTGGCGAAGGTGCGGAACATCGCACGCACGCTACGCCGTGTACTCGACACTGCGCAACGCTGGGACATCTCAACGCAGCGTGCCGCTCTCCAGCTTGCCGAGCGTAAGCTAGCCCAGCAGCGCCTCTCCCCTACAACTTATGCAGAGGGCCCATACCCCCTGCAGCGTGTAGACGCTTCGTAACCCTATGGCCGCCAGAACGATTGACAGTCTGGAACAGCCGTACTATCGTTGCCTGTAGAGTGCCAGGGGGCCGGCGACCTCTCGCTGACAGACTCCCTGGGCCGATCCTGCCATGGGCGTACGGAGGTGACGCGATGGTTGACGACCACGGGCAATCTCACCCAAATGCGGCGCCAGTGCAGTTTGGCATCTTCGACTGGATTGATCGGAATCAGCTCCAGCTCCCTGACCTGTACGAGCAGCGCTTGCAATGCCTGGAATACGCCGATGAGGCAGGCTTCTATTGCTATCACCTGGCCGAGCACCAGGGAACGCCCCTGGGCATGGCGCCGTCGCCTGGGGTCTTCCTGGCCGCCGTCATCCAGCGTACGCACCGCCTCCGCCTGGGCCCACTCGTCTACCTGCTGCCGCTCTATAACCCGCTGCGGCTGATGCAGGAAATCTGCATGCTGGATAACATGAGTCGAGGCAGGCTGGAAGTTGGCGTGGGCCGCGGTGTCTCCGCCTATGAACTGGCCTTCTACAATGTAACCCCCCAGGAGTCACGCGCTATGTTTCGGGAGGCCCTGGAGATTCTGGTCACGGGCTTGCGCACCGGGGAGGTCTCTTACACTGGCGAGTACTTCTCGTTCAAGGACGTGCGTCTGCACCTCGAGCCGTACCAGCGCCCGTATCCGCCCCTGTGGTATCCTACGGATAACACCAACTCGATCACGTGGTTGGCACAGGAGGGGTTCAATACCATCACGCACTATCCATCCATGACCACGATGCGGGAGCTGTTTGAGCTGTATAAGCGCGTCTGGCAGGAGCACCATGCCAACCCGGACCGCTTGAACGCCCATGTGCCAGAACCGAAGTACGGCATCGTGCGCCACGTCTATGTCGCCGAGACGGATGCCCGGGCCCTGCAGGAAGCCAGGGCTGCCTTTGCCGACTTCATCCGCAATTTCAACTATCTGCGTGTGGCGCACGGCGATACCAGCGGACGGGCGGCGTATCTGGCTGACTTTGATGCGCGCCTGGCGGAAGGGCTGCACATCGTCGGGTCTCCGGATACGGTCAAGAAACGGGTCCAGGAGCACGTGCAGATCACGGGCTCGAACTACTTCGTCGGCTCCTTTTACTTTGGCACCCTCACCACTGCACAAATGCTGCGTTCTCTGCGCCTGTTCGCCGAGGAGGTCATACCGGCCTGCCAGCACCTCGAATCACCAGGAATGGCTTGACCACGTTGTCCTCCTCCATATACACTACGACCACATGCCTGATATGGTGGCGGTTGGGAGAGGGCAGAGCATGAGGGGTAACGACACCCCCAAGAAAGAGAGGCTTGTCATGGCACACAAGGGATTTTCGCATATTGGGCTGTCGACACGGGACCTGGACAGCACGCGTGACTTCTACGAGAACGTCCTGGACTTTAAGGTGGCCCGCTGTGACATCATCAAGATTGCCGAAGGGGGCCAGATCCGGCACATTTTTTTTGACACGGGCCGGGATCAGCTCATCGCCTTTATGGAGCCGCAAGGGGTCCCGGGGATTCCGGAGGACTATGACGCTGGCATTAACACCGGGCTGGGCGTTCCAGGCTCGTTCTATCATTTTGCCTTCGAGGCCGGCTCGGTGGCAGCCCTGGAGGTGAAGCGCCAGGAGTTGCTCGCCAAGGGTGTTCCCGTCACGGATATCGTGGATCATGAGTGGGCGCAGTCCATCTACTTTCACGATCCCAATGGCATCTCGCTGGAGTACTGTTGTCTGACGCGTGATGTCGGCACCGAGGACGATGTCACGATGCAGGTGCGTGTGGAGCGCTCGATAGAGGCGATGCGTGGGCGCTGGGATCGTCTGCGTGAGGCCGGTGCAGCCGCAACTTCAGCAACGCTGTAGGAGAGTGCTATGGGGTGGGAATTTGAGATGGTGGCCGGACCCTTCAACCCGCGTTTGACCGAGGGGCCAGCCTGGGATGGCAAGGCGCTGCTGTTTACCCACATCCCGGCCAGTCGTATCTACCGGTACGACCCCGCCACCGGGGAGTGTAGCGTCTTCCGGGAAAATACGAACCACACGAATGGCCTGGCCTTTGACTCCGAAGGCCGGCTATACGGCTGCTGCTCAGGGGGGCGCTCTATTGTGCGCTTCGAGCCCGATGACACTACGACCACCATCGTGAATAGTCTCGATGGTAGGCCCTTGAATACTCCGAACGATCTGGCGATTGACCGCCAGGGTCGCATCTGGTTCAGCAACCCCTGGAACGCTGGCAATATCGATCCCAGTGAGACAGAGATCCCTGGTTGTAACGCGATCCTACGTGCCGACCTGCAGCCCGGTGGCACCTGGGTGTGCAAGCGCATGACCTTCGACGACACGACCGGCACCAATGGTCTCCTGATCTCGTCTGACCAGCGCACCCTCTACATGATCCAGACCAGCCCTGAGCGGCGGGAGCTGCGAGCCTACGATATTCAGTCTGACGGCTCCCTGGGCCCCTATGTCGTGCTGCATCAATTTGGCGAAGACCATCGGGGACCCCAGCGCGGTATTGACGGTATGTGCCTAGATGCTGAGGGTAATATCGTAGCGACTGCCGGCTCCTATGCCAGCGGTCCTGGCCCAATGATCTACATCTGGGATCCCAAGGGCCGCGTGCTGGAGACCCATCCGATGCCAGTGGGGGTGGACACGCCTACCAACTGTACCTTTGGGGATCCGGACCAGCGCACGCTCTACATTACTACGGGTGGTGGACATCTCTTCCGGGTCCGCAACACAGGACGACGCGGCTGGATCATCTGGCCGCCGGTGCGCTAGGGTAGGTACTCGTACAGTCTCGGGAGTCCCCTCTCCCATGTAGGAGAGGGCGCTTGCGAGCAACACTCCAATGTAGAGAGTTACAGATATGCCGAAACAACCGCGGGTCGAAATCGAGTACTGTACCCAGTGCCGATGGCTGTTACGGGCGGCGTGGATGGCTCAGGAGTTGTTAACGACCTTTGCCAGCGATGTGGGTGAAGTGGCGTTGCAGCCCGGCAGGGGAGGGGTCTTCGAGGTGCGCGTTGATGGAGAAACCATCTGGTCGCGTACGGCACAGGGGCGTTTTCCCGAAGCCAAGGAACTGAAGCAATTGGTACGGGACTGTGTCGCACCTGGACGATCTCTCGGGCACGCGGACCGCGCGGCGCGTTGATGGGGGACCCATAGTGCAGTTATGCTTGCGTTGACTTCAACTTCTGGAGGACACTATGGAGCGGCGCGATCATCACGATTGGACGTCAGACACGTATGTCGACGAGTGGGTCACACGGCAACGGGCTGCTGACTCGACGCGAGCCCAGCGCTTTCAACTTCTATGCGATCTGTTCCCGTTTCCTACAGACGCCACAGTCACCATCCTGGATGTCGGCGCCGGTTATGGGCCAGTGAGTAAGTTTATCCTCGACCACTGCGCCAACGCCACCTGCATTGCCCAGGACGGTTCCACCCCGATGCTGCAGCGTGCGCGGCAGATCATGGCCAGTTACGGCACGCGCTTTCAGCCTTACCAGTCTGACCTCTTCGATAAAGACTGGTTGCCGCAGCAGTATGGCCCCTTTGACGCTGCCGTGTCCGCCAGTTGTCTGCATAACCTGCGCGATTTCAAGCGCATCAGTGAAATCTATAGCGATATCCGCATGCACCTGAAGCCGGGCGGCGTCTTTCTGAACCTTGACCTGGTAAACGCCCCAACACTGGCGCTGCAGCAGCATTATGGGAGGGTAACCGCACTGCGACGCCAGCGCGAAGGGGCAGCCCATGCAGAAGTCACAGCTATGCGCCAGGAAGCGCACCAGACTGCCTCACACGCACCGGCGCATGCCTTCCCCGCCAACCTTGACGAGCAATTGGCGGCGCTCAGGGCAGCAGGGTTTACAGACGTCGATTGCTTCTGGAAAGATCTGCGGCAAGCTTTGTTTGGCGGGTACGTATCGTAAACCTTGTCTATCCCGTCACGCCCGGGTGTCTACGGAGAGATCGGGGAGAGCACGCTCTATAGCTGCACGGACATCACTCCAAGCATGATAGCGCCTTGAATTTCAAACGGAAACCAGGCCGCTGTCTCGCACACCGCGCGCACCACAGTTCTGATCCCCTCCACACCTTCAAGATTGGCAAGCGTTGGAGCGAAGGATGCCAACGCATACAGACTCAAGTTGCGGGAGATCGCGTGCGCCATTGCGATCACCTCGTCAAGAGCCCTGACGGCGATCGGGGTAGGCAGTGTGGAGGCAAGCGGAAGATCGTCTGATGCTCGAGAGCATTGGTCTTATGACCCGGTCCTGTTACTGCGCCAGCTCTTTATGCTTGAGCAGGAAGTCGAGCACCGCCTGGTTGAACACTGCCGGTTGCTCGATGTTGCTCAGGTGGCCGGCCGTCGGAATAATGACCAGCTCCGCGCCTGGGATCTTCGCCTGCATGGCGCGGCCTATGGCGGGCGGCGTAAGCCTGTCATCCTCACCAAAGACCAGCAGTGTTGGCACCCGGATCTGCCGGGCATCGGGGTAGTCCGTGCGTGCGGTGTTGGCGCGCACCGTCTTGATGTATGACTCCTTGTGCAGCGCTGCCATGCTGTCCACCAGGCGCTGCCAGGCGGCGCGGGCTGACTGACGGCCAATAAGCGTGTCGGCCACCGTCGGTGCCATATCCTTCGGCTCCTTGCCAGCCAGCAGGGGGCCAAGGCGCAGGCGAATGAACTCTTCGCGCTGCTCTGGCGTCATCCTCGTGTTCAGCCCATCGGAGGTGTCACACAGTACCAGTGTGGCCACGCGCTCTGGGTAGAGGCTGTAGAAATCCTGCGCAATC
>JBMDXC010000378.1:0-48153 GCA_048594805.1 Candidatus Entotheonellaceae bacterium | reverse complement strand
GCATAGCATTTGCCGATGGCAGTACGTGGGTGAAGCGGCTGACTGCAGCGGAACCGGCGGCGGAGATTCCGGCGCGCGTATCAGGGCTTACGGTGGCAGGCGTGTATCTGACGCTCGGCGTCGAACATATCCTGACCGGCATCGATCATCTGCTCTTTGTCCTGGCGTTGTTGCTGATTACCCGCGGGAGCTGGCAATTGGTCAAAACCGTGAGTGCGTTCACGTTGTCGCATAGCATCACGTTGACGGCGGCGACTCTCGGGTTCGTGCACGTGCCAGCGGCGCCGGTGGAGGCCATCATCGCGTTGAGCATCGTGTGCGTTGCCGTGGAGATTGTCCATCTGCACGCCGGCCGCGAGGGCGTGACGGCGCGTGCCCCGTGGGTAGTGGCGTTGACGTTCGGGTTGTTGCATGGGCTGGGATTTGCCGGCGGCTTGAGTGAAGTCGGCTTACCGGCTGGGCACATACCAACAGCACTGCTGTTCTTCAGTGTCGGCGTTGAGACTGGTCATCTGCTGTTTGTCGCCACTGTGCTCAGCCTCATGGCGTTGGGGCGCCGCGTCGGCGTGTCACTGCCGCGCTGGGCGGAGCTTGTGCCACCCTATGTCATCGGCAGTGTGGCGATGTTCTCGGTGATGCAACGCGTGGCGGCGTTTTGAAATGCACATCCATGTACCGCGAAAGGAGACACCCATGCAGATCACAGCCATCCACAAAACCGCTCTGGCGGTCTTGCTGGCTGTCAGTGTGGCGCTGCCGGCGCTCGCTACCGACCAGATCAGCACCCCGGGCCTCGGCGCGCCCGACCAGGCAACGGCCGAAAGGGTGCATCCGTCAAAGCCATCAT
Source organism: Candidatus Entotheonellaceae bacterium (assembly GCA_048594805.1). Taxonomy (GTDB): domain Bacteria; phylum Tectomicrobia; class Entotheonellia; order Entotheonellales; family Entotheonellaceae; genus SXND01. The sequence continues at coordinate 47,306 of JBMDXC010000378.1, read as the reverse complement.
ACTCGCCCTACGCGGGCCGTAACTTTCCCACCCGGCCGTTCTTCGGCGACACGCACCTGCACACCGGATTCTCGTTCGACGCCGGAGCATTCGGCGCACGGCTAAGCCCGAAGGATGCTTACCGCTTTGCCAAAGGTGAGGAAATCACCGCGTCCAGCGGCCAGCCGGTCAAGCTCTCCCGGCCGCTTGACTTCCTGGTGGTAGCTGATCACTCCGACAACATGGGCTTCTTTTTGGATCTGCTGGCGGGCAAACCCTCGGTGTTGGCCGATCCGATGGGCCGGAAGTGGTATGATATGATTCAATCGGGCAAAGGCGCTCAGGCCGCCATTGAGATCATCACCAGCTTCTCCCAAGGAACCTACCCGAAAGCGCTGATGTATCTGCCGGGCACTTCTGCGTACCGCTCGGCGTGGAGCGAAACCATCAAGGCCGCGGAGGAGGCAAACGATCCAGGGCGCTTCACCGCCTTTATCGGCTATGAATGGACCTCCAACACCGGTGGCAACAACCTGCACCGTAACGTCATCTTCCGCGACGATGCCACCAAGGCCAGCCAGGTTGAGCCGTTCACCACCCAGAAACCGCTCGGCAGCGACAACCCGCGTGATCTCTGGAAATGGATGCAGGCCTATGAGGAAAAGACCGGCGGCCAGGTGCTCGCCATCGCGCACAACGGCAACCTGTCGAATGGCCGGATGTTTCCCTTGATCGAATCGTTCACCGGCAAGCCGATTGATCGCGACTATGCCGAGAACCGCGCCAAACTGGCGGGGCAATTGCCGTGCGCAGTACTTAGCCGTCTCGTATAAGGGGAGTTCTCCCCCCGGGGGGTGAGAGACCGATCAGGGCACTCTGTGCTACACTAACAGGAGCAACACGCCTTGTTGGCAAGGAGCATGTCATGGCCATAGACAACACGCCACTCCTAGAGATCACGTTTATCACCCCGGCACACCTGAAAGCACGCCTGGACGCCGGCGAATACCTCTGCCTGATCGATGCGCGTGAGAGCAATGAGTTTGGCATGGCGCATATCCCTGGAGCGCAGTGGTGCGCGCGTGAGCTGTTGGCCTCACAGATTGAGCGTGTGGCTCCTACCCCATATGCACCACTGGTGGTCTATTGTAGCCGTGGTGATATCGCGACGCTGTCTGTACCCACCCTGCAGCGACTCGGCTACACGCACATTTTTGTTATCCAGGGTGGTTTTCTCGCTTGGTGTGCAGCAGGTTTTCCAACAGAGACAGGGTTTATAGACCCATCGACATCGATATAAAGGAGGAGAGACGGCATGGCGCAGTTACGCCTGCTGGCCTGCTTTGCGCACCCCGATGACGAGGCCTTCACGGCCTCTGGGGTGCTGGCAGCCAGTACCGCCCGTGGGGTACAGGTACGCCTGGTGTGTGCCACGTATGGCGAGGAAGGCGACATTCGTCAACCAGGCGTCGCTACCCGCGAGACCTTAGGACAGGTACGGCACGAGGAACTGCGACGCTCGTGCGCAGTCCTGGGCCTGCAAGAACCTATCATGCTGGGCTATCGCGATTCTGGCTGGGGAGATTCGCCGGCGCAATATCATCCTAACGCCTTTGTACAGGCGCCACCCTGGCAGGTCGTACAACGTCTGGTCGAGGAGATCCGGCGCTTCCAGCCGCACATCGTCCTGACGTTCGAGCCCGAGGGCATTTCGGGGCATAAGGACCATAAGGCCATGTCGCGTTATACGACTGCCGCAGTGCACGCGTCCGGCGATCCGACCGCCTTCCCAGAGCAGACTCAGGCCAGGCTCTGCCCATGCAATCCCCTGCGGCTGTTTTACGTTGCCCGCCTACAAGGGCACCGTATGCACCGCGCCACCCTGCTCAGACGGGCTGGTCTCGAGGTGCCCCTGCCTGACCAGGAGCTGCGCCAGCAAGGGGTGCCACTCGCACAGATGCATGTGCGGCTCGACGTCACCCCCTATGTGGAGCAGAAACTCGCCAGCATGCGCAGCCACCGCACGCAAATAACCCCGGATGGGATGTTTGACCAAGTGCCGTGGGACACTACTGTCGCCATCCTCGGGCAGGAATATCTCATGCAGGCGCATCCGGTGGCCCCACCGGGGGCACCACTCGCCACGGATTTTCTGGATGGTCTCCTTGCAGGAGAGAGAGCCTAACCCTTTAGCATAGGCTTGGCACTGCTTGCCCACAATGGCGTCAGTCTCACGAGCTTGATCACGACCTCCATGGTATTTCCCTAGCAATCTCAGCCTAGAGCGTGCTAGGGGCGCTGCTGCAGCTCCCAGCCCTTCCCGCGTAAGCAGGCAAGATAGGCATTGTAGTGGTCGGCGTCAAACACATCAGCGATCGTTGGGTTTTGCGCAGCCTCGATCTCACAGGCCGCGGCATCATCAGCAAAAGCTGTGGACGGCTTCGCGGGGTTCGTCCAATACAGGGCTGGGCAGCCCGCCAGGGGCAGCATCATACACAGCCCCAGCAGACAGCCCCAGCGCCGCGCCCATGTGGCATAACCAGCATGTCTCACACCCCTGGTCCCTCTATGCTCCTAGCGTGGGCCCATACGCAGGGCGCCGTCCAGACGGATGGTCGCACCATTGAGCATGACATTCTCGACGATATGCCGCGCCAGAGCCGCGTATTCGTCAGGTCGACCCAGGCGTTTGGGAAAAGGCACGGCGGCGCTCAACGCTTGCTGGGCCGGCTCTGGCAGGCCAGCGACCATGGGCGTATCGAAGACGCCGGGCGCAATGGCCATCACACGAATACCGTGGGAGGCGAACTCGCGGGCAATCGGCAGGGTCATTCCCGCCACCCCGGCTTTGGAAGCCGCATAGGCTGGCTGGCCAATCTGGCCTTCGAAGGCGGCGACAGAGGCGGTATTGATAATGACACCACGCTCGCCCTCAGCGTTCGGAGTATTTTGCATCATGAGGACTGCTGCCAGACGTATGACATTGAACGTGCCGATCAGGTTGATCTGGATCACCCGCGCAAAACGCTCTAAGGGCAGTGGGCCTTGCCGACCGATGACGCGTTCAGCGGTAGCGATACCGGCGCAGTTGATCACAATGTGGACGCTGCTAAACTGCTCCTGCACCTGTGTCAAAGCCCGCTGCACATCATCACTGTTGGTGACGTCGGTCTTGATGAAGAGTGCGTTGGGACCAAACTCGGCTGCCAGGGCGTTGCCGGCCTCAGCATTGAGATCCCAGAGCGCCAACTTTGCCCCGGCCCTGGCGAACAACCGCGCTGTGGCGGCGCCTAAGCCTGAGGCTCCACCCGTAATCACTGCCACACTTCCCGTGAGCTGCATACGCTCTCTCCTGTATCGAAACTCTCTTCAGTGGTGTCCCCAGTGCAGACAGTGTAACGCATCGAGGCGTCTATCGATAGAACTTCGTCAGGGCGGCTTTTCTTCTGCGCGCAACTCTGGTAGAACATTGCTGAAACGTATGGGGCAATCAACCATCGACTGGGAGGAGCAACGATGCGATTCGCAGACCGCATGTCTTTATTAGGAACCGAGACGGCGTTTGAAGTGCTGGTCAAAGCGCGGGCGTTAGAGGCGACCGGCAAGGATGTCGTGCACTTGGAAATTGGCGAACCTGACTTCGATACCCCACGGCACGTGATTGAGGCAGCCAAAGAGGCCCTGGACCAGGGCTATACGCATTATGGACCCTCGGCTGGTCTCCCGGAGCTGCGGGAAGCGATTGCTCAGGATGTCGCGAGGCAACGCGGTACCACCGTGCAGGCGTCTCAGGTCGTCGTGACGCCCGGAGGTAAGCCGATTATGTTTTTTGTCATTATGGCGTTGGCGCAGCCTGGGGATGAAGTCATCTATCCCAACCCTGGCTTCCCGATCTATGAGTCCGTGATCCGTTTTGTGGGCGCCACCCCGGTCCCCATTCCGCTGCGTGAAGAAAAACGATTTAGCTTAGACGTCAATGAGCTGCGGGACCTGGTTACGGATCGTACACGTCTCATCATCCTCAATTCCCCGCAAAACCCCACTGGTGGGATTTTGCCGCCGGCGGACCTGCAAGCGATCGCCGAGATTGCGGTTCAGCACGGCATCCCTGTTTTATCGGACGAGATCTATTCCCGCATGGTGTACGATGGGGAATTCCGGAGCATTACGACCTGTGACGGCATGCAGGAGCTAGGTATTATCCTGGATGGCTTTTCCAAGACCTACGCCATGACCGGCTGGCGGCTCGGCTATGGCGTCATGCCTGAGGAACTGGCCGTGCATGTCACGCGCTTGATGACCAATAGCAACTCCTGCACGTCCTCGTTCTCGCAGCGGGCGGCGCTGGTGGCCCTCACTGGCCCGCAGGAGCCGGTGGATGCCATGATGGCGGAGTTTCGGCGGCGGCGGGATATCTTTGTCGAGGGCCTGAACACCATCCCAGGCTTCCGTTGTGCTATGCCCGGCGGCGCCTTCTACGCCTTCCCAAATGTCTCGCAAGTCAGCCGGTCGTCCAAAGAACTGGCCGATTATCTCCTCCAGATCGGCGGCGTTGCCTCTCTGGCCGGCGTCGATTTTGGCGTGTATGGTGAAGGCTATTTGCGTTTTTCCTATGCTAACTCGCAGGCGAACCTGCGCAAGGCCCTGGAGCGCATTGCCGACTGTGTCGACAAACTTGGGCAGCGTTAAGGAGCCAGCGGCAGAGGGGGAAGTATGGCAGCGTTCCGTATTAATGGGGAGCGACTCTGGCAGTCGCTCATGGAAATGGCCAGGATCGGGGCAACAGCGCGCGGCGGCGTGTGCCGTGTGGCCCTGACGGATGTGGATCGGCAGGGTCGAGATGTGTTCATACGCTGGGCTCGTGAAGCGGGGTGTGAGGTCGAGATCGACCAGATGGGCAACATTTTTGCCCGCCGCCCTGGTACTGATAACACGCTGCCCCCGGTGCTGACGGGCAGCCACCTCGACACGCAGCCCACGGGTGGGAAGTTTGATGGAGTCTACGGAGTATTGGCCGGGCTCGAAGTGATTCGGACGCTCAACGATCATCACTATGCCACCCGCCATCCTGTGGAAGTGGTGGTGTGGACGAACGAAGAAGGCTCGCGCTTTGCGCCTGCTATGGTCGCCTCAGGCGTGTTCGCCGGGGAATTTTCTCTGGAGTATGGTCTGTCACGCACCGATCTCAATGGCGTCACGCTTGGCCAGGAACTCGATCGTCTGGGCTATGCCGGTATGCGTGTCTGCGGTGGGCAACCTGTGCACGCCTACTTCGAGGCCCATATTGAGCAGGGTCCCATCCTGGAGGCAGAGAGACGCGTCATCGGAGTCGTCCAGGGACTACAAGGTCAGCGCTGGTTCGACTGTACCGTACAGGGTATGGAGTCGCATGCCGGGACAACGCCGATGCCCAGGCGCCGGGATGCCTTACTCGGGGCCACGCGCATAGTGCAGGCGGTCCAGGAGGCCGCCCTGGCGCAGGCACCGCACGGCGTGGGCACCGTAGGGCAATTGTTGGTACACCCGAACTCCCGCAACGTCATTCCAGGACGCGTGGATTTTAGTATTGACTTGCGTCACCCCGAGGATGGCCCACTCAAAGCTATGGCCGAGTCTGTGCGTGCCGCACTGGACCGCCTGGGGGAGTTAGGGCTCACAGGTACGCTCCAGGAAATTTGGTACGCGCCACCCACGCCTTTCCATCCCGACTGTATCGCCGCAGTACGCCGTGCCGCGTCGTCTTTATACCTGTCACATATGGATATGATCAGCGGGGCGGGTCACGATGCCAAATACCTGGCGCAAGTCTGCCCGGCAGCGATGATTTTCATCCCCTGTAAGGACGGCATTAGCCATAACGAAATTGAGGATGCCACCCCGGAGGATGTCGCCGCTGGCTGTGACGTCCTGTTGCAGGCCATCCTTGAGAAAGCCACCGAGTAGCAGGGACGGGGCGTTTTGGCAGTGAGCTGCACAGCGTTCTGGAAGGAGAGCACATGGCTGACGACGTTTTACGTATGGAGCGACGCGCACGTATCGCCATCCTGACCCTGAACAGACCGGATAGGTTGAATGCCTTGAACGTTGCACTGCGCGAAGCCCTGACCCACGTCTGTCAGGAGTTGCGCGACGACGACAATATCTGGGCCGTGGTCCTCACCGGTGCTGGACGCGGTTTCTGCTCTGGGGTCGATTTGCGCACACCGCGGGCTGATAGTGAGTCAGCCCCCAGCCGACAAGAGCGCTTGGATGTCTATGGCTGGGTCGGGCGCCAGGCCATGGCCGTGTATCGTACGTTAGATAAACCAATCATTGCCGCGGTCAATGGCGTGGCCGCAGGAGCCGGAATGTCCCTGGCACTGTCCTGTGATATGCGTGTTGGCTCAGAGCTGACGCGCTTCAAAACGGTGTTTATCGAGCGCAGCCTCAGTCCGGATTCGGGCCTGTCATTTTTTCTGCCGCGTATTGTCGGCTACAGTCGTGCCTGTGACCTGATTTACACCAGTCGCTTTGTGGAAGCCGAAGAGGCGTATCGTATTGGTCTCCTGGATCGGCTGGTCCCAGCCGACAAACTCCTGGAGGAAGCCATGGCGCTGGCTCAGTCCATTGCCTCCTGGCCCCCTGTTGCCATGCAAGCGGCACGGCGCACCCTGCAACGGAGCATGGAAGCAACGCTCGAAGAGCAGCTCCGTCATGAGTCCTTTGGCCTCCTGTTGGCGCGGCGGGCTCCACACGACGTCCAGGAAGCTCGCAACTCCTTCCTCGAACGCCGGCCCCCCAACTTCACTGGCCAATAGTCGTCTCTACAGGGGCCACCTTACACCGTTATAGCAGGAATCTCCCTGGCGGCAGCGAGGTTGTAGAGGAGAGGTGTCGAGACGCCCAGCAGCGTCAAGCCTCTGCGCTTCTGGTCAAGTGAGGGGGAAGAGATATCTATGGTACGGCGGATTCTGGTGGCCTGGTGTCTCGTGAGTATCTGGGGATGTGCCCACCCTGTTGTGCAACCCGACACACAGGAGCACTCGGCCATCGCCTTTGCGCAAAAAGTGCTGAAAGAGATGTCGCAGGGGCTCGAGAAGCTGCGTGTCTCCCTGGGAACGACCATCCAAGAGCGAGGTACATACCGTATTTTTGCCGCAGATTTCTTCCCTCATAACGTCACTACGGCCAACATGCTGCAGAATTTTGCCCTTTTTTGCACACAGATTGGCGGGACGATGGTGCAATCCGTCTGTCAAGCGGGTCCTGAAGAGACGAATCAGGTGAAATTTCTGGTACGTATAGTGGACCAGTCCCCCAAAAAGAAGGAATTTGTGCGCCTGCACGTTAGGGTCTATGAGCCGGTTGGTGTACCCTCGGAGGAATTTTTACGTGCTATCCGGCCATATCAATAGGTCAAGTGCCCCAAGTACTTGACAAGGGCACTAATCAACAAGTGGAAGTCATTTGCCTACATGTGACTAAGCTTACATCCACAATGTAACCATTCTCATGCTCTGTGAGTATCATCCCTACGTACCTTCCTCTCCAGACACTTAAGATTGACAGCCCTGCAACCGATCTCATGGATACGTGCAAGTTGCTCAGGCAAACGGCAACGAGATGCTGTACGAGGAGGCAAATCTCACTGAGGCTCTGGACCTACAGGAAGGAGAGCAAGATGCGTCAACACACTGTGATACGAGCGATGGAGGGTGGCCTACTGGGCACACTGTTGCAGACCATGATGGTTTATGGGGTGGTGCCTCTGATGCTAGGACAGGTTGTGCACCAAGCGATGGTGCATCAGCCTTGTGCTGTGGGCCTGCTGGCGCACGTCTTCAGTGGGGGTGTGCTTTTCCCGCTGGCGTATGTGTGCCTACCATCCCAAGACCTGCAGCGATCGCCTGTCCTCAAGGGGATGCTCTGGGCGGGGCTTCTCTGGGGCGTCACCGAGATCATCATTGCCCCGTTGCTGGGTGCGGGGATCTTCAGTGCAGCGTTTGGTGGCTTCCCCGCCGCCGGACGTGCGCTGCTCGGGTATCTGATCTATGGTGCCACACTCGGTGGCATTGTCGGTGCAGCAGAGCACTAGAGTAGGCCGCCTACTCTAGTGCAAAACGGATATGAGCATGTGAACAAAGCACGAGGGTCAGCCGTGATGCTGTAACAGATGCCCCGGGCGTTCACCCGTAGATTGGCCACCGGCAATGACGGGACGGCCATTGACGAAAACATAGGCAATGCCTTCGGGATACTGGCGTGGGTCTTCATAGCTGGAGCGCTCGCGAATGGTCTGCGGGTTGAATACGACAACATCGGCAGCTTTGCCGGGCTGCAACACTCCACGGTCACTCAGATGCAAGATCTCTGCGGGAAGACTGGTCATCTTGCGGATTGCCTCTTCAAGCGTGAGTAGCCCCAGATCGCGGGCATAGTGTCCCAGAATGCGTGGACAGCTGCCGTAGGCACGCGGATGCGGTCGTCCGCCGAGCAGACCGTCAGTGCCCATGGCTCGCCAGGGGGCTTGCAGGATGTCCTGGATGTCGTCTTCACCAATCATGAAGGTAATCATCCCCACGGCAAAATCCTCGTCGAGCAAGAGGCGCACCACGACATCAAAGGGCTCGGTGTCCCATGCGCGAGCGATCTCTGCTAACCGCAGGCCCTCGACCCCCCGGTGGCGGTCAGAAGCAGTGTACGATACCATAATGTTCTCGTAGCCTGCTTCCAGTACCATGTTACGTGCCCCAGGGATGCCGTGCTCCATGTCCGTTTTCATACGCGCCAGGAGCACGGGATCGCGTAGCCGACTGCGCAGTTGGTCTACCCCGCCAGCGTGGGCCCAGGTCGGGAGAAGGGCCGCCAGCATGGTGCTCCCAGCCTCGTATGGATACTGATCCGCCGTGATTTGTAGCCCGGCAGCTCTGCCCTCATTCATACGCTGGATCAGGCGTTGCGCCTGGCCCCAGTTGTTGCGCCCAGAAATTTTTAAGTGCGAGATATGCAGATGGGTGTCAGAAGCGCGCGCAATCTCGAAGACCTCATCCAGTGCCGACCAGATGTAGTCCGCTTCGTTGCGCATGTGGGTGACGAAAATACCTCCATACTTCGCCACAATACGGTTAAGGTAGATCAGTTCGCGCCTATCGGCATACACGCAGGGCGCATAGATTAGGCCAGTAGACATACCGAAAGCGCCTTCGGCCAGTGATTGCTCCAGCAGCAGGCCCATGCGATGGAGTTCGTCATCTGTCGCCGGACGGTCTTCCATCCCCATGACACAGAGCCGCAGGTTGCCATGGCCTACGAGGGTGGCGATGTTCACGCTGGCATGCGGCAGACGATGGAAGTACTGCTCTGCATCCTGCCAGGCCCAGTCAATGGGCGGGTTGCAGTCGAGCCCCGAGAGGTGCGTACGCCACATGGCAGATGCCTGCGGCACCATCGGAAAAGTCGCCATGCCATCCTGGCCAAACAGCTCCGTAGTGATGCCCTGGGTCGCTTTCATGGGGAGATCGGGCTCAGTAAAAACGACTAGTTGTGAGTGTGTATGCATGTCAATAAAACCCGGGCACACGATCATGCCACTGGCATCAATGCCCTGCCCTAGGAGCGGCAAGCGTGGGGCAACCTCAGCGATCTTGCCAGCACGGATCAGCATGTCAGCAGCAAAGCGCGCTGCACCTGTGCCGTCGATCACGGTGCCCTGCTGAATAGTGTAGTCCATGGCGTTTTCCCTTCTTTATCCTTGACTGTGCAGCGCCTCACGCTTGAGCTGGGCTGTGGCGCGAATGTGCAGCGACTGTATAATGCCCGCATCGACTGCCGCAATGACGTCCACGGCAGTATCCAAATCCTCCTCAGAGATACCGGCTTTCCTCGCGTCCGCAAGGCGTCGCTCCACTCATGGTTGACAGTTACGGACGAAGGCAACTGCCAGCCCCATAAATATCTTCTCACGCTCGCTCAGGTTAGACACGGCATGTGCATCTCGGTAAAACTGGCGGAAATCCGCGCGCTCATTCATGGCTTCTCCTTGGCTCTCCCCCTCTGCGCGAGGGCTATGAGGCGAGAGAGTGTTAGTTACAGCTCGGTGGCTCAAACTCGGGTGCCTGGGTCTCCGCCTGTGAGCACACATGTGCTGTACAGTATTGAGGAATCAGGGTATGGGCTGCGACCACCGGTCGCCAGATAATCCCTCACGTCCTGGCGTCAAAGACATACTGGTGCCCTGCCTGGACCTCAAAGCGCAAGGGCTCATGCTGCTGGCCAGCATGCTGCGGACTGTTGCCCGCGTAGGCAAGGTGCAGAGTATGAGAGCCAGGAGTGACCTGTATTTCTCTGATCCGCAGACGCGGATCAAAGGTCCGATTGTCAAGTGCTACGAGGCGTATCGCCTCTGGTAATACGATGCGCCCATATGGTTGCGTACCGTTTGGCTGCTCAGGGGGAGCGAGGCAACTCAGCAGCCCGCATGCGCCTCCCAGGAGGAGTATGAACCCACAGAATGTTCTTCGCATGGATCGCTTCCTAATATCGATAACCTGCAGCGCAGATATAGTATGCCGAGCGTACGGGGTTTGGCCTGGTGTCGCAATGTCTTTCTCGCCTATGCTCAGGAGCCATCGAGGCTAGGGGATGATATGCTATGCACACGCTCAAGGCAAAGCATCTCAACAGAGCGGTACAGTTTACGAAGAATGCATCGGTGCCCCGGCATAAGCCCGCGCACTGATATCCGGGCTCGTTTTTAGCAAGAGAGGCAACCCATGATGGGACTCTGGTCCATTTTTGTAACCGTCTTCCTGGCGGAACTTGGCGACAAAACCCAGATCGCGACGTTGCTCTTCGCGGCAGACCCACGCCTCAGCCGCCTCGGGGTCTTTGTCGCCTCTACCGGGGCACTCGCCCTGTCGAGCCTGCTTGCCGTCCTTGTTGGCGAACAGCTCTCTCTCCTCGTGTCCCCCCGCCTGCTCAAGGGCATTGCCGGGCTAGGATTTCTCCTAATTGGCCTATGGATACTGCTGGACCTGCGCGCCGGGTGACCAGCCCTTTAGGCCGTGGCAAACCGGGCCCAGACCTGGGTTAGACGTTCCAATGCCGCCGCTGGCAGCCCCCCGCGAGCCTGCGCGGCAATAGCCTGCTCGAGATGTGCCATGCTCGAGAAGCCTACCAGAGCCGTCGAGAGATTGGTTTTATTCCAGGCGAAGCGCATGGCTGCCTCGACCAAGTTGCTGGCATGGCCTTCCTCGACCAGAAATGCCAGACATGTGGCGTGCTCGACATCAGTACGGTAGTCTGGTCCTGAGCCAATGGGCTCCACGCTAGGGACGGCGATGGGATGACGTGCCTCCTGCCCAGAGAGCGCTCCGGCGGCCAACACGCGAATGCCAATAGAACCCATGCCCTGAGCCGTGGCACGGTCGATCAGCAAGCGAAAATCCTGGCTCGGAAAGCCCTTAGGCACAGGATAGCCAGCGCTGGGATTGAGCAGGTTATAGCACACTTGCACCGTGTGCAGCAGGGTCGAGTTGATGACCTCGAAGAGCGCCGCTGTGTCGCCCAGACCCGTGATACCGTAAAAGCGCACTTTGCCGTCAGCCTGGAGCTGCCGAAAGGCAGTGATGACGTCTTCCAGCACTTCCTGGGAAGTGAGTGCCGAGGCGCTCTCACCGCCAAGCGTCCGGCGCTGTACGATGTGGTTATGGAGCTGAATCAAGTCCACCTGTTCTCGCGCCATGCGGGTCAAACTCGCCTCGACCGAGCGCTGGATGGCGCTACGCAGGTCCCCCATCTCGTCAGGGCGAATACGCACCTTTGTCCCGACGTACACGTCGGGCTTGAGTTCATTCAGGACCTGCCCGAGATTCTGCTCCGACTGGCCATTGCCATACATGGCAGCAGTGTCGAAGTAATTAATGCCAGCTTCAATCGCCCGCGCCACCGCACGCACGCGGGTACGCGGTTCCTCACGAATGATCAGGCCACCGACGTTGCCACAGCCAAAGCCCAGCGCTGAGACGCGCAGGCCGGTCTTGCCTAAGGTACGATACTCCATAGGATTGCCTCTCCTCCAAGGTCTCTCATGCCAACGCGCTAGCAGCAGGTATAATTGTATAGCATACTTACGAGCCGAGAGGCAGGCCAATCACGAGGCATCTTGTATATCTTGTAGGAAGACTCTACATGCCGCCAAAACAGGAACCAATGTTCGCACAGCTTCCTCCGGACGTGCAGCAGCAGCTCTCGGCTGCTGGCGGCGCACCCGTAGCCGATTTAATCACCGCGTTTGTGGCCACCGTCCTGCGCTCACGCGACCTGGAGCGTGGAGATTTAAAAGTGATGCACCGGGCGGTGCGGGAATTACGCTATGCTCTGAGCGTGTTTGCGCGTTACCGGGATGTCCATAAGGTAACGGTGTTTGGCTCAGCGCGGGCGCATGCCTCCCATCCTGCCTATGGGCTCGCCAAAGCGTTTGCCCAGCGTATGGTGCAGGCAGGTTTCATGGTCATTACCGGTGGTGGTGACGGCTTCATGCACGCAGCGCAAGAGGGAGCTGGGCGTGAGAAGAGCTTTGGATTGAACATCCTCCTGCCCTTTGAACAGGCTGCCAATGCCGTCATCGCCAATGATCCAAAGCTAGTTTATTTCAAATACTTTTTTACCCGGAAGCTGATTTTTGTGAAAGAAACCCACGCTTTTGCGCTCTTCCCCGGCGGCTTTGGCACGCATGACGAGGCCTTCGAGGCTTTAACGTTGCTGCAGACGGGTAAAAGCTCGCTCGTGCCAGTGGTCTTTGTGGACGGCCCTGGCAGCACGTATTGGCACGACTGGTACGCCTTTATCCGGCACCACATAATGCGACAGGGCTTTATTTCCCCCAGTGATCTGCATCTGTTTAAAGTCACCTGCGATCTCGACGAGGCGGTGGAGGAAATTACCACCTTCTACCGCAATTACCATTCGTCCCGTTATGTCAACGGCCAATTGCTCATCCGCCTGCAACGGCTACCTACCGCAGACATGCTCGCCCGCCTGAATCGTGATTTTAGCGATATCCTGAGCCAGGGCGAGATTGTGGCGGCAGAGCCGCCGGGCGACGACTCCGATGAGGCCCCGCACTTGCCGCGTGTACTCCTCTGGTTTAACCGCATCCACTTTGGTCGTCTACGGCAGATGATTGACGCGCTGAATCAGTGCTGAGCCTGTCCTGCCTCGTCACAGCCATGTAAATTTGCAGACCCACAGGTACCAACGTGGCGTTGCGCCTAACCTGCGACGTATGCGAAAAATGGCGCAAGCCGTCGTGTTCCTATGAACGACGTGTTGACGACAACGCTGAAGGCAGTTAGAATGAATAGGCTAGCAGTCAAGGGTAGCCTTCTGTGGCTACAAAGCTACTCCCTACCGCTCCTGGCGCTCGGCATTCGAACTGGGTGGGCGAAGGCTGGGCTTGAAAATTTCACGTTTCATGATGTGCAGCACACCTCTGCGAGCCGTCTGGTGATGGCTGGAGTGGACTTCGCAACGGTGAAAGAACTGATGGACCCTAAAGACATCACGATGAGGCTGCGACATACACATCTCTCCAGTGATTACAAGCAGCATGCTGTCAGGACGTTTGCACGGCTTGGGGAGCGTCCCAGTCATTTTTACTGTAGACCGTGCCAGGGATGCTGCCATGGTGTCAGAAGCATTTAAGTTTTCAAAACCGGGCCGCTAGCTCAACTGGCAGAGCAACGGACTCTTAATCCGTGGGTTGAAGGTTCGATTCCTTCGCGGCTCATCTGGCTGCCTGGTGGAATTGGTAGACACGCTAGCCTTAGGAGCTAGTACCCTTGCGGGTGTCCGAGTTCGAGTCTCGGGGCAGCCATCTGGGGTCATACGGGAGTAAGGGCAGGAAGCAATAGGAATAAGGGTGATGAAAGTTGCGATAGAGCAGGTAGCTCCCTGTGTGCGGCGCTTGACTATTGAAGTCCCGGCCGACAAGGTAAACCACGACTTCAGTGCTATTTACAACGACTTACAGCAACGCGTCCGTATGCCGGGCTTTCGGCAAGGCAAAGTGCCGCGCCGGTTGCTGGAAAGTTATTATCATCAGTCAGTTGAGCAAGAAGTCCTGCGCAAGCTTGTGCCTGAAGCCCTGTCTGAAGTTTTAATTAAAGAAAATGTCGCATCGGTTGGCGAGCCTCAGATCGACCAGATTGCCCTCGTCAAAGGCCAACCCCTGCGCTTCGTTGCCACCACCCAGGTCGTTCCTGATTTTACGCTGACGGACTATAAGGGATGGCAATTCGTACGCCGTATTCCGGAGGTGACCGAGGCCCAGATAGACCAGGCAATCGAAAACCTGCGGGCACGCCAGGCAATTCTGCAGACGGTGGAAGGGCGGGCGGTGCAGGAGGGAGATGTGGTTATCCTGGACTATACGGGCTCTCTCGATGGGCAGCCTATTCCAGGTTTCGCTGGTACCAAAGTGTCAATTGAGGTTGGGAGTGGGCAGTCCTTCCCAGAGATTGAGCAGGGCCTGGTCGGTATGGAACAGGGCAGTGTAAAGATAATCCCGGTGCATTTCCCAGAGGATTTCCGCAACGCGGCCGTCGCCGGCAAAGTGGGGCAATGCCGGGTAATCATGACGGAAATCAAAGAAAAACACCTGCCAAACCTTGACGATGACTTTGCCCGCGGAGCATACGACGATGTTGATTCTCTCGCCGCCCTGCGCACAAAATTAGGACAGGAACTCGAGAAAATCGCCTGGCAACGGGCTGATGCTGTGGTGCAGCAGGAAATTTTGCAGCGACTCGTTGCTGCTCATCCTATTGATGTGCCCGAGGTGCTCCTCAATGAGGAATTACGGCGTGTCTATCTCCAGCACAAGCGTCAAGAGAATGCGGGGCAATTGACCGAAGCTGACTATGCTGTTGCCCCAGAGAGCCTCCGTGAACCTTTCGGCGAACAAGCCCTTGAGAGCTTGCGTGGGCAACTGATTCTGCGCCATATTGCTGCGGCCGCTGAGATCACGGTAGACGCAGCAGAGGTGGGGGCAGAAGTGGCAACCCTGGCGGCGCGGACGGCGCAAAATCCTGAAGCATTAAAAGGAACTATGGAGCGCAACGGGATCCTACGCGTCCTTGAAGCCAGTCTCTTGGAAGCCAAAGTTTTTGCCAAAATCATGGCTGATATGCATATTACCGATATAATAGTGCGTGAGGATACGGCGGTATCCCAAGCGGAGCGGGCGTAGCAGGGCTCCCTCTAAGGAGGAATGAGAAGTATGGCACTAGTGCCAATGGTCGTTGAGCAAACGAATCGCGGTGAGCGGGCGTATGATATTTACTCGCGTCTGCTTAAAGATCGTATTGTCTTCTTAGGCACCCCGATCAATGATATGATTGCGAATCTCATCATTGCTCAGTTGCTGTTCCTAGAAGCCGAGGACCCCGATCAGGACATTTCCTTTTACATTAATAGTCCGGGTGGTTCTGTGACGGCTGGGCTAGCGATCTACGATACCATGCAGTACATTCGGCCGGGTGTCTCGACCATCTGTATTGGCATGGCGGCGAGTGCCGCCGCTCTCCTGTTGACGGCAGGGGCTACCGGCAAGCGTTTTGCATTGCCGCATTCGACTATTATGATTCATCAACCGCTCGGAGGTGTGCAGGGGCAGGCGACCGAGATTGAAATTCACGCCCGTGAGATTCTGCGTATGCGAGATGTGCTCAATGATATCCTGGTACGCCATACGGGCCAACCCAAATCCAAAATCGCTGAAGATACCGAGCGCGACCGCTTCATGACACCAGATGAGGCGAAGACGTACGGCTTGATCGATGAGGTCATCGTGTCGCGGAATGGCAAGGCCAAGCGTGTAGCAGCCACGCTAGCCAAAGAGTGAGCTGCTCCATCAATATGACCTAGCATCTTCAGACATCTCCGGTGCGAGAGGGAGTATTCATGCCACGGAAAGACCCCCAGGGTGACGTACTGCGCTGCTCGTTTTGTGGCAAATCTCAGGAAGAAGTCAAGAGGCTCATTGCAGGACCAGCGGCATATATCTGTGATGAATGTATCGATTTATGTAACGATATTATTCTTGAGGAAGGTGCCGCCGAGCACAGCAAGGGTCACAGGCGCCTGTTGACCCCCAGAGAGCTTAATCAAAAGCTTGATGACTATATCATTGGCCAGAGCAAGGCCAAAAAGATTCTCTCGGTTGCCGTCTACAACCACTATAAACGTATCGAGGCCAATGCTGCCCGAGGCGAAGTGGAGCTGCAGAAAAGTAATGTGCTCCTCATTGGCCCAACAGGCTCTGGAAAAACGCTCCTAGCACAAACGTTGGCGCGCATCTTGGATGTGCCCTTTACGATAGCTGACGCCACTACTCTGACAGAGGCTGGTTACGTCGGTGAAGACGTTGAAAATATTATTCTGCGCCTCTTACAAGCAGCAGATTACGATGTCGAGCGCGCAGAAAAGGGCATCATTTACATTGATGAGATAGATAAAATCAGTCGTAAGTCCGAAAACCCCTCAATCACGCGCGACGTCTCCGGTGAGGGCGTGCAGCAGGCGCTCTTGAAGATCATCGAGGGGACGGTGGCCAGTGTGCCACCGCAGGGAGGGCGCAAACATCCCCACCAAGAGTTTCTGCAGGTGGATACGACGAATATTCTCTTTATATGTGGTGGTGCGTTTCATAGTCTGGAGAAGCTCATTGAGCGACGTATTAGCAAGCGCACTATGGGGTTTGAGGCGCAGCTGTATACACGTGCAGACAAACCCCTGGGGGAGCTTCTTGCCCAGGTACAACCTGAGGACCTCCTGAAATTTGGGTTAATACCAGAGTTTATTGGGCGCTTACCGATTGTGGCGACCCTTGAGGAATTGACTGAAGAGGATTTTGTGCGTATTCTGACGACCCCCAAAAATGCTCTTGTCCGACAGTATCAGAGATATTTTGACTTTGAAAAGGTCAAGCTCAAATTCACCGATGCAGCCTTACGGGCCATTGCTCAGGAAGCCTTGCGCCGTAATACAGGAGCTCGTGGTCTGCGTTCAATTATGGAAGAGGTTATGCTCGACACTATGTATGAATTACCTTCGCGTAATGACGTACAAGAATGCATGGTGACCGAGGAGGCAGTAGCACAGCGCCAACAACCGCATCTACTCTATAAACAGGCCAGTTAGCCAGGCAAGTTGCTGTGTTCTTTTTCTCTTGACAAGTGGTAGTACCAACGGTAATCTCAGCCTCATACCATGCATAGGCACGTAGCTCAGGGGGAGAGCGCTTGCTTGACGCGCAAGAGGTCGGCGGTTCAAAACCGCCCGTGCCTACTTCCGAAGGGAGTGTATTAACGTTAGGCTGAGAAACGCCCGTGAGGGCACAGTAGGAGGTGAAAGCCTATTGCTAAGCAACAACGCATCAATGAGTTGATCCGTGTCCGTGAAGTGCGCGTCGTAGGTCAAGATGGTTCTCAGTTGGGGATCATGGCGACAGCGGAAGCGCTGCAATTGGCAGAAGAACAGGGTTTTGATCTGGTGGAGGTTGCTCCGAATGAGAAACCGCCCGTGTGCCGGATCATGGATTATGGTAAGTATAAATATCAACAAAGCAAGCGTCTTCAGCAAGCTAAGAAGAAGCAAAAGGTTATCTCAGTAAAAGAAATTAAGCTGCGACCAAAAACTGAGGAGCATGATTACCAGTTTAAGAGCCAGCATGTGCGTCGCTTCCTGCAGGATGGTCACAAAGCAAAAGTGACTGTGGTCTTTCGCGGTCGTGAGATGGCCCATACGGAACTTGGACGGCGTATGCTCGATCGCATTGTTGAAGATATGGACGATATTAGTACAGTAGAGCAGACGCCACGTCAGGAAGGCCGAAATATGTCAATGGTCTTAAGTCCACGCTCGTCATAGACTTAGTATCTCGTCCACGTAGCAGTCCTCGATGCGTAAGTAGGGGCTTCTTAGGAATTTAGGGTTAGCCAATGCCAAAAATGAAAAGTAATCGGAGTGCCGTGAAACGTTTTCGGCTCACGGCTACTGGGAAAGTGCGGCGTAACCAGGCTTTCGTCCGTCATATTCTCACAAAAAAGACGCGGAAACGGAAGCGTGCTCTACGTCACACGACGCTTGTGTCTGCTGCCGACGCACGGCACATAAAACGCCTCCTGCTTGCCTAACTCGTCTTGTGAAGCGCCGTATCCTTGTTTGAAGGGAACATGTTATGCCACGAGCGGCCAGTGGGCCAGTGACAACACGACGTCACAAACGTCTGCTAGACCATGCGAAGGGGAATCGTGGAGCGCGCGGGAAGCTGTATCGTAGGGCACGCGAAACAGTGGAGCGGGGGTGGAAGTTTGCCTACCGCGATCGCAAAGCACGACAGCGGAACTTTCGCCAACTCTGGATTATACGTATTAATGCTGCGGCACGTCTGCATGGTCTTTCCTACAGTAAATTCATGGCTGGACTAAAAGGGGCCCAGATTGCTCTAGATCGCAAGGTATTGGCAGATGTGGCTGTGCATGACCCAGAAGCCTTTGCCAAAGTTGTCTCCTTGGTTAAAGGATATCTACACCAGACTGGGGAAGCCTAGCGGATTGCCTCGGCATACTCCGGCGGAAAATATATATTCTTTGCCGCTGTATGCAGGTATTCTCCTCTTTGTCTTTCATCACTTTGATGTCATCCTGAGGCCTCTTCGTCGCTGTGTACCTCAGCAGACCCCTAGTGGCATCCTCACTCTTCGGTAGCTCCAGGGTTACCGTCCACAAGGTTGCCTATGGATATAGCAAGACTTGAGGCTCTGGAAAGACAGATCACGCACCTGATCCAAGCTTTCATGCGGATTAAGGAAGAAAATACGCATCTGGCGCAGAGACTTGCCCAACTCCAACAGATGTTACATGATCAACAACACAGCCTGGAGCGTTGGCAATCTGATCAAGCAGAACTCGCCTCCTTGCGTACCATCACTCAGACCTTACAGCAGGAGCGGGAACTTGTTCACAGCAAGCTGCAAGAATTGCTAATCATCGTTGAACGCTTAGAGACGTTCTCTCACACACCGAGCGATGCGCGCGTCTAAATTCCTCGAGGCATAACTATGGCGGAAGATGTTGAGGTAGAAATTTTTGGCCAGACTTTTCGTATCGCAGCTGGGGATGCGACCCCTGCCTATATCCAGCGTCTGGCGTGTTATGTCGACGGGAAAATGCGTGCCATTGCCTCTACTACGAAAGCCATGCCCCTGAATCGCACGGCCATCTTAACTGCGCTGAACATCGCTGATGATCTCTTTAAACTCCGTGACTCCTATGAGCAATCAGCCCGCCTGGTCGATACGAAAACCGAGCAGCTCATTTCTCTGGTACGCGAACAGTTAAACAATGAGTAAACGTCGTCCAACTACAGGATGGCGAACTCCAGACGCCTAGGGTTTTACTTGCGTCCGGGGGACACATCTGGTACAGTAGCCCCTGTAGCCCCCTCGCTCGGTGATGGTCGGGCTTCATGGTGGAAAAGCGTCCCCGAGGCAGCGGCAGGAGCTGTGCGCTTAGTCAGGTAGAGAGACTCACCACATAGCGCAGTGAAAAATATAGAACTCCCTTAGTATGCTCATTGTCTTCAGTATTTCGTGCACGTAGGGAAATTCCGAAGAGCATGGGGAGACCTTCTTGTCATGGATTAAGGTTCGTTCTTGCTGAGGACGAGATGTACTACGAAAAGGTCAGTCCCAGAGAAGACAATAGCTATGATGTATCGTCTGTACGTAGAGACCACTGCTCATCATCAGGCATATGGTACATCGCGCCTACATGGCACGACTCATATGAGTAGTGAGTATTGTCCTGCCCCAGAGGCACTACGTCTCTGGTCAGTAGACTGACCAGCCAGCAAGGGTTTTCGTCTTCAGAGCGTAGAATGGCACACGCGCGTCTAGTCTGTCTCCTCTGTTAAGCCTTCAGTCCATCCCACCTCGCGGCCAGCTCTCTACAAGGTGGGGTATGATCTACCCCATGGACCTTATGCTTACAAAAGCAGAGTTGCGTCGGCATCTCCTGGCGCAGAGGGCGATGCTCACGCCGGCAGACATCGAACAGCACAGCACGGTCATTGCTGCATACGTATGTACCTTGCCGGCTTTCCGCGTCAGCCATACGATTATGGTGTACATGGCCCTTCCACAGGAAGTTCAAACGATGCCGATTATTACACAAGCGCGTCAGTTACAGAAGCGTGTTGCCGTACCGGTGATCCGGGGGCAGGAGCTCATAGCGGTAGCGCTCAGCGAGCCCCCGATGCGACTTCAGCGCGGCCGTTTTGGCATTCTAGAACCGTGCGGGACCCCGTGTGTTATCCACCCCCAGGAGATTGGTTGCATTGTCGTACCCGGGATTGCGTTTGACACACGTGGAGGACGTTTGGGCTTCGGCAAAGGGTATTATGATCGTTTTCTCAGGCAGTTACCTGCGACAACGTACAGGTGTGGTTTGGCATTTGGCATACAGGTAGTGCCATGCGTGCCCCAAGCACCGCATGATATCTGTATGCATGGCATTGTTACAGAACAAGGCTGTATCCCCTGTATGCATACTCTGCCATAGGGGAGGGAACTGCGAGGCCGGCAGGGGAAAGGAGAATTGTGTTGCACTCTAGTCTACTTATAAGCGCTGTGATTATGATCGTTGCAGCCGGGGTAGGATCCCTCCTCGGTTATATAAGTCAGCGCGTCGCTACCCAACGGCTGCGACGCGAGACAGAAGAGAGTACTCGTCACATCCTGCACGAGGCGGAAAAAGAGGCCGAAAGTAAGAAGCGCGAGGCGTCGCTTGAAGCGCAGGCCTCGTGGTTCCAGGCCAAGGCCGGCATCGAGCAGGAAGCCGCCGCAACAAAGCTTGATCTCCAGCGTTTGGAGAAAAAAATTCTTCTCCGCGAGGAGAACCTTGAGCGCAAGTTCGAGCATCTTGAAGAGAAAGAACATGCTCTCCAGCGCCGTGACCACAGCTTGGTCGAACGTGAGGAACTCTACGTGTGCAAAGAGCAGGAACTCGCCACCCTGCTGGCGACGCAGATGCATACCTTGGAGCAGATCGCCCATATGACTGTTGCCGAAGCGAAGCAGCAACTCATGGATCGTATGCTCGCCGATGCCCGTGCTGAGGCCGCAGAGAAGCTACGGCGCACCGAAGAGGAGGCCAAAGAACTGGCACGCAAACGTGCCAGCTTTTATACGAGTCTGGCGATCCAACGCTTTGCTGCTGACCACGTGGTGGAAAGCTCCGTCTCTGTTGTGACGCTGCCGAGTGAGGAGATGAAAGGCCGCATCATTGGTCGGGAAGGGCGCAATATTCGTGCCTTCGAGACGGCCACAGGTGTCGACCTCATCATTGACGACACACCAGAAGCAGTCATTATTTCAGGCTTTGACCCTATTCGCCGTGAGATCGCACGGCTTGCGCTGGAGCGTCTGCTGGCTGATGGTCGCATCCATCCAGGACGTATTGAAGACGTGGTGGAAAAGGTCAAGAAAGAGATGGCCAATACCCTCAAGGAAGAAGGGGAGGCCGCAGCCTTTGAAGTAGGGGTTGAGGATCTCCATCCAGAAATTATCAAGCTTTTAGGGCGTTTGAAGTACCGCACGAGCTATTCGCAAAATGTCCTCCAGCATGTCAAGGAAACGGCGTTCCTGGCTGGCATTATGGCGGCGGAACTCGGAGCCGACGAGCGCTTAGCGCGACGGGCAGGATTGCTCCATGATATTGGCAAAGCTGCCGATCATATGACGCAGGGCACACACGTGCAAATCGGGCAGGAGATTGCGAAAAAGTACAGTGAACCTGACGTGGTGCTGAATGCCATTGGGTGTCATCATGAGGATGAGGAGCCGCGCTATATTGAAGCGATTCTGGTGGCTGCTGCGGATGCTTTGTCTGCAGCGCGTCCTGGGGCGCGACGGGAGATGCTGGAAGGCTATATCAAACGTCGTCAGAAGCTGGAAGAAATTGGGGACTCCTGTGCCGGTGTAGAAACAACCTACGCCATCCAGGCCGGACGCGAAATTCGCATTGTGGTCCAGCCTGATCAAGTGAATGATGCAGAAGCCACTTTACTCGCACGGGACGTGGCGAAACGCATTGAGCAGGAGATGGTCTATCCCGGGCAGATCAGGGTGACGGTCCTGCGTGAGACACGGGCGACAGAGTATGCCCGTTAAACGCCCTGTCAGGAGACACTTGGGGGCCCCAAAAGCTGCTGGAGTTGCATAACGAGTTGCTCAAAGGTCAGTTGAGAATTAACGTTCATCGCGAGATAAGACCGCAGTTGCTCAAGCGACGCAAAGAGATCGAGGAGAGGTTCAAGTGACACAGAGCTGGCCAGGCTCGCCAATTCTGCTCGCAAGTCCTGATTGTACAGTGAGGCCGTAGAGGCAATCTTCAGCATTACGAGGTCGCGGCAGAATAGGGAGAGCCAGTGGAGGATATCCTCGCACTGTTCGCGTGACCCAGCACATTGTCGGGCCAGGAGAAAGAGCGGCATACTTTTGGCGTGGCCTCGTTCCTGCAGCAACGTGTAGGCGCTTTGCCGTCTGGCGAGAACTTGGCTGATCTCAGTCTGCATCCAGATATCGACCCGTCCTTCTGCGAGGGTTGCCACAAGAGCAGCAGTAGGCTCGTCTATCCCTTGGTGGAGCAGAATCGCTCGAATGTGAGGTGGGGCTAGCGGACGAAAAGGGACCTGTTGACAACGGGAGATAATCGTCAACGGCAATGCATCCTTCTTGCTCGTCAGAAGGAGCAAGAGCGCACTCGCTGGCGGTTCCTCTAACGTTTTAAGAAGGGCATTGGCTGCAGGGGGCGTTAGGCTTTCACAGCCATCAATGATAACGACGGTGCGTTGACTTTCATAGGGTTTGTAGCTGAGCTGACGTTGCATAGCGCGAATATGCTCAATACGGATTGACGTGCCCACGGGGTTGATGACGACGACATCCGGGTGATTGTCTGTGGTCATTTTATGACAGGCAACACACCTGTCACAGGCCTTAGCAGTGGCGCCTTGGCATACCAGGGCTTTGGCGAACTGCAACGCCGTGAGCTTTTTCCCAACCCCGCTTGGACCATAGAAGAGATAGGCGTGCCCGAGACGGGCACTGACTAAGGCTTTCTGAAGCAATGAGAGGGCATACTCTTGTCCAAGGATGGTACCGAATGCCACAGAGGCTCCTTGTGCTGCAGTTCTAGTATACCAAGCTGGCAGCATACCACAGGGGAGAGGCGTCTGTCATCCCTGCGCTAGGGTATGACACCGCTTGAGAGCCATGAGTCAATGCGAGAGAAGAGCGTATTTGCATGTTATATGCTTAGAAAGCAGTCGTATTGCCTGGTATGAAGTGCTACAATAGACGAGAAGTACAGGTTGTTAGGCATAGTACAAGTACAGAATATGGGTGCATTTATGTAATGTAAGAAGGGTAGCGTGTATGCGAGAACCTCTGGGTCCTGAAGGACTGGATGAGCGCACGCGAAATATTTTAATGGCCGTTATCCACAGTTTTATTCATACAGGCGAGCCGGTGGGGTCGCGGACAATCTCAAAACGCTTCGATTTTGGTCTCAGTCCGGCAACCATTCGCAATATCATGTCTGATCTTGAAGAACTGGGCTTTCTGGACCAACCATACACCTCCGCTGGACGCATGCCTACAGATCAGGGCTATCGTTTTTACGTCGATAATCTCCGTGGCATTGAAGCGCTCAGCGTCGAGGAATCAGCCCTCATCTCGCAGCGCTATGCGCCATATCATGGGGAAGTGGATGAGGTCATGGCGGCCACTTCACGTTTGCTGTCTGAGATCTCCCGCTATGCTGGTGTTGTGCTCCATATCTTTTCGATTACAATCTTCAAGCGCATTGAGTTTGTCAAGATTCGCGGTCGGCAAGTGTTAGCCATTTTTGTCATGGAATCAGGAATGGTACATAATAGGCTTATTATCCTTGATGAGGAGATGACCCAGGAGGAATTATACCAAATCTCCAACTACCTCAATCAGGAGTTCTCAGGCCAACCCTTGCGGACCATACGCCAGCACGTTCTGGACCGCATGGCGGAAGAAAAAGCCCAGTATGATACGCTGTCGCAGCAAGCACTCAGTGTGGGTGCGAAAACCTTTGGGGAAACCAGTGAAGACGCAAGTGATATCTATCTGGGCGGCACGTCTAACATCATGGACCAACCCGAATTTGCGTCGAATCTTGATCAGATGAAAGAACTCTTCAAAGCCTTTGAAGAAAAAAATCGCTTGATCAGTCTACTCGATAAGTGTCTGGATGAACCTGGGGTACATGTTATTATTGGCTCTGAAACACCTTTTAAGGACATGCGTGAGTGTAGCTTTGTGACTCACACATACAGCTATGACAACCGTACACTTGGTGTCCTCGGGGTTGTTGGCCCGAAACGCATGGTCTACCCACGGGTCATGGCCATTGTCGACCACACAGCCAATATCGTCAGCAAGATTCTGACGCAACAATAAGACCTCCACCGGTTTGTCTTTATATGGTTGCTTCCCTCGATCACCGATGGTGGGAGATTTATATACGGGTGCCTGAGAGCCTGAGTGAGGTTGCCAGTGAGTACCTCCACGATCTTGGCTCAACAGCCGTGGTGTTCCATGAGCAGGCCATACTGACCCCGCAGCATACCGTCTGCATCGAGACACGGCCTGAGTCCACAGCATGGACTGTTCTCCAAGGGGCTCTCCCTCTTGATGACATGCTCCCCAGACAGATGGTTGCCCTCCAGCAGTGGCTCAGTAGGTATGTCAGCGCGACTGCTGACGTACAGCTCTACTGCAGACCGCTCTTGGACGTGGATTATCTCACGCAATGGCAGCAGTTCTTCCAACCGCTCTGCATTGGGGAGCGCCTCATAATTCGCCCCCCATGGGATCCCTCGCCCGTCCCTGCCACTATGGCGTGCCTCACGCTCAATCCCGGTCCGGCGTTTGGGACAGGGACCCATCCTAGCACGCATCTGTGTTTGCTCATGCTGCTTCAGTACGCGGCGCAATGCCAGGGCCATAGGCTACTCGACGTCGGGTGTGGTTCAGGTATTCTCAGCCTTGCAGCACGGCAACTCGGCTGGCAGAGCGCCGTAGGTGTCGATATTGATGCTCAGGCCATCGCTGTCGCCACGTACAACGCGGAGTTGAATGGGCTGCAAGACCGGACCCAATTCCTGCACGGCTCGTGGCAGAGCGTGACAGGTGTATTTGCATGCATAACCGCTAATATCTATTTGGGACCCTTACTTGAAATGCTGCAGCCATTGACGAGATATCTGGCGCCAGGGGGCATCATCATTCTCTCTGGCCTCTTGGCCTCTCAAGAAGTGACGATGTGCGCGGCGATTCAGCACGCCGGGCTGGCGGTCCAGGCAAGACGTGTAGAGGAGGAGTGGGTGGCCCTGGCAGTCCGACGCGCGCGTGATTTGGTACGAGGATCTCTTCACGTGTGAGCAGCGATGGGCCTACACCGCGTTTGCGTTCCTCCGAATCTTCTACGTCAGTCGAGCCTCACGCTGCCCCTCTCCATCGCCCACTATCTTAGGCATGTCCTACGGCTACGGGTTGGGGATGAAATTATTGCCTTCGATGGGGCTGGTGAGGAGTATCTGGTCCGCTTGACCTGCGTGGCAGCGACACACGTGCAGGGAGAGCGGTTAGCGTTGCTGGCCCCTACGAGGCTCGCTCCCAAACCACTCATTCTTGGGCAGGCATTACCCAAGGGATCCAAAATGGATCTGATTGTGGAAAAATGTTCCGAACTTGGCCTGACAACTCTCGTGCCTCTGCATACGGAGCGCACTGTGGTGCGTGAGGCGTCAGAGCGGCTTGCCACCAAGATGATGCGCTGGCAACGCATTGCGGCAGCGGCGGCGCGACAGTGTGGGCGACGTACGTTACTCGACGTGCAACCGCCTATGTCGCTGCGAGACTTTTGTGTGCGCTATAGGAGCGCCCCGGTCAAACTCGTCTGCTGGGAGGAAGAGCGACAGCAAGGCCTACGACAGATCATTGAGAGTCATATAGATCAGAGTCCCATTGTGCTCTTGATCGGACCAGAAGGTGGTCTCACCGTTCACGAAATCGACATGGCGCGTACAGAGGGCTTTACCACTGTCAGTCTCGGATCGCATCTGCTGCGTACTGAAACAGCAGCAATTGTCCTCACGGGCATTGTACGCTACAGTTTAGGCGACCTAGAACCCTCGAGAGACGGTGCGTAAGGAGGAGTGTACACAGTGAAGGTACTCGTCGTTGGTAGTGGGGGACGGGAGCATGCGCTGGTCTGGAAACTGGCCCAGAGTCCCCATCTCACACAGCTTTACTGTGCTCCGGGCAATGCTGGCAGTCGTCAGCAGGCGGAAAATATCCCCATCGCCGCGGATGATATTGCCGGGCTACGACGTTTTGCTCTAGAGCAGGGGATTGATTTAACCGTCGTCGGGCCTGAATTGCCCCTGGCACTCGGGATTACTGATGCGTTTGCAGAGAGCAACCTGTGCGTCTTTGGTCCTACCAAGACTGCGGCCCAACTTGAGACCAGCAAAGCGTTTGCCAAACGGTTTATGTGGGAAGAGGGCATTCCAACGGCTGAGGCAGCAATTTTTGATGATGTG
Organism: Candidatus Entotheonellaceae bacterium; assembly: GCA_048594805.1. Classification (GTDB taxonomy): domain Bacteria; phylum Tectomicrobia; class Entotheonellia; order Entotheonellales; family Entotheonellaceae; genus SXND01. The sequence continues at coordinate 20,645 of JBMDXC010000378.1, read as the reverse complement.
ATGCAAGCGCAGGATTATATCCGTCGGCATAATGCCCCCCTGGTAGTCAAGGCGGACGGTTTGGCGGCAGGAAAGGGGGTGACGGTTTGTCAGACTCGTGACGAGGCTCTGCAGGCGGTCCAGCAAGTGATGCAAGCCAGAGTGTTTGGCGAGGCGGGATATCGTGTGGTGCTTGAGGAGTTGCTGCGTGGCGAGGAAGCCTCCTTTCATGTGTTAGTGGATGGCGAAAACGTGCTTCCCCTGGCCGCCGCGCAAGATCATAAGCGCATCTATGATGCAGATCGAGGTCCCAACACTGGTGGGATGGGGGCCTATTCGCCAGCGCCGGTCATTACGGCGGCGCTCCATCAGCGCATTATGACGGAGATTATTGAACCAACAGTGCGTGGTATGGCCGCCCGTGGATCACCGTATCGTGGTGTGCTGTATGCAGGGCTGATGATTGTTGCAGAGCGTCCATACGTCATAGAATTTAACGCGCGGTTTGGTGATCCAGAGACCCAGCCATTACTCGTACGACTGCACAATGACCTCTTGCCGTTGCTCGATGGCGCAGCCCGGGGGCATTTGGGCAATCTGCAAGCAGAATACCTGGCAGACGCTGCGGTGTGTGTGGTGATGGCGTCAGAGGGCTATCCTGGATCGTATGCCGTAGGGACTCCTATCGTTGGCGTGGAGGAGATCGAACGCTTGGAGAACACGTGGGTTTTTCATGCTGGGACGGACATCCAAGGTAGGCGTCTGGTGACGCATGGTGGACGCGTGCTCGGCGTAACCACACGCGCTGCCTCGCTGGCGTTGGCTATCACACGCGCCTACCATGCGGTGGCGCGGATTCAATGGCCAGGGGCGTATTACCGACGCGACATCGGCTATCGGGCTCTCCAGCGCGTCTCCGCCTAACGGTTGTGGTCTTAAGTAAGGCCGGGAGGGTGAGGAGCATGATGAAAAAGGTTGAAGCCATCATCAAGCCTTTCAAGCTCGACGAAGTCAAGGAGCGCCTGAACACTGTTGGAGTACATGGGCTGACGGTGACAGAGGTGAAGGGCTTTGGACGCCAAAAAGGGCACACAGAACTGTACCGAGGGGCGGAATATGTGGTAGATTTTTTGCCCAAGACTAAGCTCGAAATCCTTGCTCCCGAAGAGCAGGTGGACGATATCATCGATGCCATTATGACAGCGGCCCATACGGGACGTATTGGCGATGGGAAAATTTTTGTCTTGCCGGTGGAGGACATCGTGCGTATTCGGACAGGGGAACATGGGAAGGAAGCGATATAAGCTGGGAGCGTTTGCCCGGCACGGTAGGGACAACTCCTCTAGCTGAGGCTTAAGTCCTCTCGCCTCTGGGATATTCATGAACAGATCTCGGCTACGGCTTGCTCTACTGCTATCAGCCCTGACGCACGTCTTTGTGCTCGGCTTCCTACGCTTCATCCCACTCGCTGCGCTGACACGGCCGGCGGCGCCGACCTCGGATGCTCCGGTAGCAGTGCGCTTGTTGGAATTACCTCCGCAGACACAACCGCAGACTGCCCAAATCCCAGAACGTGCTCGTAAACTCCCCGAAGCCCCGGCACGCAAGCCAGAGCCTAAAGCGCCACAACCTCCGGCATCTCCACGTGCACCAGCGCCAGTCACACCAAAACCGCTCACACCAGTGCCGAAAGGTGGCACAGTTGTCGATTTGCCCAAGCCGATACGTGAAGAGCGCCCTGATGATGCGCGGCTCCTTTCGCGTTATGACAGTAAAGCGCAGGATATTGGGCCAGGAGAGGGGGGCACGCGTAAGCCTTCCGGTGAACAACCGCGCGCTATGCCTCCAGATATTCCGCTCCCAGAGCGTTACAGCACCGGCAAGCCTACACCGCCCGATGCGTCTTTAGAACCGTCGGCACCAGTGGTGGCAGCGCCGCCAAGTGTGACGCCAGTCCCGCCGAAGCCATCGGACTCTCCACCGACGAAAGCAGAGTCGGCTACATCAAAGCCGCCGGCCCCTATGCTCAAGAGCGAGATCTTGCCACCTCCCAAACCGCCAGCTCCCGCACCACAGGCTAAACCGGTGCCGCTGCCACGTCCAACCCCGCCGGCCTCGCCGCGCCCGCCAGCGGAGGAGAAACGTCGGCCCAGAGCCCCAGTGAGTTCCCCGTCAGCACAGGCCAAAGCGGCTCCGCGTCCCGCAGAGCCACCTCGCGCGCCGGCGGAAGAGGCACGTCAGTCAGCGGTACTCCCTGAGGGCAGCATACCCCAAACGCCACCGGTTCCTGCTCCGCCAGCAGTGCCACAGATACCGCAGGGACCTACACGTCAGAAACTCACACCCGAACAGGAACTTGCCATGGTGCAGCGCAGTCCCCAGGAGCGTGAGGAGGCTGGGAAGGCGGCAGGAGATAGGAAGCAGGCACTCGCTGAACACTTTGCCCGTTTAGAAAACCATCAGCCATTGCCATCTTTTGATGCCCCAGGCGTATTTGAGCATGGGCCGGAACGTTCTGGAGAGGGTCCCGGTACTGGCGAGGGTGGGAAGTACCGTTCGATAGCGTCATTTGGCTTTAAGCACGTCTCTTATTTGATCGGCATGCAGCGTAAAATCGAACTGGTGTTTACGGTGCCGTCATTTCGTCCCGATCATGGTGCCATAGGTGTGCCAATTGTCGGCTTTACTGTCCGACGGAATGGCGAATTGGCGGAAACGGTGCTGCTGCGTTCATCAGGGTATCCAGCGGTGGATCAGGCTCTCCTGAGAGCTGTCAAACGGGCAGCGCCGTATCATCCGTTTCCTGACGATATGCCTGACCAAGAAATTAGCATACGCATTTATGCGTCGCTCTCATAACCATATTGCTACACTACGCGTATGACAGACATGTATATTTTGGCGCTTGACCAGGGGACAAGTAGTTCACGGGCAGTGCTCTTTGATCACACTGGCCAGGTGGTACATCAAGTGAGTCAGGCATTGCCACAACACTATCCGCGCCCTGGTTGGGTGGAGCACGATCCTGCTGATCTCTGGCACTCGCAGCTCACCACGGCGCAGCAGGTCCTGCAGCAAGTGCGCGTACACCCTGCTCAGGTAGCAGCCCTGGGAGTGACTAATCAGCGTGAAACTACGCTCATCTGGGACCGGGCGACTGGGGAACCGATTTATCCAGCCATTGTCTGGCAATGTCGCCGTACCGCGCCTCTAGTGGAAGCGTTACAGGCCCAGGGCTGGGACACAGAGATCCAGCAACGTACAGGGCTCGTGCTCGATGCCTATTTTTCGGCTACCAAGGTTCAGTGGCTACTGCACAACGTCCCCGGGGCGCGCACCCGCGCGCTGCAGGGCCAGTTAGCGTTTGGGACGGTGGATACGTGGTTACTCTACAAGCTCAGTGGTGGGCGCTTGCACTGCACAGATTACTCGAATGCGGCACGGACAATGCTGTACAATATCCACACGCGCAATTGGGATACCGAGATTCTGCGTGCGTTGGATATTCCAGCCGCCATTCTTCCCGACGTGCGTGATTCAAGCGGTGTGTTTGGGACAACAGCACCAGAGTTTTTCGATGGGGCGAACATTCCTATTGGCAGTGTCATTGGTGACCAACAAGGCGCCCTCTTTGGTCAGGCATGTTTTATGCCTGGAGCAGTCAAGAATACCTACGGCACGGGTTCTTTTGTGTTGATGCACAGTGGTACTCAGCCTGTTACGGCATCGTACGGTCTGCTCAGTACCATTGCTTGGGGCCTCCATGGTGTCCTCACGTATGCCCTCGAGGGCAGTATCTTCTCGACAGGCTCGGCCATACAGTGGCTACGGGATGAATTGCAGATTCTGCAGAGTGCTGCGGAGAGTGAAAGGCTAGCTGCCGGCGTTCCGGACACGCATGGGGTGTATTTTGTACCGGCGTTTACTGGTCTGGGAGCTCCCCACTGGGATATGTATGCGCGTGGGCTGTTGATTGGGCTGACGCGTGGGACGCGCCGGGCGCATATTGTACGCGCGGCCCTGGAAGCGATGGCCTATCAGACCTGTGATGTGATCAACAGTATGGTCGCCGCGGCCGGTGTGCCAGTCTCGGTCGTACGTGTGGATGGAGGGGCAGCGGTCAACGATCTAGCCATGCAGTTTCAGAGCGATATGTTACAAGTTCCGATCCAACGGCCTCAGGTCGTGGAAACGACTGCCCTTGGGGCTGCCTATCTGGCTGGCTTGGCCGTGGGTTATTGGGAAAGCCAGGACCAGATTGCAGCGAACTGGCGTCTGGACCGTACCTATACGCCACAGATGTCCGTGCAGCATCGTAATCATCTCTACCGGGGCTGGCAGGAAGCGGTACGCCGCTCTCGTGCCTGGGCTATAGAGGCATCGACGTAATCCGGGGGTAAGAATCCCTAAGACTCTTAGGTAAGCAACCTGGTGTGTGCACAGGGTGTACGATATGTCCGAGCATGTCCACAATACGTGTATCGCCGTCATTGGAGCGGGTTCCTGGGGTACGGCATTGGCCAATCTCCTGGCGGCCAAAGGCTATGAGGTGAGGCTTTGGGCTCGGACACAGCGCCTCGCCCAGCACATGGCCCGTGCACGAGAAAACGTCTTGTATTTACCTGGTGTCTTGTTACATCCGCGCCTCACGTTGACGGCTGATTTTGCTGAAGCCGCGTATACTACGACCACCTTTATCTCAGTCGTGCCCTCGCATGCTGTACGGACTGTGTGGAGTATGTTGACCCCCATGCTCCCAGCCTCAGCGCTCTTGATAAGCGCTACCAAGGGTATAGAGGCAGGTTCGCTGTACACCATGTCCCAGGTGCTGCAAGCGACGTTTGCCTTCAGACAACGCATTGAGATAGCCGTCTTATCTGGCCCGACATTTGCCCGTGAAGTGAGTCAGGGCACGCCGAGCGTGGCGGTGGCTGCTGCCACCAGTCAGGCTGTGGCAGAGACGGTCCAACAGCTTTTGAGCACCGCCACCTTTCGTGTGTACACCAACACCGATGTGCTTGGGGTCGAACTCGGGGGGGCGCTGAAAAATGTCATGGCGATCGCCGCTGGCGTCTGTGACGGTCTCAATCTTGGCTATAATACACGCGCTGCCCTGATTACACGCGGTTTGGCCGAGATGACGCACCTTGGCGTGGCGATGGGGGCAAGAGCCCAGACGTTTGCCGGGCTCTCGGGTATGGGGGACCTGGTCCTGACGTGTACAGGACATCTCAGTCGGAATTATGTGGTAGGGGTACAACTGGGACAAGGCAAAAAACTGTCGGATATTTTATCGCAGATGCACATGGTCGCTGAAGGGGTGACCACCGCAAGTGCTGCGGTGGCTCTGGGGGAGCGTTATCAGGTGGAAATGCCCATTGCTGAAAAAGTCTATGCCCTGCTCCAGGGCCATATTACTCCGCATGAGGCTGTCACGGAACTGATGCAACGCTCATTGAAACACGAGGATCGCTGAAAGGCGAGCGTATGGATCGCGCGCATTTGGCTCAGCTACTCAAAAATATTGCTGCGGGTAAGATTACCCCTGAGGCAGGACTGGAGCAATTACGCTTTCTCCCCTATGAAGACGTGGGATTTGCCCGTATTGATCATCACCGGAGTCTGCGCCAGGGGGTACCGGAAGTCATATACGGCGAAGGCAAAACCGTCGACCAGGTGCGCATTATTGCTGAACGTATTCTCCACCATGGCAGTGACCTGCTCGCCACACGCCTCTCCCCGTCAGCGGCGGAAGCGCTCCTGGCGCTTGCACCGCAGGCAGAATACAACGCTATAGCGCGCACTGTTGTGGTGCGTCAGGCACCGTGTCGTACAAGCACTACAGGGGTGGTCCTCGTTGCTGCGGCTGGGACTTCAGACCTCCCTGTCGCTGAAGAGGCTGCAGTCACGGCCAGTGCCCTCGGGAGTACCGTGCAAACTGTGTATGACGTTGGAGTGGCAGGATTACATCGCCTTCTCGATCAATATGCTCTCCTGGCAGCGGCTCGGGTCCTCGTTGTTGTGGCTGGCATGGAAGGCGCACTTCCCAGCGTAGTTGGGGGCCTGGTAGATAAACCGGTGATCGCGGTGCCCACCAGTGTGGGGTATGGGGCTCACTTCCATGGTCTGGCACCGCTGTTGGCCATGCTGAACAGCTGCGCCGCTGGCATAGCGGTGGTAAATATTGACAACGGCTTCGGGGCGGGCTATATGGCGCATAGCATTAACCTCATTGGTGAAACCGCGACCGGCTCGGCTGCAGAGACGGTGCAGGAACATTAGGCATGCGCATTGCTTATGTCCATGGCTATGAGGGCGTGACAGGGCCACTGTTGTTGGGTGCTTTCCTGGATGCTGGTGCTTCGCTCACGAGTGTGGAACAGGTCTGGCACCATCTGCGCCTCCCCACAGCGGAGTTGTCATACACGCGTTTGCCCTGTACAGATGCGATGGCAACGCAGGTGACGTGGACTGCTCCACGCGCGCACGCATTCCTCCACCCTTACACCTATGCGACGCTCGTAGACTTGCTGGAGCAGAGTGAGGCTTCCGCGTATGTCAAGCGGTGTATCCGGCACATACTGAGGCGCTTTGTTGCTGCAGTGGCGCGTGTCCATGGCATATCAGAGGGGGGAGAACTCGCTCTACAGTCTGTTTTTCTACCCGAGATACTCTATCTAGGGAGCGGTGTCGCCGGTGCCCTGGAAGATCTCGCCATTGAGCAAGTTGTAGCGGCCCCCATGCCACTAAATACTGGCTTCATCGATGATGCACAGGGACGCCGGCCCCTGCCGCATCCCCTCACTGCTGAACTCTGCCGAGATCTGCCAGTCTATGGTGAGGGTGTGCCTCGCCATGCCGAACAGACGACAGTTGGTGGGGCAGCGATACTCACAGCTTGGGCCACACATTTCGGTCCGCTCCCTGACATGACGGTTGCTGGTACAGGATATGGTCTCACGGCGGCATCCACAGCGGAACCTGCACGCCGTCTGCAGGTGCTGCTGGGCGAGACAGCCGGCCCTGCTGCTGCCGAGCGGATTGCCGTCATTGAAGCCAATATTGATGACATGAACCCTGAGTTCTACGAATGCGTTGCCGAACGTTTGTTTGCGCAGGGAGCTTTAGATGTGACCCTCACTCCTTTGTTTATGAAGAAAAATCGTCCAGCCAATACCTTAACGGTACTAGCCCCTCTCCCCGCAGTAGCCACATTATCACACCTTATCCTCCAGGAGACCTCGACGTTTGGTGTCCGTGTGCACGAGGTCTGGCGCCACAAACTCGAACGCTTCCATCGCCAGGTTGACACCCGTTATGGCATCATTCCTGTGAAGTGTGGTGTCTTAGATGGTCGCATTGTGCAGGCTGCGCCAGAGTATGAAGCCTGTAAACGTCTTGCCCTCGAGCAAGGCGTGCCCGTCCGTATCGTTTATGCGGAAGCCGCGAGCCTCGCAGCTCCCTGGCTGGCCTGAGGACCATCATCCTGGCTGACTCTGTTGGCATGAGATATGGAGGTCACCAATACTTGCGCCAGGTTTCTGCCTCACCAGGCGCTCCACGTTGCTCGCATCAGGGCGGACGATCGTCAGGATGGCTCCTGCGGCGTCCGCGGCCTTCTCCATGGCATTGCGGTCCAGGGCTGGTGGGCCGGTCAGGGGACAACGGCACGCCTGGCTCTCCGGCTACAGCGAGGATATGCACCGGTGCTCCGCCGTTCTGACGATGCGCTGTAAGCAATGTCAGTTAAGCAGGCGCCACGCTGTCCGTTATGAGCAGGATTGATCCACGGAAATGCAGCTTCTGGAGTTGCTGGTTAGGGTCCACGCACGCTCCTACCCCTTCCGATCCGGGCCAGCGCTGTCGATACTGATGCGTAGGAGCACGCGCCGCTCACGCTCCATGGCACGGCGGTAGTCGTTCCAGTCAGGGTGTTCTCCAGCGACACGGTGATAGTAATCGACCAGCAGTTCCATGGCTTCTGGCAGCGATACCACCTCAGCAGTGCCGTCGATCTGCACCCAGGGGCCGTAGAACTCGTCCGTAAAGACGCACAGGGAGGCGCGTGGGTCACGGCGCAGGTGGCGTGTTTTGTAGGCGGTTTCACGGCTGCTAATGATGGCACGTCCGGCGGCATCAACACCGACAGTGACTGGCGACATTTGCGGACGGCCGTTGCGGCGCCGGGTGGCGAGGACAGCGCAGTGGTGGGTGGCAAGGAATTGTCGGGCTTCAGCGATCTCCATGGTCTATGACCTCCTTAGTTTAACATGAAGCCGCGGCATATCGCTGCACCGGGTATGGTGTGGCTACCGCGGCACGGCACGCCGTGGCGAGATAGGGTGCAAGCTGCTCGGCGAGTGTCCAGGCAGCCTGGTTCTGCGTGCGGAGTCGGTCAGCGGCGGCTTGAGCTTGGGCGCGCAGGTGCGCTTCATCGACCGTGAGCATTGTCCCATGGGCGAGCACAATGCGGCCATCCACCACGACCGTGTCCACATCGGCGCCAGTTTCAGCGTAGACGAGGGCGTTGAGCGGACGATTGAGGGGCCGCAAAAATACGGAATCGGCACGTAAGAGCACGAGATCGGCTTTATAGCCCGGAGCCACAGCTCCGAGAGCATCAGCCATGCCGAGGACGCGAGCGCTTCCGCGCGTCGCGAGGTCCCACGCCGCCTGCGCGCCGAGCCAGCGCGCTGGCTCATGAGGAAAGCGTACCGTGCTCACGAGCGCCGCAAAGCGCATGGCCTCGAATAGGTTGAGATTATCGGAACTCATGGTGCCATCTGTCCCTAAGCCAACGGTCAGCCCCTGCACCATCATCTCGCGCACTGGGGCAATGCCACATCCGAGCTTGAGGTTACTCGCCGGGTTGTGCGCTACGGCAGCGCCAGCGTCTGCTAGCTGGCGGATGTCGTCATCCGTGAGCCACACGCCATGGGCGCCAACAAAGCTGGGGTCAAGAGCATCGAGGTCAGCAAGATGACCCACCAGCGTCTTGCCCCAGCGCTGCTGGCTGGCAATTGCCTGGACTTTGGATTCGGCTAGATGCGTATGCAGGCCAACGCCATAGTCACGCGCCAGACGTACACAGCCACTGAAGAAGGCATCGCTGCACTGGCCCGGAATGGTCGGAGCCACGGCTACACTGATACGCCCAGAAGCGGTCCCTTGCCAGCGCCGGACTGCCTCTTCAGCAAGCTGTAAGACGCCAGACGTCGGAGCAGCCACAAGGCCATTCACGATGCGGCGCAAGTCCGGTGGCAGGAGATCGAGCAACCCTGGCACAGTCCGATAAAACACCAGGTCGGCCATAGCTGGCGCGATCACCGCACGTAGGCCAACATCGGTATAGGCCCGTACCACCGCCTCGATACCTTCAAGGGTCGGCGCGGGCGCCGTCATAAACAGATCGTACGCCGCAGTACAGCCATTTTTGAGCATCTCGACGGCTCCAATAGCGGCGGACAGGTAGTGATCTTCTGGGGTGCGGTTGCCATTCAGGGCGGGACCATGGTTCAGGAGGTCTTCGAGCGTCCAGTTGTCTCCCAGGCCTTTGAACAAGTTGTTGTGCGCATGCGTATGGGCGTTCACCAGGCCAGGCAACACCAGGCACCCGGTGGCATCGAGACGGTGAGTGTCTGGTGCAAACGCCAGGGTCTGACCGATAGCCCTGATGCGATCTGCTTCGATAAGGATATCGGCGCGTTCAAAAGCCGTGTATGAGGGGTTGAGCACGTGTCCACCATGCACCAGGAGCGCCATTGGATGTCCTCCACGCGTGACTGCCATACATGTTTGTGAGGGGTCGACCCTTCCCCTCCTGCAGTATGCCACAGAATGCGCCGCCGTAGGGCCGATTTTTCACCGTGCCCTCTTGCTTGCGTCGTCCTCCCCCTTGATGCTATAAGCTCTCTAGCATCACGCATACACTCACTTCTCATTGGGAGGAACTATGCACCAGCCCCAGGTATGTCGCATGTGGCTTGTGACCGGGGTGCTGCTCCTGAGTAGCCTCGCGCTGGTCACAGGCAGGCTCGAAGCCCAGTCCACCCCTGAAAAAACCTTGACGAACAGTCTTGGCATGGAGTTTGTGCTGATTCCGGCTGGGACCTTCAAAATGGGCTCGGACACCGGTGATCAGGATGAGCGTCCCGTACACCAGGTGACGATCAGCAAGGCATTTTACATGGGTAAATACGAGGTGACTCAGGGCCAATGGCAGACAGTGATGGGCACCAACCCCAGTGCCTCACCAGGCGACACCAACCGCCCAGTGGATCAGGTGTCATGGAACGAGGCACAGACGTTCATCAGCAAGCTCAACGCCATGGAGGACGTGCAACTCTATCGTCTACCGACCGAAGCCGAATGGGAGTATGCTGCCCGTGCTGGCTCGACCACTATCTATGGCTTTGGTAATGATCCGAGGCAATTGGGTGAATATGCCTGGTATCGTAGCAATTCAGGGCACCGCACGCATCCGGTGGGGCAGAAGCGGCCCAATGCCTGGGGACTCTACGACGTGCTGGGGAACGTCTGGGAATGGGTGCAGGACTGGGATGGCAAGTATCTCGCCGGGCCCGTAACGGACCCAAAAGGGCCAGCGACCGGTACGTATCGCATGCGTCGGGGCTGCGGCTGGAATAACGAGGCTAATGTCTGCCGGGTGGCGAACCGCTACTCTGTGATTGGGTACCGCGATGACTTCCTCGGCTTCCGGGTGGTGCGCAGCATCCCCTAACATATTTTTAGTTGGGTCGCCCGGTCAGGCTGACCTCGCGGCCACTTTCATCACACGTCAGCAAATAGACCGGGTGTTTCCAAAGCTCAGCGATGTAGGCGAGCGTCTGGGCCGCAAAGCGGCGATCAAGGAAAGTTGTAGCACGGTCCAGGTGCTCCAGGTAGAGGGTGTTGTTGAGCACGTCACGAATTACGATACGCGGCACACCATAGTTGTAGCGCGGCGTCAGGAGCGCTGCCAAGACGGCTTCATGCGCACGGCTGGTGATCACGATGTGCTCGCACTGGGCACAGCGCTGCCCAGGAGGGTGTGTGCACGGGCGACCGTAGGCAAACAGGTCGAGTTTCTCCATGAGCTCGACCGTGAGATAATTGCGGAGAAACGAAATGTCGTCTTCAGTCCTTCGCACTTCAAAGAGCTTTTGTCGGCCTGTGATGGGAGACTCACCGGCAGCATACAGGGCATCCCAGCGTTTTTCGATATCCACCAGAATGGAATAGCCCAGGTAATAGGGATTGAGGCTCAGCCTGCCCCCAGGATTCACCACGCCAGCGTGTAGGCGGGCAAACTCGATCATCTCCTCCGGGGAGACCTCGTTGTACTGATGAAAGAGCTCAGCGTGCCAGTAGCTGGCCCAGCCCTCATTGAGAATTTTCGTGAGAAACTGTGGATAAAAATAATAGGACTCCTCCCGGATGATCTGCAGGACGTCCTGCTGCCAGGGTTCCAGTGGGGCATACGTGCTCAAGAACCACAGGAGATCGTGCTCTGGATGGGGTGGGATGCGCTCACCTACCACTTCGTAAGTCACAATCGGGCTGGCAGTGTGAAAAAGATCGTCGTAGGGCTGGGGGGAGCGCTCCTTTTCCACGACCTGGCGCTCGGGATAAGGCTGCCGTATAACCCCCTGATGCGGGTCAATATGGCGGTCGAGCGCAAAGCCGATGTCCATCAGGTGCTCGACAGTCTCCAGGCCATAGCGCTCAATGTAGCCATCAATACGCAGGGCATGCGCTACAGCATCGTTAATCATGTTGCGGTTGGTCGGGGCAAACAGCTCATTGTTTTTGAAAAAATCAACGTGGCCAAAGACATGCGCGGCCACGAGCAAGTTGGCAATTTCGGGGTTGGTATCGAGCAAAAAGGCCAGGCAGGGGTTGCTATTGAGGACGATCTCGTAGATTTTCGATAGCCCCATGGTGCCATAGAGCCGCTGGCTCTGATACACTTTGCCGTAGGACCAGTGCCGCGCCCGTGTGGGTAGGCCATAGGCAGCAACTTCGGTCATGATATCGTGTGGCACGACCTCGAAAGAGGTGGGAAAAAAATCGAGCCCGTGCTGCTGCGCCAACGCTTCGAGTTCGGCCACGCGCGCTTCAAACATGGGCGTTCTCCTGCGGCTGCAAAAAGGTCTGCAGCACGTGATACAGCTCGTCCTTGTGCGTGATGGTCACGCTGAGCAAGCGGGGATGCTGGATCTCTTCCAACGTATGTTGCAGGGAGCTGATGATGTATGGCGTCTGGCTCATCCAGCCGTAAAAGCTGGCATCATCTTTGTAGCGGATTTCGCCATACCCGACCATGTTGCACTGCCCCAGCAAATCCTGCACCAGCGTTTTACAGACAGTGTTGTCATAAGGGAGATTATCGCCATCGGAAAAGTGAAAGAGATAAATATTCCAGCGGCTCGCCGGGTGATGTTGCTGTAAGTGCTCCTGGGCTACTTGATAAGCCGACGAGCAACGCGTCCCACCACTGTTAGAGAGGGCGAAAAAGTCCTGCTCTGGCACCACCTGTGCCTCAGTGTCATGGGCGATGAACACCGTCTCGACATGTTGATACTTCAGGCGTAAGAACCGCACCATCCAGAAGAAAAAACTTTTAGCCACATACTTTTTGCTGGTGGTCATCGAGCCACTGCGGTCCATGAGCATATAGACCGCAGCGCTGGCATGTTTCTGCTCGTGCTCATCCCAGACTTTGAAGCGCAGATCGTCGTCATGCAGGTGGCCCACTTCAGCGACCCCTCGGGACGCGTTGCGCTTGATGTTGGCCAGCAAGGTGCGGCGCTTGTCTAGATTGGCCAGTGAGCCACGGCGCCGTACATCGGTATGACGATGGGTGATGGTCGTGACCTGCCGCTCCGGTTTTTCCTCCAGCCAGGGGAGCGCCAGATCTTCGAGCATCATGCGGGTCAGCTCGTCCAGCGGCATCTCGACTTCGTAGGTCAGCTCGCCTGGTTGATCCCCTGCCAGGCCGTCGCCTGGATTGTTGCCATCCCCGCCACGCTGTCCCAGGAGGTCGCCTGGTTGCCCTGCGCCCTGCCCCACGCCTTCCTGGGGCTGCCCGTACTTGAAACGATACTGTTCCAGGTAACGCAGCGGGATTCTTACCCGTTTCTGCCCATCAGAGGTAATGATCGCCTCCTCAGCGATCAGTTCGCGCAGGTTCTTCCGAATCGCCTCCTTGACACGCTGGTCGTGACGCAGGCTATCCTTCAGACCGCGACGGCGCAGTTCCCACGGCGGTGCCATGACTACTTCTCCCGCGCCAGCAAGCTGCTGACATATTTCAATAATTCATTGGCACACTCGGAGCAGTAGCCTTCACGGGCGATCAACGTTTCCACAACGTCGTTGAGCTTCCGCACCTGCTCGGTGTCCGGACTCCGTGCCGAGATGGTGAGCTTGATGGTATCACGCCGCTCCTCGAAGAGCTGCCTCTCAATCGCTTCTTTGAGCTTCTCATGCGTGGTGTAATCGAACTTCTCGCCGTGCCGATGGGCCATCGCCACCTTGCGGAAGATCTCATTGCGGAAGCTGTCTTTACCGTGCTCCGGCACGTGCACCTTTTGCTCTAGCGAGCGCATGAGCTTTTCGTCCGGTGGCACTTCCTCACCGGTAATGGGATCAGTGAGTTTGGTATGGTCTAGGTACGCCTCGACGTTGTCGAGATAGTTGTCGACTAAGGTTGCCGCCTCTTGCTCGAAAGAAACAAAAAACGCTTTCTGCACATCGTTGCGGGCGATTTCGTCGTACTCCCGGCGCGCCTCAGCAATGAGCTGGTGATAGCGCTCGCGGTCCGCCTTTTTGAACTGGCCCTGGCTCTCCACCCCATCGCGAATGGCACGCAGGATATCGATGGGATTGATACAGCGCGCCTCAGGCTTGATGAGGGAGGAGGAGATACGGTTGATGATGAAGCGCGGCGAAATGCCGTCCATGCCCTCGCGCTCGGTCTGCTCCTGAATGAGTTTGAGATCTTTTTGGCGAAAGCCTTCGACGTCTTCCCCATCGTACAGTTTGAGTTTCTTGAGCAAGGTCAGGCCAGCAGTTTTGGGTTCTTCGAGCCGCGACAGGATGGCGAAGATCGCCCCCACACGCAGGGCGTGCGGCGCAATGTGCAGGTTCTGCATATTGGTCTGCCGCAGGAGTTTTTCGTAGATGCGCTCTTCCTGCGAGACTTTGAGGTTATAGGGGATGCGCACCATAATCATCCGGTCGTGGAGGGCTTCGGACTTCTTATCGGCGAGGAACTCGTTAAATTCCGTCTCATTGGTGTGGGCAATGACGCACTCGTCGGCATAGATCAACGGGAAGCGGCCTGTTTTAATATTTTTTTCTTGCGCCAGCGTGAGCAGCACGTAGAGAAAGCGCTCATCGGCCTTGAGCATTTCGATAAATTCCATCAGGCCCCGGTTGGCGACGTTTAACTCACCGTCGAACCGATAAGCGCGCGGATCGGATTCCGAACCATAGTCACCAATAGTGGAGAGGTCGATGCTCCCAACTAACTCCGCAATGTCCTGGGATTTTGGGTCAGACGGCACAAAGGTGCCGATGCCGCAGCGCTCCTTTTCGGAGAAAAAGATGCGGCGTACAGGCACCTTGTAGATATCCCCCTGGTACTTTTCTCGCAGAGTCAAGGCACACAGCGGGCATAACTCTCCCTCAATGTGCATGCCTGTTTCTTCCTGGAACTCGCGGCGCAGGGCGTGTGGAATGAGATTCAAGGGGTCCTCGTGCTGGGGGCAATCAGCAATGGCGTACACCGCCCCTGCGTCCATGTGCGAAAACTCTTCCAGGCCACGTTTGAGAAGAATGACCAGCTGGCTTTTCCCAGAAGACGGCGGACCATAGAGCAGGAGAATGCGCCGTCCCACATCGGAACCGAGCGCCGCAGCTTTAAAATATTCCACGACTTTGGCCAGGGGCTCGTCGATACCGAACAGATCGCGCTCGAAAAAGGCATAGTGCTCCTTACCAGCCTCATCAACACGCACGCCAGCGGTGTGAATCATGCTGTAGAGGCGGGCGTGCGCCCGCTGTGCCAGGGTGGGTTGCTGGAGCACGAGGGACAGATAGTCATGAAACGTCCCCTCCCACGCTGCCATACGATTGGTCTGTAAGTGCGCCGCAATCTTCTCAAGGATGGAAGCCATAGCAACCTCAAGTGCTTGGAGTAAAAATATAGTGACCACCCAATAGGGGCTGGCCAGGACTCCAGCGGACTACGCTACCTGGAAGAGATCGTCAGGAATCACACAGCATCAGCAACAATAGCGAAATCGAAACATTACAGACAGTGGTACGCCTGGCAGTCCTGATCTCTCATCTGGACTCTTCTTATAAGAGAGTCTCTTCGTAAAACACTCGTTTAATCACATTCTTTTCCTTTTCTTGATCATGCGTTCGGACAATCTTCACACTGAAAGTGTAACCATCCATTAGCCCGATTGGCCACTAATACCTGCACTATAATAATAGCACGGAGATACGTGCTTGACAGCCGACATGCCGAACTGGTACAACGCAGACAGATGGGGCTCACATGCAAGCAGCCGTGCTCTTGCCAGACCGCAATGCCCAGTTCGGTTTGCAGGCGAGGGGTGAGGCTTCTCATGGCGTCACCAGAGCTGTCGATAATGACTCACTGATCACTGGGGGTAACATCTATGGCTAGCCCACAAGATGCAGTACAGTTTTATTGGGATCCGGTCTGTCCATGGTGCTGGATCACGTCACGTTGGATGGAAGATGTCGGCCGACAAAAGGCTATTGACGTCGACTGGCGGTTTTTTAGTTTACGGAAGATCAACGAGGGGCGGGACCTCCCAGAGCGCTTTCGAGTCTCACACCTCATGGGGCTGCGTGCCTTGCGTGTGGCTGCCGCTGTGCGTGAACAGCACGGGCGTGAGGCCGTGCGCACGCTCTATACGGTGATGGGCACGCGCAAGCATCACGATCAGGCTGATATCGGTACGGTGACAGAGCTGGAGTCGATCCTCCGCACCTGTGGCCTGCCGACGGCGCTCGCCGCTGCTGCCGATGACGAGATGTGGGATAAGGTAATTGAAGACGACATGGCGCAGGCGGTGGCGAAAGCCGGGAAGGACGTTGGAGTGCCGCTCATTGTGCTCGATGCTGGTGAGGGCCCAGGGTTTTTTGGCCCGGTGTGCAGTCCTGCCCCTACGAGGAAGGCGGCGGTAGAGCTATGGGATGCCATGGTGACAGCTGGGCGTACTGAAGGGTTTTATGAGTTTAAGCGTACCAGAACAACCGGACCAATCTTCGGGGCACGCCCGACGGTCTGAGTCACTACCTCCGGGGGATAGAGCGCCCGATCTCGTCCCCCATCACTCCCTTAAGTGTCTGATCTCAAAAACTTTGGGTGACCGTTTGATTGCTTGACGGATCATGCGGAGGGGCTCTATAGTTTCTCTGAGTTCCACACCCTAGCCCTGCTAGCCTCGTTCGTTCATCACAGCGCGGAGGCGACTCGCGATGTACACGCGCATCCTCATTGCCACAGGCGGCAGTCCATGGTCGGACGCCGCGGCGGCGTACGCTATTGCTCTGGCAGCCCATATAGGTGCAGATCTATGTATTCTGGCAGTGCTGAACGTCTCCGGCGTGTATGCCATGCCAGACGTGATGGCCTCGTCGGAGTTGTTGATGGAAAGCGTGGAGCAGCAGGGTCAGGAGATGCTGGCTCACACGGCGGCCCGCGCCATCCATGCCGGAGTGCCACACGTGGCCCTGTTGAAGTGGGGCAATGTGGCAGAGACCATTTTACAGACAGCGGCCGAGGAACATTGCGACCTGATCGTGTTGGGCTCGCGCGGCCTGTCAGGCTTCAAGCGGCTCATGCTCGGTAGCATTTCAAATGCGGTGGCAGCCAAAGCCCAATGTCCGATCCTGGTGATCAAGCAACCGCCCCTGGTGCCCTTGCGCTGGCGTCGTGTCCTCGTGGCCACCGGTGGTTCTCCCTGGTCGGATGCTGCGGTCGATCACGCTATCGAACTCGCCCGTGTGCAGCATCTTGAGGTGTGTCTGCTTTATGTGGATCAGCGCCGGCCACGCCGTATGGATAGCCTCTTCAGTCTCACCTCTGATGGTAAAAATGTTCTGGCCCTGGCCGAAGCGCGGGCAGCAGCGGCTGGTGTGCCCTATGAGGCCAAGTGGGCGCAAGGGGATGTGGCCACAACCATCCTCGCTACGGCAACAGAGCACCAGTGCGATGTCATCGTCCTTGGATCACGTGGCCTGACAGGTTTTAAACGCCTCATGCTGGGGAGCACCTCGAATGCCGTCTCTGCCACTGCTCCTGTCCCCGTGCTCATCGTGAAGCGTTTTTTACTGCCCTGAGGATCACAAGCGTGGCACATAAGGCCTGGTGCATGCACGGATGTATATGGTTCCTTGGTCTGTCATTCCTGAGCGGGTGGTTGCTCCCAGTGTGCGTATCAGCCCACCAGATCATCCGCCATGAACTGCACGTGGTGTTGCAGCCCGGTCACCAGACCATAGAGGTGACAGACAGCATTACGCTTCCGGAAACTCTGCCCCCGTCTGGCGTAGAACTGCGGTCTTTTGCTCTGCATGCCGGTCTCTCTCCCCGACCACTCACCTCTGGTGTCCAGCTTGTCGGCCAGCCAATGGAAACACTGCCTGTGCCTGGGGACAGCCACGCAAGTGCGGGTGGGACACGCCTGCCATTAGAGCGCTATGCGGTCATACTTCCTCCTGGAACGCGGACATTTGCGCTGCAGTATCATGGTGCCATCCGGCATGCCTCCTTACAGCAGGCTCCGCAGGATGTCTGGAGCATGCCAGAGACCTCGGGCATGCTTGCCGCTGAGGGTGTCTACCTGAGCGGTGCGACATATTGGTATCCGCGCTTTGATGATGAGATGGTGACGTTCAGTCTCGATGTCCAGCTGCCGTTGACCTGGGAGGTCATCAGCCAGGGGAAACGTACGCGGCATGAACGGGTCAACGATGCGACACACGTGCGCTGGGAGTCCCAGGCAGTGCAGGAGGAGGTCTATCTTGTCGGGGGCCCTTTGACTGAGTATAGCCAGCCAGCTGGCTCTGTGCAGGCCATGGTTTTGCTGCGCACACCGGACGCACCGCTGGCGCAGAAATACTTGAACGCCACGGCGCAATATCTCAGGCTCTACCATGCTCTACTTGGCCCCTACCCCTATGCCAAATTCGCGCTGGTCGAGAATAGCTGGGAGAGTGGCTATGGCATGCCGTCGTTTACCTTGCTGGGGTCAAAGGTCATCCGTTTGCCCTTCATCGTGTCATCGTCCTATCCGCACGAGATCCTGCACAACTGGTTGGGTAACGGTGTATTCGTCGACGTGCAGCAAGGGAACTGGTGCGAAGGCTTGACAGCCTACCTCGCCGATCACCTGCTGCAGGAACAACGGAGTAGCGCCGTTGCCTACCGACGTGCCACGCTGCAACGATATACCGACTATGTAGCAGTGCACAGCGAGATACCGCTCACGGCCTTTCGGGCGCGCCACAGCGCTGCCACTGCCGCTATTGGCTATGGCAAAACCCTGATGTTTTTTCACATGTTACGCCAACAGATGGGCGACAGGGCTTTTATCAGTGCTCTACAGGCGTTTTACCGCGACAACCTGTTCCAGCGTGTCGGCTTTGACGCCCTGCGCCGTGCCTTTGCGAGCGTGACTGGAGAAGACCTGTCCGATGTCTTCCAGCAGTGGGTCACACGGCCTGGAGCGCCTGAACTGCGTATCAGCGCAGCCACCGTCCAGCCTGATGGGCAGAGCTATGGTCTGAACGCAGTTCTCGACCAGGTCCAACCGGGGCCAGCCTATCGCTTGCAGGTCCCCCTGGCCGTCTCCTTACGGGGCCAGAAGCAAGCCTGGCAGACGACCGTGATGATGGCAGAGAAACACCTGGAGTTCTCGTTGCACCTGCCAGCGCAGCCCTGGCGTGTGGATATCGATCCAGAGTTTGACCTCTTCCGCCGCCTGCACCGTGAGGATATCCCCCCAGCCTTGACGCAGCTTTTTGGGGCCGACAAAGTCTTGCTCCTGCTACCAGCTACCGCCGCCGCCGAGACAAGACAGGGATATCAGCAGCTGGCCCAGGCGTGGCCCCAGGTGCCATCGCAGGTGCTGGAGATACGCGGGGACCAGGAGATCGAGGCACTGCCCACGGACCGTGCCGTTTGGCTGTTTGGCTGGGAAAACCGTTTCCTGCCTGAGGTGATAACGGCTTTGACTCCCTACGGTGTTGGGCTCACCCAGGCAGGCGTGCGCCTGCAGGGGACTCTCTTGACGCCTGAGCAGCATGCGGTGGTGCTGACGGTGCGTCATCCCGGGAACCCCCAACAGGCGTTGGCCTGGGTCACTGCCCAGAATACCGCCGCTATGCCGGGGCTAGGACACAAGCTGCCACACTACAGCACCTACAGCTTTCTGGGTTTCGCAGGGGATGAACCAGTCAATGTCGTCAAAGGCCAATGGCCCGTGCTGGCGTCTCCGATGTCGGTGCTGCTCGCGCCAGCAGCAGGCAGCCCACCCCAGGAAGCAGCAGTACAGCTCGCTCCACGTCCCCCGCTGATGTCGCTGCCATAAGTTGTGCAACTCTAGGACTTCATCTCGATAAATTCGAGCTGCACACCGTCCGGTCCCTCGAAGAAACACACTCGCCGCCCACCGGAGATGGTAGTTTGCTCCAGAATGTTGATGCCCCTGGTTTTGAGCTTCTCAATGAGAGTGTCCAGCTCATCGGTGTCGATGGCGATGTGCTCCATGCCGTACTTCTGTTCACGAGTCTGGCTCTCCAGGAAGGTCGTCACATTCAGCGCGAGCCCATGCAGGTCCAGGCGATAGCCATTATTGCCAGCCTTACCAACGATCTTGGCACCCAGCGTATCGACGTAAAATTGTGCCGTTTTTTCTGGATCATGGGTCTTGAGATGCACATGATTGAGCTCTAAAGCCATGGTCACCCTCCTCACCTGGTGGCTGGAGCCCCAGCTGCCAGCGCACGCCGCCGGTCAATCAGGAGCCATTCCCCAGGCAATGATATGTACCAACTCAGGTTTCGACTGAACATGCAACAGGTGTCTACAATGGTCAGCGACAGGATAAGACAGGATACCGCTGACGTCAAGCCAGGGGTCGTGTTGCACAGCACGGAGCATACAGCGCGGCGGACCTTGCTCGTCATGGCATGAACCATGCGGTCTGGTATATTGGCTCATATCCAATTGTGAAACAGGACACTCTTACTGTAGTCACTATTAACCATTACCGGGTCATGACTGACCCACTTGTTCCTCCATGGCCCTCATGGTGAGCTTTGGATGTCCCAGACATGCCTGTGTCCAGATGCTTTATTCCCTTGAAATGCCGTAAGAAAGCTCTGTTTTCTTGTATTTGACTCAAGACCATGCCTCTGTATAAGCCTTCCTGGCATAGTTCTTGCTCTTATATCTCTTATCTGCACCTATCCAGTTGTATGGCGAGTTCACCTGAAGAAGGAGCCTGAGCGATGTATGGCACTCCGCCCCTGAAATGTCAGATTTGTCACACTCTCGTCACCTCTAATCAACCATTCATGCTGGATTCTGGCGAGGTTTATCACTATGACTGTTA
>JBMDXC010000377.1:0-38079 GCA_048594805.1 Candidatus Entotheonellaceae bacterium | reverse complement strand
CAGTACTTACAGCACAACATTCCTGCTGAGGTTGTAGGGCTCATCGTCACGCCACTGACGCTGTTTCGTGATACCCTCGGCAGTGCTGCGGCCCGTTTCGTGGGGCCGAGTCAGTGGGAGCCGGCGATGGTGACTGAGCCTAAGTATGGGCCATCCTCTGTAGAGGTTCTCACGCGTCTCATAGCGCGGCACCCGGAGGGTGTGGATTACCCCATGGCGCAGGCTTACGCTGGAGGTCTGGTGGCGCAGCGCTGTCTAGAGATCGCCGGGACATTAGATCAGCACGCCCTCCGACAGATTGCCAGTACCCTAGATTTCACCACATTTTACGGGCGCTATCGCATTGACTCACGCACAGGGCGCCAGTTAGGGCACCGCATGCCTGTCGTGCAGTGGCAGGACGATCGTAAAATGCTAGTGTGGCCAGTATAGCGTGGTTCACGTGTAGGTAGTGACGCCGGTCGCTCGGAATCCTCGGACGCCCCTCTCCTCCAGTGCTGAAGTGCTTTGGCTACGCACGTAGGGAGTTGCCATAAGCGGTAGCTCTGCACTTAACCGTGGTGCTGCTCACTTGTAACGAAATTGGGGGCCCAAATATACTCCTCTTGGCATGCTTCCACACAACGCCAGGAGGACCATCATGGACCCCACAACCACATTCTGCCCCAACAGGAACTGTCCTGCCAGAGGCCAAACGGGCCAGTGCAATAGCGGTATCCATTCGCAGAAGGAACACCGCTTCCTCTGCCACGCGTGTCCCAAAACCTTCAGCGCCCGCCAAGGCACCGTCTTCTATCGGCTGCGCACCGCGGCAGAGATCGTGGTGATCATCGTGACCTTGCTCGCCCATGGGTGTCCCCTGCAAGCGATTGTGGCGGCGTTTGGGTTTGACGAGCGGACGAGTGCGGACTGGTGGGCACGCTCTGGGCGACAGGGCCAGGCCGTGCACGAGTATCTGGTCGAACAACCATGGGACCTGGGACAGGTGCAAGCCGATGAGCTGCGCGTCAAGCACCAGGGCGGCATCGTGTGGATGGCGCTGGCCATGATGGTCACGACGCGCTTGTGGCTGGGTGGTGAGGTCAGCGAACGGCGTGACCTGCCCCTGATCCGGCGGCTGATTGAGCGGGTGCGGCGCTGTGCGGCATGTCGTCCCTTGTTGGTCTGTACCGATGGCTTGGTGTCCTCTATCCGGGCCATGCGGGAGACCTTTCGTGATCCCGTACACACGGGGCAGGGCGGACGGCCCCGGCGGCGTCCCTGGCGCCATGGCTGCCTTGCCCAGGTCGTCAAGCGCTACGAGCGGCGGCGGGTGGTCGCGACCGACCGCCGCATTATCGATGGCACGCCGGCACGCGTGGAGACGCTCCGACGCCGGTCGCAAGGAGACGGAGTGATCAATACCGCCTCCATTCAGCGACTGAACGCGACGTTCCGGGCATGCCTCGCGCCGCTGGCGCGCCGGTGCCGGGCGCTGGCACGCCACACCCTGACATTGCACGAGGGGATGTTCCTGGTGGGCACGGTTTATAACTTTTGCACGCCGCATACGAGTTTGTCTCATACGCAACAGACGACGCCCGCCATGGCGGCGGGGATCACCGACCATGGCTGGACGATGCACGAACTGTTGTCGTTTCATGTGCCGCTGCCCCGCTGGGTACCCCCGAAGCAGCGCGGGCGTCCTTCGCGGGCATTTCAACGTCTGATCAAGCGCTGGTGTTCGTGACCACGGTTAAGTGAGGAGCTACTGGGCGGGGGAGAGATGGTCGTCTATAAGCAGAGCCCTCGAAGTTTGAGGCGGAATAGCCACCAAGGGTGACCGCTATGCAGCCATTGCTGTGGTGCGAAGCTCCCTGCCTTTTCGCCTCAAATTTTGGAGTAGCTGCTTATACTCTCGCGAAAACTGCCCTGGTTGGTTTCACGCGTGCCCAGGCGCTGGAGTGGGCCTCCTATAACGTCCAGGTGAATGCCATTGCACCCGGAATTTTCCCTGATCCTGTCACTGCTTGTGAGGCCGGCGCCCGTCGTTCCGCAGAGCGCGCCGCGCAGATGGTCCCCCTGGGGCGGCCTGGAAAACCCCAAGCAGTGGGGCTTCTGGCCTTGTATCTCGCCTCATCGGCTTCGGATTACATGACCGGGCAGACGCTGTTCCTGGATGGCGGGTTGAGCCTGTAAGACTCTTACAGCTTCTCATCTTTGAACGGGACGAGATAGCATCCAGCCGTCTTCCAAGACCCGTCAGGCTGCTGCTGCATGGGGTAGAGGGCAAGGACGGGAACCCCGTCTGGCCCGACGAGCAGCACCGCCTGTGTGGGCTGTCCTCCTAGAGTCGTGAGGTCCCTAAACACGACCTGACGTGGACGGTAGACAGGTTGGTAGGCGGTCCTGACCATGGTCAGAAAACGTTCCGGTGTCTCGAACTTGGCCTGAATCTCAGGGCTGGCCAAGGCAAAAGCGCTGGCCGCATCGTCCTGACGCAAGGCGTTCAGCTGGTGCTCAATCACGGTGCGGATCGCCGCACGGTTAGCGTCCGTCAAGTCACGTTGTTGAGCGTAGAGAGGCAACGCCAGCAATAGGACAGGCAACAGGACGCGCAGTCGTCGGATGTAGAACATGAGACCTCCTTGAAGCCTGTGTGAGCGACGGGGGCACGTTAGCGCCGTGCCGCATAGCCCAATGCGATGAGAAACATCACGCTTTTGTCGGCTGCATGCGGAGAGAAAAAAGCCGTCACATCATCGTCAAAGAACGTCAGTCCAGTGGCCCCAAAGCCCTGCGCGTAGGCTGCGAGATACATACGACCACCCAGTATCCCCCCTTCTAGTTGCGCTACCCGATAGCCCCGATTGCCGAAGCGCACGAGTAACGCTAGCAAGTCGCAGAGACAGAAGACTGCCACGCTGGCATCGGCAGCCAGCTCTTGCCCCAGAGCCAGCTCGCCAGCTTGCCGACGAAAATCGCCGGCACATAGTAACTCCAGGGCCTGGAGCTGGGGGTGGAAGACATAAGCTCCGGGCGGCAGGCCATCGACAGCATTGACAATCAGGTAGAGATCGTTCAGGCCTCTCCCCGGTGTAGCTAGGCAATCGGCGGGAATCGGCTGCGTCGCCGACACTAACACGTTGGAGAGCTGTGTCAGCGAGAGCGGCTGGTGGGAGAACCGTCTGGTCGATCCACGACGACGGATGACGTCTTCCAAGGCTGCCGACGGCAGGCTGGCCGCGGTATCCGGACAGAGGGAAAAGATCTCTCCGGTTGCAGGGGGTAAGGGCGCCTCCGGAGCGGCGCCACGCCATTCTGCAGCATCGTCAGGGCTCTCCAGAGATGACGCGGCATGCATAATGCGGATAGCGGGATAGTCGAGTTCCTCGGAGGAGAGCGGTGCCACTTCGAGATACACGGGTTCCATGGGCGGTGCCGCAGAGGAAAGAGCAGCCCCCGTGCCTAGCCCCACCAGGAAGAGGGCGACTTCGCGGTCGGTGTCCACATCCAGCAAGGCGTTGACCGGTGCGTCAGCAAAACCGAGGGTGAGGTGGGCCGGCAGCGTGCGTGCATGGGCTGCAGCCAGAAGATTGGCGAGGATCGTTCCAGCGTCCCAAAAGCTGTGGCGATAGGCACGCGCCCGGTACTTCCAGGAATTACGCCAGAAGGTGTCACTGCCAATGATGATCACGGGTGTCTCTTGGAGCTCTGGGTCATCGCCGCTCGCCTCAACCAGTACGCGACGATAGTCCCCCTGACGCAGCTGGCGCAGAGCAAAATCGCGAGGATCAAAGTGATACAGCCCGGTCTGTAAGCCCGGCACATCACACACGCTCAGGTAGAGGTCAATATGGTAGAGAGCTCCAGTGCAGGCCGCGGCGCGAAACAACATTTCGCCATGTCCGGGATAGAAGCGACGCTTGGTCACGCCAGCCGCATAAAAGAGCACATAGGCCAGATCGTGGAGTGTCGGTACTGACGCGGTCACGGCCGTCTCACCAGGCGGCGACAGCGCCAGAAGGGCCGGCATCTGGGTCACTGGCAGATCGGTTGGGAGAGGTATGGCCTCCAGACCAAGGTAGCGTTTAAACGGTTGCGGCTGGTTTGCCCAATCTAAGAAGTGCCGGTTACGATAGACACTCTCGTAGGAATGTGTGGTTTCTTCGTGGAACGTCAGAGCCAACTCAGTATGCCAATTGTCCATAGCGACACCTCTTGTCTTATCGTGCGTATCCTCAAGCATTATGCCATATGACGCTGCAAACGACGATGGTGTTCCACGTTCATATGTGATAGGAGTATGGCAGGCCTGGCGACAGCGCTGGGCATCCTGCAAGAAAATCAGAGGGGGGAGGGCATCCATGCAACGACCGGTAACGTTTTATAGTGAGGGGTACAAGCTCGCGGGGGATGTGTACTATCCTGACGATTTGCAGCCCGGCGAGACACGGGCGGGCATCGTGCTGTGCCATGGCTATACGGGTGTGAAAGACTTGTATCTCCCTGACAATGCGCGGGTGTTAAACGAAGCGGGCTATATAGTGATGACGTTTGATTATAAAGGCTGGGGAGAAAGCGCTGGCGCGTGTAGTCGCCTCGCTCCTTACAGTCGTGTGGCGGACGTGCAGGCCGCCATCACGTTCCTCGGCACGCTGCCAGAAGTTGACGCCAATCGTCTGGGAATTTACGGCACCAGCTATGGAGGGGCCACGGTGGTCTGGGTTGGTGCGATCGACCCGCGCGTCAAATGCATTGTGAGTGTCGTTGGCATTGGTCATGGGGCACGCTGGATGCGCAGCGTGCGGCGTCCTGACGAGTGGTATGACCTCCTCGACCGCGCCCGTGCAGACCGCGATCAGCGTGCCCTCACGGGGGAGTCGGCCTTTGTTGAACGCAACGAGATCCTGCTGCCTGACCGGCAATCAGCCGATCTCGCCGCGGCTGCCCGGCGCCACAACCCGGCGGCAGTCAATACGATCCCCCTGGAATACGTGGATGATACGCTCGGCTTCAATCCAGAATGGGTCGTGGACAAAATAGCGCCACGTCCGATCCTGTTTATCACCACGGACAACGACCGTCTCGTGCCGCCTGAGGAGTCCAAACATCTGTACGCTCGGGCTGGGGAACCCAAAAAGCTGGTGCTCTTGCAGGGATATGGTCACTATGAAGTGTACGTCGAGCCAGCCTTCAGCGCAGTGATGGGTGCCACACTCGACTGGTACCGCACCTATCTCCCAGCTCGTTAAACGTATTGGAGATTCTCCCTGTAGACGTGCTGTTGTATGCTTAATGTTACTTCCTGTGAGGCAGTTCACAAAGAAAGTGTGATGCGTCTTACAGAGACGTACTGCTGAAGAGTTTACATTATGCCTCCATAATAACCGCAGCACAAAGTAACCGCAAACAACTAAAGGATAAGAACGATGGAAACCATACTAAAACCTCCATTAAATACACCACAGCGATCGAATACTATTACGACAAATTTGTATAAAATGATCGAGACCGTACAGAACTACACAGGACCAGAAGACGACGATCTCGTCGTTGCTACGGTTATGTATCTCCTGCGTGCCGGACGTGCTACCTTCCTCTACAACATGGGAACAAGCCATTGCAACTGACCAGCGCTATGAGGCATAGTGTGCCGTCATTTCATTCGCGAGTGAACAGCTGCCTGGCGACAGCCTGTATCCTGCTCGACGTGCTAGAAGTCTCGAGAGAATGCAGGCCGCCAGGTGGCGATAGACCAGCGTCTAGCAAAAGCTTGTCGTACCCGCCATCCACCCAGTCCAGGACACAGACATAGCCTGTTGACAGCCCCGAAGCCACCGTCATAGTGCCTCGCTGCTCTCTGCATAGGCCAGCTGCACCACGGTCTCCACAGCTATGGCTTCGTGATCTGGTTGAAAATGTTGCTGTATACGTCGCCGCCCAGCTTGGCCCATACGCTGGCGCAGGGTTGGCTGTGTGATAAGCGTGCGACAGCGCGCGACAAGGGCGTCCAGGTCGCCCATGGGGCAAAGATAGCCAGTCACACCGTCTTGCACCAGGTCGGGGGTACCATCGGCATCAGTTGCTACGACTGGGAGGGCACAGGCCATGGCCTCTAACACGCCATTGGGCATGCCTTCCTGATAAGAGGTATTGACGTAGAGATCCATACGCCGCAGAGCATGCACCATCTGTTGATGTGGAAGTGGTCCGGTGATCTCGAGCTGTTGACGCAGGTTGTAGCGCTCCAGGAAGGCGGTCATGTGCTGATCGATGGCCGCATCCAGGCCATAGCCGGCGACGAGGATCTGCACCTCGTGTACAGCACACAGCGTGCGTATCAGAGGCAGGAAGAGATCAATGCCCTTCTTCCAACGCATCAGACCACTGGTTCCTACCACGACCGCTCTATGCGTTGCCGGTATAGCTGAGGTGTCTGGGGTGAAGAGCGTGCTGTCTACAGCGTTCGCCACGACTGTGGCTTTCGCACGGCACGGCACCAGCGTGTCGGCCATGTGGAGGAGGGAGGCGCTGACGAAAATCAAGCGTGTGCTGCGTGTGAGGACTGCCGCAATGATTTCGGGAGTGATGAACATATCCTTACTTATGTCATTCCCACGACAGCTACACACGACCGGAACACCCAGGACGTCTCCGAGTAGCGTGGCCAGATAGCCAGCCGGATAGATAAAATACGCCAGGATGACCGCAAACGGCTCCCGCTGATGCTGGGCTTGGGCCCAGACACGCAAGGCCTCCACTGCTGGTGCCGCACGTAAGGGATCCTCCACAAGGCCGTAGTGCAGAGCCATCCCGGGCTGGACTACCCCTGGCCACATGCCTGGACTGCCCCCTGGATGCGCTAGAGGTGCTGCGGTCACCACGGTGATCTGATGGCCACGCCGCAGCAGACACTGTACCAGACGTCCAGTCGAAATGGCCACTCCACCATCAACCATGGGGGGGAAACTCGGGGTGAGCAGGCAAATGTGCATCGGACCTCTCCCTGTCTAGGGCGTTGCTCCACCCAGGCACGTATACAGCGCCGTCAGCGTGTGCCCGAGATGCGGCTGCGCTGGGTCAATCACGTGTACCTGCGCCGGGGTCAAGGGGGCGAGGGTCAGCAGGTGCTCCCGCTCTGCCGTACTTGGCACGACGACAGCAGCAACCTGCCGTGCCACCCAGTCCCAGAGAAAGGGCTGCTCTAGCTTGGCAGAGACGAGCTGCGAGCTATACGATAGCACTGCAGGTACGGCCAGAAAGCGTGCGGTATAGACAGTCAGATAGGCGATGGGCCAGGGGCCCCAGGTATGCAAGACTGCACATGGCAGTGCGCGTTGGAAGAGGCCTAAGTAGGTGAAGAGACGTGTATGCAGGTCGGGATGTCGCCAGAACTCCTGGTTGATACACACCAGTCGTATCCCCTCATAGTGATACGTCTGCAACGGCACGACGTACTGACACATTGCGGGGAGAATGTCTGTTGCCGCAGTGAGCTGCACGGCCTCATGGTGTAACGTCCGCAATGTCTCGAGCGAGGTGAGCCAGTATACCTGATGCCCGTGCTCGACCAGGGCGGCGGCGCAGCGACGCACATCAGAAGAATCGCCGATGACATAGAGACGCACAAGCTTCCTCCCGGCACTGAGCCGCTCACTTGGGACAACACGTGGCATATGGTAGGATACATGAGACAGCTGATACCTGAGCTTGTAAAAGGAGACACCATTCCATGCCGACCCTCACGTGGTCCAAACCATCAGTAGAGCAGATAAACGCCCCGGAGTCCGTCCCCCTCTTCACGCGTATCCAGATCCAGACTGTCTCCTGGTGCAATCGTCGCTGCATTTTCTGCCCATCTGGCAAGTTTCCGGTGGCCAAAGTCTTCATGCCGGTTGAGGTCTACTATAGAATCATCAGGCAGTTGCAGGCCCTCAATTATACTGGACGTATTTCGCCATACTTGATGAACGAATCGCTCCTCGACAAACGTCTGCCCGAGTTTATTGCCTATACCCGCGAGCACTGTCCTGAGAGCTGGATTGCCATTAATACCAACGGCGATGCGCTGTCCGAGGCACTGCTTGAGCGCCTCTTTGACGCTGGATTGAACAGCCTCGATGTCAATGCCTATGATAGCCCTGCCCAGCATGCCAAGCACGTGGCTCTGGCAACACGTTTTACGGCACGGCGCGGGGATATTATCTGCCGCACCGGCTATAGTAATCCCTTCTTCCAGGGGGACAACATGCCGCGTAGCACCAAACTCCTCAATTGTCGTGACATGTCCTCCTGGGAACCACGCTTCCTGGCCAAGATTGCCACACCCGATATGCAGAATCGCTCCGGCAATATCCCAGGTGCGCGGCAGGTGACCACACCGCTGCCTTTAGGCTGTCCGCGCCCCTCGCAGCAGATGTATGTGAATTACCGCGGCGAAGCGGTCCTCTGCTGTAATGACTGGCGTTTCGAAGTCATTATGGGTGACACCGCCCAGGCCACGCTGGCAGAGATCTGGATGAATGACAAGTATCAGCGGTATCGCCACAATCTGCAGCAAAAAAATCGCGCCATGCCGTTGTGCGATACCTGTGACTATATGGCGGAGCCAACGGATTGGGATTGAGGTCGAGGGTAAAGGTCCACCAGGTTTTTTCTTGACATAGGCCAGGCTTTTGCCTACGGTCTCGTCACACAACACCATACGATAGTGCAGAGCGAAGGAGAGATGTGTGGATATCATTGTCACCCTCAAACAGGTACCAGATCCAGAGGCTCCCAAGGAGAGTTTTCGGATCGATGAGACGGCCATGAAGATTCTCAACCCGGCCAATGTCGATCCGGTCATTAACGGGTTTGACGAAAATGCCATCGAAGCGGCGCTGCAGATGCGCCAGTCCATCGGCGGTAAGGTCGTGGCAATCTCCATGGGTGAGGAGGGTGCCACGCGCGCCTTGAAGCAGGCGCTGGCGATGGGGGTGGACGAGGGCATTTTGTTGCATGATGCGGCTTTCGCTAACGCCGATGCCACCTCAACAGCCTACGTGCTGGCTGAGGCGATTAAAAAAATTGGCACGTACCAGCTCATCCTGTGCGGGCGTCAGGCGTCGGATTGGGACCAGGCGCAGGTGCCGTCAGGGATCGCTGAGTTCCTCGGTCTGCCTAGCGTGACCGCGGTGCAGAAGGTAGAAGTGCAGGGGGACGTGATCCGCGTGCAACGCCTTCTGGAGGATGGCTATGAGGTGCTCGACGTACGCCCGCCCTGTCTGGTGACCATTAGTAATGAAGCCAACAAACCGCGCTATCCCACCCTCAAAGGCATCATGGCCGCTGGCAAAAAGAGGATCCCGGTGTGGAATGCGACGGAGCTTGGTGTCGATCCGGCGCATGTTGGCCATGCTGGAGCACACACCAGAGTCACTAAACTCTACATTCCGCGCTTTGAGGGTACATGTGAATTTATTGAAGGGGAGACCCCCGAGGAGATGGGGGAAAAATTAGCTTTACGTTTACGGGAACTGAAAATCATCTAGAACTGTGCACAGAAGGAATGGTTAGCAATGGCTCAGGGGGTGTTGGTTTTTGCAGAAGTGACCCAGGGAGGATTGGCAGCGATTGCC
Source organism: Candidatus Entotheonellaceae bacterium (assembly GCA_048594805.1). Lineage (GTDB taxonomy): Bacteria > Tectomicrobia > Entotheonellia > Entotheonellales > Entotheonellaceae > SXND01. The sequence goes on along the minus strand of JBMDXC010000377.1, from coordinate 28,477 downwards.
AGGGAAATGCTCGGGGCCGGTCGGCGGCTGGCGGATGCCCTGGGGGAACCCCTCATGGCGGCAGTACTCGGCAGCGGGGTCCAAGAGGCTGCGCAGGAAGCCGTGTATCATGGGGCAGACAGCGTGTATGTGGCTGACGCACCAGCCTTAGGACATTACGAGACGCTCCCATACAGCGCGGTGATGGCACAGATTGCCGAGCAGGCGACGCCGAACATTTTACTGATTGGCATGGGCGATACCGGCAGAGAATTGGGGCCACGCCTGGCCTTTCGCCTGCGTACGGGTTTGGCGTCTGATTGTGTCGAGCTCACTATCAATCCACAAACGAAGCTGATGGAAGCTACGCGGCCCGTGTCAGGCGGTAACGCCATGGCCACAGTGGTCATTGAACACACCCGGCCGCAAATGGCGACTGTGCGTGGCAAAACCATGGAGCCAGCCGAGCGTGACACGTCCCGCCAGGGGAATATTATACCGATGACAGTGAATCTGGAGGCTGTTCCAGCCGCAGTGACACTGGTGGAGAGGGTCAAGGCTGAGGCCGCTGGGGTGCGCCTCGAGGACGCCGAGATCGTCATTTCTGGCGGACGTGGTCTCAAAGGTCCGGAAGATTTTCACGCCGTATTGGAACCGTGCGCCAAAGTACTCGGAGCGGCCGTTGGGGCTTCGCGCGCTGCTGTCGATGAGGGCTGGGTGCCGAGCCCGATGCAGGTAGGGCTGACGGGCAAAATCGTCAGTCCGAAGCTGTACGTCGCCTGTGCCATCTCCGGCGCCGCGCAGCACATGGCCGGATGCGGCTATGCGAAGACCATCGTGGCGGTGAATCGTGACCCCGATGCACCGATTTATCAACGCGCCAATCTCGGCGTGGTCGGGGACTATAAAAAAGTCATTCCAGCCTTTCAGAAAAAGTGTGAAGAGCTGCTCAAGTAAGGAGACGCAGGCATGCCCAAGCCGTTAGACGGTATCAAAGTACTGGATATGACGCGGGTCCTGGCCGGCCCCTATTGCACGATGATGTTAGGGGATATGGGGGCGGATGTCGTGAAGATCGAGCGGCCTGAGGCTGGGGACGATACGCGCGGCTATGGGCCGCCTTTTGTCAACGGTGAGAGCGCCTACTTCATGAGCATTAATCGGAGCAAGCGCAGCCTCACGTTAAACCTCAAGCACCCTGAGGCCCTCAAAACCCTGCAACGGCTCATTGAAACGGCCGATGTGCTCGTCGAGAATTTTCGGCCTGGCACTATGGAGTCCTTTGGCTTTGGCTATGACACAGTGCAGCAGCTCAATCCGCGGCTCATTTTCTGTTCGGTTTCGGGCTTTGGCCATACGGGGCCGAAAGCCGACCTGCCCGGCTATGATCTGATCATCCAGGGCGAAGGTGGGGTAGCTAGCCTGACGGGTGACCCGAACGGCCCGCCTTACAAGGTGGGTAACTCCCAGGCTGACGTCGTTGCCGGGATGATGGCCTTCCAGGGCATTTTATTAGCCCTTATTGCGCGTAACCAATCCGGCCGCGGCCAGAAGATTGACCTCAGCATGCTCGACTGTCAGGTTGCCATGTTGACCTACCAGGCCGGTATCTATTTTGCTACCGGCCAGAGCCCGACCCGCATGGGCAATCAGCACCCCACCATTACCCCCTACGAAACGTACCGCTGTCAGGACGGCTATATCAACCTCGCCTGCGGTAACGATAGTATGTGGCGGGCCTTCTGTAAGGCTGCTGGCCATGAGAGCTGGGCCAACGACGAGCGCTTCCGCACCAATGCCGAGCGTGTGCAGAACCGCCGGGCCTTGAGTAGCCTCCTGGAGCCCGTCATGCTGGAAAAAACCACCCAGGAGTGGATTGAACTCCTGCGGGCTGCTGGGATTCCCTGTGGCAAAATTCAGTCGGTGGGCGAAATCTGTGAAGACCCACAAATCATCGCCCGTGACATGGTCGTCACGGTCGAGCACCCCAAGGCCGGCGCGATGCGGGTCACGGGCGTGCCGGTCAAGCTATCCGACACCCCAGGCGCTGTCACGCTTCCACCGCCGTTGCTCGGTGAGCACTCAGGTCAGGTGCTGACGGAGTGGTTACAGATGTCAACAGCCGAGGTGGAGCGCCTGCGGCAGGCTGGCGCGTTATGACTCCGGGGCGCTGCATGTCAGGCATGCCTTCTCAAGGAGTGGGCGATGAGTCTACGTGTGTATTCCTGTTCTGAGCCTATTACCGAGCCGGACATTCTGGAAAGTATCCGTGCCCTGCCTACTGAGGATGATCTGCCCTATGATGACGGGGAGCCCATGGAAACCGCGCGCCACCGGGACCAGATGATCCTGCTCATCACCTCGCTGAAGCTGCACTGGGCCGACCGTGCAGGCTACTACGTGGGTGGGAACATGTTTGTGCACTACGACCCATCAAACAAACGCCGCTCACGTGGTCCAGACTTTTTCCTGGTGCTCGACGTCGAAGATCGAGAGCGGAAGAGCTGGGTAGTGTGGCAGGAAGGGATGCGTTTCCCAGATGTCATTATCGAACTCCTCTCCGACACGACACGCGAGGTGGACAAAGGCGAAAAAAAAGCGCTGTATGAGCAGCTCTTTCGTACGTCCGAGTATTACCTCTACGATCCGTTTAGCCAAGAATTCATCGGCTATCATCTCCACGGCAGGCACTATCAGGAGGTGCAGCAAGACGCTGAGCAGAGGCTCTTTTCGGCAGTAGCAGGTTTGTATCTTGGCGTGCGTGACGGGTGGTTGCGCTGGCTGACTACTGGTGGGGTTATTGTGCCGACGCCGTTGGAGTGGGCTGAGCAGCAACGGCAGCAGGCGGAACAGGAGCGGCAACGCGCGGAACAGGAGCATCAGCGGGCGGAACAGGAGCGGCAACGGGCGGAACAGGCTGAACAATTGCTCGCTGCGTATCAACACCGTTTTGGCAGTCTGGATGAGCCCGGCTAAAGACACAGGAGAGAGAACCCATGGCGGCCGTGCTGCACCTACCGGAACAGAAGGTCATCCTCAAAGGCGTGAGTTGGGAAACGTACGAACGCTTGCTCGCCGAGCATGAGGGGGAAAGCGGTACCCGCTTTACGTACGACAGTGGGATATTGGAGATCCTGGTGCCCTCTGCTCGCCATGAAAAACCGAATCGTATACTTGCGTCACTTGTGGAAGTGCTCGCCGAGGAGATGGCGTTGAATATCGAGAGTCTCGGCTCAACGACTTTGAAGCGCCCAGATCTCCTCAAGGGCTTTGAACCGGATTCGTGCTTCTACATCCAACACGCCGACGCCATTAGGGATAACGAAGAGATCGATTTGACGGTTGACCCCCCACCTGATCTCGTCATTGAGATTGACATCACGAGCCCGTCGCTGGACAAATTTCCGCTCTATGCAGCTGTCGGTGTGTCGGAAGTCTGGCGCTATGATGGGACACACGTCACGATGTACCGCCTCGCTGGCGAGCGCTATGTAGAAGTCCCGCATAGCGTAGTCCTACCCCTGCTGACTATCGAGCACGCCACTCGTTTCCTGGAAGAGAGGAAACAGGTGCCAAGTACGGTCTGGCTCCGCGCTGTGCGCGCCTGGGTGCGAGATCAGCAACCCGTCGGTGACTAATCCTCCAGACTCCCAGTGGCATGCAGCACCTGCGCTAGCACGGCCTCCATCTGCGACAGCCAGAACGTCATCGCCATGGCACGGTACAATGCAATGGCCGCGGAGAGTGCTGTGTGGGCCTGCTCTAGGTATTCTGTCTTGGTATACAGGGCGCGGCTGCAGTGACACGCCCAGTCATCAGCTAGCTGGTCTCCATCTTGACGGCTCGCGCTTCTGCAAGAGCACGCCCAATTCCACTGCCACGTACTCATCCAGGGCCCTATTGTCCTCGTCGCTCTCAAAGCGGAGCGGATGACTGCATATGCCCGATTACATCGTTACAACATACTGCCTCGCACTGGCACGCTACGCCTAGCAAAACTCTTGCACCTTGCTGACCTGAAAAAAATATGAAAGGATGTTCTGGAGAACAGTCCCAAACTGGTGCGCTATACGAGGACACAGTGTGGGTGAGGAGAGGCAAGCACTCTTCGAAGTGATGACCCCCTTGGGATGCATGGTGCGGACCACGGTGGAATATTGGTCGCTTATCGAGACCAAGCATCCGAAGTTACGTGGTCGAGTGCAAGAAATTGTCCACGTCCTCACCTTTCCTGAGCAGATATGCCAAAGTCGACAAGATACTGCGGTCTATCTGTTCTACCGTACTGACCAGTCTCGTCTCCTTTGCGCTGTCGTCAAACGTCTGGATGGAGAAGGATTTCTCATTACTGCTTATCCCTGCGATAGGATTAAAGAAGGAGAGAGAGTATGGCCCACATAAAAGTCATTCACGATCCCGTGGGAGAGACCCTCACCGTCTACTGGGATGACCCACAGCGTGAGGAGACCTGCGAAGAGGTAGGACATGGCATCATTTTGATCAAGGATAGACAGGGAGAAGTTATTGGCTTTGAACGTCTGTATTTCAAATCAAAAGAACCTTCCCAGGAATTGGGTGTAGTCCTCCAGACGGCGCCCCTCTGAGCCTCATACGGATAGCCGGGAAAGCGCAATATGCCTCAGGAATGTCTATGGTCCTCGGTGTCCACTTGCGCCAGTGTCGCCTCCGTCTGCTGCAGCCAGAACGTCATCGCCATGGTACGGTACAGTGTGATGGCTGCGGCGAGTTCTGTGCGGGCCTGCTCCTGCTGACCCAGTTGGGTAAACAGTGTGCCCAAGCTACCGTGGCAGTGGGCCCGGAGTGGGCGCATGCCGAGTGCCTCGGCCAGGGCGAGGGCCTGCTGGTAGTAAGTTTCGGCCTGTCCAGTGTTCGGGGGTTGACGCTGCGCGGCGATTTCGCCAAGCAGCCATAGGGCCCATGCCTGATTGCCGCGTTCCTTGTGGTCACGAGAGAGCGCCAGGAGACGCTCCGCCAGGCGGTGCGCATCCTCCACACGACCGGCCACGAGGTAGCCCTCACCCAGGTGGAGCATAATACGGTCCCCTTCGCCGCCAGTGGTTTGCCGTACTTCGACCTGGTCGAATAGTCGCAACGCCTTGGTGACCTGCCCGGACCGCACATAGGCCAAACCCAGAGTGGCCATAATCGCGGGCAAATAGAGTGGGATGTCCGCGGCGCGGCACTGGGCGAGGGCGTGTTCGAGCACAGGAACGGCATGCTGGAGATCCCCTTTACGGAATGCAAGCAAGCCAAGTCTATCTTGCGTCATGACCACGCTGGTGATGTGACTGGCCATTTCAGCAATCCGAGCTGCCTCCTCGCCATAGGCGATGCCCTCGGCAAACGCTCCCAATTCTATACAGCACTGCAGCAACCAGAGACGGTCTCGCACAGAGGCAATCATCATGCCGCCGAAGCGTTCATGGAGCGACTCGCCTTCGTAGGATGGTATGGCCTGCTTGAATACGTCTATGGCGCGACGGTAGTCTCCCAGAGAGAAGTATACTGTACCCAGGAAGCCGTTCACGCGGGCCTGCTGGACCGTTTCCCCGATCGCCGCCGCCAGGGTCAGGGCACGCTGACCACACGTCAGTGCGTTGTCATAGTCGGCTGTGGCCCAGAACGCGTGCGTCATGTGAGTGCATATCCGCCAAAGCCGCCGTTGATCGCCCAGCACCGCGGCGAGCGTTTCGGCCTCGCGGAGATAGGGAAAGCGCTGTCCAAATTCTCCGAGTGCCTGGAGTGCATTACTGAGATCGTCACAGAGATCGATAGCCTGCTCCTGCGTATGGCGCTGCTCGGGAAGATGCCGCAAGGCGGTCAGCGCCTGTTCGAAACACGCCACTGCCTCCCGATAGGCCGAGCGTATCATGGCTTTGTCGCCGGCCTGGCGGTAGTAGGCGAGCGCTTTATCCCACACCTCACCCCGCAAGGCGTGGTGCGCCAGTCGTTCGACCTGTTCCGTCAGGCGGTCGGGATAGAGAGCCTCCACGGCCTCCACAATTCGCGAATGCAGCACCCGCCTCCGCTCCTGGGGTAGACTGCCGTATGTCGCCTCGTGAGTCAGGGCGTGCTTAAAGGTGTAAGCGTGCTCCGGAAAGAGGTGAGTCTCGTACAGGAACTCGGCGGCTTGGAGGTGCATGAGACCGTCGTGCACGACCGCCTCGGGCAGCTCGGCGATCACCTGCAACAGCGCCACGGGCACCTCCGTACCGATAACTGCTGCCATATGTAGCAGGCGCCTCTCGGCGGGTGGCAGGCGGTCGATCCGCGCCGCAAGTACTGTCTGTACGTTTGCTGGTATCTGCATGGGTGGCAGGGCCTGCGCCAGGTGATAGGCCCCGCGCTCGCCATCAAGCACTCCGGTCTCCACCAGGGTGCGCACGCTTTCTTCCAGGAAGAAGGGATTGCCCTCTGTGCGCGCAATGAGGCCCTGGATGAGGGGCTTGAGGGCCGGGTGCTCCCCGAGGAGTTCGTACAACAGTTCCTCGGCCCGCGCGGGTGGGAGTGGATCAAGGCGGAGCTGGGTGTAGTACGTCTTGCTGCCCCAGCCATGGTGATAGTCGGGACGGTAGTTGACGAGGAGCAAGAGAGGGGTGTGGGGCAGGCTGTTGACCAGGCGGTCCAGGACCGCCCGTGTCGCGGTGTCAATCCAGTGCAGATTCTCCACGACTACGAGCAGCGGCTGAACCTGGCTCGTCCGTAGCAGCAGGCGGGTGCAGGCCTCCAGGGTGCGCTGGCGGCGCTGCGGTGCCTCGAGCACCTGCCAGTGCGGGTCCTCAACTGGTACGTCTAAAAGCGCTAGCACGGCCGGCAGGGTTGACGTGAGTCCCTCATCCAGCAGACGGAGCTTGCCCATGACCTTGTCACGGATCGTCTGCTGCTGATCGCGCGCATCCAGCTGGAAGTAGGCCTTGAGCAGGTCAATGACGGGGAGGTATGGGGTGTCCTTGCCGTAGGCGGTCGGGCTGCTTTCGAGGGTGAGCCAGCCGTGGGGACGCTGCGCCTGGGTCAACTCATAGCACAGGCGGGACTTGCCGACGCCTGGCTCTCCGATGAGGCCGACGACCTGCCCACGGCCCTGTGCAGCCTGTTCCAGGAGATCGTGCAGGTTTGTCAGCTCCCGCTCTCGACCCACAAAGCGACTCAGGGGGCGCTTTCCGTAGACCTCCAGTGGTGAGCATCGCGGCCCCATCCCCACAACGGCGTAGGCGTCTACGCCGTCAGCCATGCCTGCACCTGCTGGGCCCGCCCGTCCGTACAGCTCGAACCACCCCTCCACCAGCCGCCCGACCTGGGGCGACAGCAGAATATCCCCTGAAGTGGCCTGCCCGAGCAGCCGCACTGGCAGCGACAGGGTCTCCCCCAGCGGCAGGAGCCGTGCGGTCGGATCACGCGCCTCGACATCCACCAACACCTGCCCGAGATGCACGGCCATGCGCACCTCCGGGCCTGGTTGCCTCCCATCCAGAGTCTGGTCCTCGGCTAGCTGGTGCCGAATGGCCAGGGCCGCCTGCACGGCGCGCTGCGGCATCTGCTCCACAGTCTGCGGCAGGCCAAAAACGGCCGTGAGCGGCGCGGGTGTGGGCTGGAGAAGGCAGCCACCGAACCCCTGGACCTTCTCCGTGATAGTCTGGTGCCAGCGCAGGGCCAGCGTCCAGGGTTCCACACGGGGGGCGTGTGGCTCCAGGGCTTCTGGCCACGTCACATCGATTGTCAGCACCACGACAGGTTTCTGCTCCCAGGCAGGTTCCAGCACCGAGAGCGCCGTACTGGAGGAGCGTCCACGCTCTGCCTCAAACGGCCCGCTGGCTTCCTGGGCTCGATTGCCGGAGGGCAATGTCAACGCCTCCCAGCTCGGACGTCGAATACCATACTGGCGCATGCGATAGCGTAATGCCCCACGATTCAGCCTCAGGAGGCGCGCTGCCTGCACGACATTGCCTCCCGTCTGGCTGAGAGCCTGGCGAATCCGTGCCGGCTCGTCTAGGGACTCGGCCACGCCACGCACCAGCGGCGCCCCCGCTTGGACCGCACGTAGCGGTCGCGGCAGGCACAGCTGCGCCAGGATGGATGCGTTGACGATGAGATCTGTGCTTAACAGGGTCACCCGCTCCATCAGATGGCTCAGCTCGCGTACATTGCCAGGCCAACCATACCCCAGTAGCCATGCCTCGGCGTCTCGGCTCACCTGCCTCGGCAGGAGCCCATGTGCAGCCGCATACTGACGCAAAAAATGCTGCGCCAGGATCAGGATATCCTCACCGCGCTCGCGCAAGGGCGGGATCTCCAGGAGCACCACCGCCAGGCGATGGTACAGGTCAGGGCGGAACCGGCCCTCCGTCACGTGCACGCTCAAATCCGTTGCCGTCGCAGCGATAAACTTGACATCCAGCTGGTGGCTCTGTACTGCGCCCAGGCGGTGCACGCGCTTCTCGTCGATGGCGCTGAGGAGTTTAGCCTGGAGCAGCACCGGCAGTGCGTCGATTTCGTCCAGGAACAGTGTGCCGTGCGACGCACTCTCCAGGAGGCCCGGCTTGGCGCGTTTGGCATCGGTGAAGGTGCCAGCCTCAAAGCCGAACAGTTCCACCTCCAGCAGCGTCTCCGGAATGGCGGCGCTCTTAACCAGGTTCCCTGGGCTTGGGCAACCGGTCCGAGGAAGTGTGCGGCGGATGATGCTGTCGCGCTTTCCCTACTGCATTTACTACCGGCTCCTTGCACCAGACCATCTCCGCATTCTGGCTGTAGCCCCCAATCGTCGCAGGCCGAAGTACTGGGTTGGTCGGCAATAGAGCCCTCACCACGGTGTCCAGATGACGACTGTGAGGCGCTCCGGTAGCACAGGGCGTTTCCTCCTCCTCGTGTGTGGGGACCCTCCCTCTCGCTGCCGCTCATCACGTTAGAGTGACGCCACTCTTTTCAAGAGCGGCGATCTGCGCCTCCGAGTAGCCGAGTTCGCGCAGTACTTCAACACTGCTGCCACCTAACCGTTCAGCATGACGCCGCAGACCGCCTGGGGTCTTGCTGAACTTCACCGGCACCTTGATATGCCGGATTCTCCCTTCGGTGGGGTGGTCGATTTCGGGGAACATCCCTACGGCCCCTAAATGCGGATCGCGGAACAAATCGTCTGGCACGTTCATAGGCCCACAGGGAATGTCCGCTTCCCCGAGGCACTGCAGCCACTCAGCAGTGGAACGTGCCCGCATGCTCTCGGCCACAATGGCGTATAGCGCATCGATGTGTTGCGAACGCGCCGATTGCTGCGCGAAGCGCTCGTCGGCGACCAGTTCAGGACGCCCTATGAGCACAAAGAAACGCTGCCAATGACGGTTGTTGTACGGCATGACACAAATATACCCATCGGCGGTGGCGTAGGGCCGGCGGTGCGGGGTCAGCAGCCGTTGATAGCCGGCTGGCCCTTGCGGGGGCTCGAACGTGCGGGCTTGCAGGTGCTCGTTCATAAGAAAGGACACCATGCATTCGAACATGGGGACCTGCACCTTCTGCCCCTCTCCGGTACGCTCACGGTGAAACAGCGCCATCATGATGGCATAGAGTAGAAACAGCCCACTCGTCTTGTCCGCCATCACCGTCGGCGCGTAGCGCGGCTCCCCAGCGGCCATGCCGTAGAGCCCCGCTACCCCGGCCATGCCCTGAATCAAATCATCGTAGGCCGGTCGCTCGGCGTAAGGGCCATCTACGCCAAAGCCAATGGCCTCGGCGTAGATGATGTCCGGTTTCCAGGCGGCCACGGCATCATAGGCAATTCCCAGCTTGCGGGCTGCCTGCGGCCGTATATTGTGCACAAACACATCGGCGGTTTTTGTCAAGCGTTCCAGTACTTCAAGGCCAGCGGGCTGTTTGAGATCAAGCACGATACTGCGCTTGTTACGTCCCTTCATGAGATGCGCTGCGGACATGCCCGGTGAACGTGCAGCACCGGTCTGCCGGCCAATATCACCTTCTGGAGATTCGACTTTGATCACATCTGCACCCATCTCGCCCATGATCTGGGTGCCGTAGGGGCCAAACATAACTGTGGTGAGATCAACGACACGCACGCCGTTTAACGGTCCCGGTGGACAGTTGGGTAGTGCCATTTCCATATGCGGCTGCAAGCTCCCTTGGGCTGCTGGGTAGTTGGATGGGCGCTCTGCCTGGTGTGCAGAACACCCATGCTGCATTAGCGGTGCTTTTTGTAGTAGTTGATCAGCCCATTGGTCGAACTGTCGTGGCTGGTCACTTCTTCCGGGCCGTCCAGTTCGGGCAGAATCGCCGTCGCGAGCTGCTTGCCGAGCTCCACGCCCCACTGATCGAACGAATTGATGTTCCAGATGACTCCCTGCGTGAAGATCTTGTGCTCATAGAGGGCCACCAGGTGGCCCAGGGTGCGCGGCGTGATCTGCGACACCAGAATGCTAGTGGTAGGTTTATTCCCTGCAAAGAGCTTGTGGGGGACCAGCTGCTCCAGGGCCTCGCCGCGCAGACCGGCGTGCGTCAATTCGTCGCGCACCTCGTCTGCGGTCTTGCCCTTCATTAATGCCTCGGTCTGGGCGAAGAAGTTGGAAAGCAGGATGGGATGATGATGCCCAATGGGATTGTGGGTTTTTATGGGAGCGATGAAGTCGCATGGACTGAGCTTGGTGCCCTGATGGATGAGCTGATAGAAGGCGTGCTGCCCGTTGGTGCCCGGTTCACCCCAGATGATGGGGCCGGTCGAGATGTCTACTGGCCCGCCGTTACGGTTGATGTGCTTGCCATTGCTCTCCATGTCGCCCTGCTGAAAGTAAGCAGCAAAACGGTGCATGTACTGATCATAGGGTAAAATAGCCTGCGTCTGGGCACCAAAGAAATTATTGTACCAGATGCCTAGGAGTCCCATAGTGGCAGGCAGGTTGTGCTCAAGGGGGGCAGTCCGGAAGTGCTCGTCCATCTCATGACCGCCGGTGAGCAGTTCCTCAAAATTGGTAAACCCTATGGCAATGGCGATAGACAGGCCAATGGCCGACCAGAGGGAATACCGTCCCCCGACCCAGTCCCAGAACTCGAACATATGATGCGTATCGATGCCAAAATTGCTCACTTCCTTGGCGTTGGTCGACAGGGCGACAAAGTGTTTGGCGACATGGGCTTCCTGCTTCGCTTGCGCTAGGAACCAGTCCTTCGCCGTATGGGCGTTGGTGAGTGTCTCCTGGGTAGTGAAGGTTTTGGAGGCCACGATGAAGAGCGTGGTTTCAGGGTTCAGGCGCTTGATCGTCTCGGCAATATGGGTGCCGTCGATATTCGAGATGAAATGGACGTTGAGCCCTTCCTGCGCGTACGGTTTCAGGGCTTCGGTCACCATGACCGGACCGAGGTCAGACCCCCCGATGCCGATGTTCACCACGTCGGTGATGCGCTTGCCCGTGTAGCCAGTCCACTGCCCGCTGCGTATCGCGTCACTAAAGGTCTTCATATGCTGGAGGACCGCGTTCACCTCGGGCATGACATCGGCGCCGTCAACCACGATAGGACGATTAGAGCGGTTGCGCAGCGTGATGTGCAGCACGGCACGGTTCTCGGTGATGTTGATCTTCTCCCCGTTAAACATCTTCTCAGTCCAGCCTTTGAGATCCGCCTGTCTGGCAAGATCGCGCAGAAGCTGCATCGTCTTTTCGGTAATGCGATGCTTTGAGTAGTCCAGGAGCAGATCCTGAAATTGCAACGAGAACTTGTGAAAGCGCTGGGGATCCTGGGCAAAGAGATCCCGCATGTGGACGTTGGCCATCTCGCGCTGGTGCATTTCCAGCGCCTTCCAGGCTGCAGAGGAGGTTAAAGTGCTCATGGAAGCGCCTTTCTCTCAGGATATATAGCCGGTGACCCCTGACGCGAGCCACGCTACGCCTGGGATTGAAGCAAGGGGAGCTGGCCCTGACTTAAAAGGGTAATGAGCTCGGCATCCCCTTCCAGAAAATCGAAGGTGGGGAGGTCCGCTGGGCCTACCCAGCGGATTTCTTCGAAGGCGTGGTTGTGCAGGGCACCGCTAAAGTCAACGACGTGATAGAATAACAGTTCCACCGTGTATTTCCCCGGATAGTCGTGGCGCGTATGATAGGCCTCCGGGCCGATATGGGCTTCAATGCCGAGTTCTTCACGCAGCTCGCGGCGCAGGCCATGCTCATACGTCTCCCCAGGTTCCACCTTGCCACCGGGAAACTCCCATTTCAACGCAAAGGCACCATCACGCCGGCGCTGACACACCAGCAGCCGGCCACCCTGCTGGATCAGCCCAGCTACTACGGTGATCGTGGACGAGGCATGCGACATACTTGGTCTCCTTCTGGGAAAACGTCGCTTGTGCGAGCCACCATAGCAGGAAAGAGGCGGAAAAGCAAAGAGGCGCGAGCTGGTTTATAGCTCTATGGTGCTTCGAGACATTGACATGTACGATGAGTAAAAGTAGCATGGCCAGAGCTGACAGGCGTACCACCTGAGGAGGGAGCATGCCTACTAAACTTACTCGCCCCTCATTTGTCCAATTACTACCTATCCTGCTTTTTCTCCTTGCTGCCATCCTTGCCGCAGGTATTGGTGTCCTGTTGACCCATAGTGCCTGGGAACGAGAGCTGCAAACAGTACACGAGCAGCACCTCCAGATCGCGCGTAATCTGGTGACAGCACTGGCACGCTATGCTGCAGATGTGGAAGCTGCCTTTCAGATGACTGTGGCGAACACGGCTACACAGCAACCAGTACGGCGCCTATCAACGCTCCTCAGTGGTTTGCACTTCAAACATGTGTGTATTGTCAATGCCCAGGGCCAGGTGGAATACCTTGTCGCTCCGGACGTCGATCTCAAGATCGAGTCTGTCCCACAGCCGCTCTTCGAGAAACTGCGTGCTGGTGGTACATGGGAAGTGCTTCCGGACGGCGCTGGGGAACCGACGCTCTTCTTGCTCCAGCCTCTCGACGGTGCGCGCTATGCCCTTGGCGCCTTACGGACGGAGTATTTTGTCGAATTACAAAGTGCTATTGCGTTCGGTAAGAAAGGCCACGCAGCGATTGTGGACCGGCGTGGTCGGGTCATCGCCCATCCGAATCCGCAATGGTGGACCACCATGCGGGACCTCTCTGCATTAGAGCCAGTGCGCCACATCATGGACGGAGAAACCGGTGTGACACGTTTCTTTTCTCCCGCCCTGCAGGAGGAGGCCATTGCGGGTTTTAGTACGGTACCGAAGGTAGGGTGGGGCGTGATGATCCCCCAGCCGCTGTCAGAACTCGCAGCCCACGTGAGTCGGGTCGAACGCGCTGTGTGGTCGGTCATTGGCGTGGCGCTGCTCTGCGCCGCCCTCCTTGGCGTCCTCGTGTCGCGCTGGTTGTCAACCCCTTTGCGCCGTATTGGCCTGGTCGCCGAGCGTTTTGCCAATGGCGCGTATGAGGCACGTGTGCATGCCCTCGGTGTCTTGCATACGCGCGAAGCAGCCACTCTGGCTGCCCAGTTCAACAGCATGGCGGATGAAGTGACCTGGAGCTGGCAGGCACGGAGTGCAAGTGAACAGCGTTTCCGAGCTTTCGCCGAAATTGCTGCAGATTGGTTTTGGGAAACTGATCTCCAGCAAGTGTTTACCTATGTCTCGCCCCTGCCAGAGCCTGGCCGTCACCACGGTGTAGCGGTGGTTGGACATCACCGGCGTGAGTATGTCTGCGGCGATCCGGAGGGGATAGCGGTGGCGCGCATCCAAAGCTACATGGATCGTGCCATGGCGTTTGACGATGTGGAAATGCAGGTGCTCGGGGAGGATGGACAACCCATTTACGTGGCCATCTCAGGGCGGCCTAGATACGATGCTGCCGGAGGCATCGTGGGCTACTGCGGCGTGACGCGAGATATCACCGCACGCCTCTATGCCGAGGAACAATTACGGCAAGCCCAGCAAGACGTGCAGCGTCGGCAAGCCCAGAAGATGGAAGCGATCGGTGTACTGGCAGGTGGTATTGCGCATGATTTCAACAATATTCTCAGTGCCATCCTGGGCTATACGGACCTGGCGCTGCACGAGGTCGCACCCAGTGGTCCAGGCGCACAGTATTTACAGGAAGTGCTGACCGCAGGGCGACGGGCCCAGAGTCTCGTCCTGCAAATCTTAACGTTCAGTCGTGCCAGTGAGCCAGAACGCATTCCCGTGCAGCTCCGCCTGATTATCAAAGAAGCTCTCAAGCTCCTATGCGCCTCACTCCCTACCACAATCGACATTCGTCAAGACATTGACCATGATGACGGCACTGTCCTCGCTGACCCAACCCAGATGCATCAGGTATTGATGAATCTCTGTGCCAATGCGGAATACGCCATGCGTGATACGGGTGGTATCCTGGAAGTGCGTCTCGACAGCGTTGAGCTGGATACGGCTGCGGTGGCGCACTACGCTGAGTTGGCCCCAGGCTCCTATGTCCGTTTAACTATCCGTGACACGGGGCACGGCATGCCGCCAGAGGTCGCGACCCGCGTCTTTGAGCCGTTTTTTACCACGAAGGGCGTGGGACAGGACACCGGCATGGGACTGGCGATCGTGCATGGAATCGTCACCAGCCATGGTGGCGCGATTACGCTCCAAAGTACGCCAGGACAAGGCACCACATGCGAGATCTATCTGCCTCGACTCGACATGGTCGTGGACGACGCCACCAGCCGAGACGAATCTCTCCCCCTTGGCAAAGGGGTCATTTTGTTTATCGATGATGAACCAGCCATCGCCCGGGTGGGCCAGCAGATGCTCGAGAGACTGGGCTATCAAGCCGTCGTCCGTACCAGTAGCCTCGCTGCCCTGGAAACATTCCGCCAGACCCCGCACCATTTCGACCTGGTCATCACTGATCAAACCATGCCACACATGACCGGCGAAGCCCTGGCCTATGAACTCCGACGCATCCGCCCTGACATCCCCATCATACTCTGTACGGGCTTTAGCCACACCATAAATGCCGAGAAAGCCCAGGCTCAGGGCATCGATGCATTTCTTATGAAACCTCTGGTTTCCCGTCAGCTGGGGCTGGCAATCCAACAGGTGCTGGAACAGCGGGCCGCCGGGCAAGGGTAAGCACCACTGTCCGTTAAAAACCTTCCAGGTACGACAGGTCCACGATACCCTTGGGCAAGCTGGCGATGTGCTGCAGCAGGGCGAGGCGATTATGACGCACTGCCGTGTCTTCATCCATGACTAACACATCGATAAAGAAGGTCGTAATAGCCGGCACCAGGTTCCGCAGCGTTGCCACGAGTTGGGCCACGGTGCCATCTTGGGAGGCTGCCGCCTCCCGATACGAGGCCCACAGGGTTTTTTCGGCTGGCAGAGTGAACGCCTCTGGCCGCACCATCAGAGTCTCCTTGAGCTGGCGTGTAATGCGCACGCATCGGGAGTAGGACTCAAGCACCTCTTGCCAATCAGGAGCCGTGATAGCCTCGGCAAGGGCGGTAGCAGCCTGGCTCGTGGCGTGCGGATTCTGTCCCTGCTCAGCCAGGACAGCACGGGCCACCGCGGCAGGGATACCCTGCTCGCGTAGAATGCCTTCCATGCGGCCATGCATAAAGCTGAGCACTGCCGCTATGGTCTCAGCATCACTGGCGGCGGGAAGGAGTTTGGCCGCTTCGGCAAGCGCCTGACGCACATCGAAAGGTGTCTGATTGGCCACGAGGTTCTCGATAACACCCAGAGCAGCGCGGCGGAGGGCAAAGGGATCGTTAGAGCCCTTGGGGGCCAGACCCACTGCAAACAGACCCAGTAAACTGTCCAGGCGATCAGCCAGGGCAAGAGCGAGGCCAGGGCGTGTGCTACTCACCGGGTTGTACTGCTCGGCCAGTGCCGCGGCGACAGCCTCTGGCTCGCCACTCGTGCGGGCATAGTGGGCTCCCATAATGCCCTGGAGCGACGTCATCTCCACCACCATGCGAGTGGCGAGATCAGCCTTGGAAAGGGCGGCAGCACGCTGCGCCACGCCTGTCTCTTCTGCAGTCAGGCCCAGCAGACGTGCGATGATAGGCGTGAGCTGCTCCAGCCTGTGGACTTTATCAAGCATGGAGCCCAGTTTGGCCTGGAAGGTCAGCGTGGCGAGCTGGGGGACATAATCCGCCAGGGTATGTTGCGTATCGTGCTTGTAGAAGAAGGCCGCATCGGCAAAGCGGGCCCGCAGTACCTGCTCGTTGCCGGTGGTCACCATGTCCAGATGTACCGCATCCCCATTGCGTACCGCGATGAAGTACGGCAACAGACGGCCATCAGGGGCGTAGACTGGAAAGTAGCGCTGGTGTTTTTTCATCACCGCGACGAGCACTTCGGCTGGTAAGGCGAGAAAGTGCTCCTCAAAGCGCCCACAGAGCACAGTGGGGTATTCAACTAGATTCGCCACCTCATCGAGCAACGCTGGGTCATCGCGATACATACCACCGTGGCGTCTGGCCAGCTCCGTAGCCGCCGCGGTGATCGTCGCTTGCCGCGCCTCGACACTCGTGATAATGCTATGCTCCTGCATGATGCGGGCGTAGTTGGCAGCATCGTCAATAACGATGGACGGCGAACCGTACGGGCGCAGACCGCGGCTCGTCCGGCCGCTGGCCACCCCGGCGTAGGTAAACGACACCATCTGCGGTCCATACAGCGCCACCAGCCAGCGCAGCGGCCGGCTATAGGAGACGTTCGTCGCATTCCAGCGCATACTCTTGCCAAATGTCAGGCCAGCAATGCAGCCGGGCAATGCCTCAGCCAGGACGTCGGGAGCCGGGCGTCCGGTCTCATGCACTACTGCCGCAACATAGCGCCCGCCCTTATCTTCCACAACCTGCAAAGCTGTGACATCAACGCCACGGCTGCGAGCAAAACCATGTGCTGCCGGTGTGGGCTCGCCTGTCTCATCAAAGGCGCGGCTGGCCGGTGGGCCTTTCACAGCAGTTTCCAGATCAGGCTGACGGCTTGCCAGCTGGGGGACGAAAACCACCAGACGCCGGGGCGTCCCGTGGACCTCAACGGTGTCATAGTCTAGGCGCAGTTCTGTGAGCAGAGCCGGCACGGCCGTGCAGAGTAGTGCGAGGGCTGTCGTGAGATCAGCGGCTGGTAACTCCTCACTGCCGATCTCGAGCACAAAAGGATGTGGCCCAGTACTTGCAACGACTGATGTGCCAGTCTGCGCCTGCACATCCGTCGTGTGCCCCTGCCCCAGATCACGATGCAGCAGTGGATAGCCCTGTTCCTGGCGCTGTGCTATATAGAGTACCGACACGTCTCGCGCCACGTTACGCATACGGCGGAAGTAGTTGGCCCGTTCGGTCACGCCGATGGCACCACGTGTATCGAGCACGTTGAACAGGTGTGAGCATTTGAGATTATAGTCGTGGGCTGGGAAGACAAGCTGGGCTTCCAGACAGCGTTTGGCCTCACGCTCATAGGTGTCGTACACAGCTTTCAAAGCCTCAACATCGGCGACCTCAAAATAGTACCGACAGTGCTCAATCTCGCTCGCGAGGAGCACGTCGCCATAGGGGATACCGATGCCGTATTCCATGCTCCAGACACTTTCCAATCCCTGCAACGCCAGGGCGATGCGGTCTAGCCCATACGTAATCTCGACTGACACCCGATCCAGGGACTGACCGCCGGCCTGCTGGAAATAGGTAAACTGCGTAATCTCCTGGCCGTCGAGCCACACTTCCCATCCCAGGCCCCAGGCCCCGAGTGCCGGGCTTTCCCAGTTGTCCTCGACAAAGCGAATGTCATGCTGGCGGGGATCGATCCCGATCGCTTCGAGACTTTTTAAATAGCGCTCTTGAGGGTTGCCGGGGTCCGGTTTCAGGATGACCTGCAACTGGTGGTGCATCTGCATACGATTTGGGTTATCTCCAAAGCGGCCATCATCAGGACGGATGCTGGGTTCCACATAGACCACGTTCCAGGGCTCTGGACCTAGGACGCGCAGGGCCGTCGCTGGATTCAGGGTCCCAGCACCCACCTGGATATTGTAGGGCTGCTGCACCAGGCAACCCTGGTCCTTCCAGTAGGCCAGGAGGCGCAAGATAATATCTTGAAAGCTCAACGGCGTGCTCATGATCGTCCTTCTGCGACTGTGTGGGCAGAGGGCCGCCAGCTTAACGGCGGCCCTTCCTTTATCGCTATGGCTGAGGAGGGCTACCCCAGATCGAGATTGCACGCCATCAATATACCCAGGGCGCCGGCTTTTTGCACGGCCCTGTCTTGATACCGTGCACCGTATATAAGATGGCCAGGTAATGGACAGGGACCTGTGGGGTGCAAGGCGCTAGAGAAAGACAATGAGTTCCCTGCCTACTTTCCCCTCGTAGTGCTCATGCGGAAAAGGGCCAGGTTTGGGAAGACCACGGGTACAGAGACGACCGTTGCAGGGCGGAGTCAGTGCGAAGTTGGTTCCGCTCATGCCTTGCCAGGGGCAGCAGCCATCCGCTGTCCACACGGTCCACTGAGGATAGGCAGCAGCATACGTTCTCCTCGGCCTATGCCAGCACACAGCTTTCCTCTTCTTCGAGGCATGCTGGGGCCTTGTCGTCCCAGAGCATATCCACATCGATATCGCGGAGAAAGTGCGCGCGACCAGCACGCAGCAAGTGGGCCACAATGGGTGCCACGCAGTCTTCTTCACCCGGTTCGATCGCGTCATCGACTGCAGCAATGAGGTCGTACAAGGTCGTATACACGACAGCACGTATGGCATCTTCTCGTCCGGGGATCATGGTGTCACCATCTTCTGCGTACATGCTCTCCTCCTTCATCATGGGTCATGCGGATATCTACTGTTGCTATGAAGCAAGAATCATGCCACATGTCAGGATATGCGCGCTTCCTCCCAATATCTCGACAGCGTGAGGCGCTACGCACATACCAGCGCTACACCCAGCTCCTCACAGGCAGACCATGCTGACAAGCTGCCCGCTCTCCTGACATCCTGTCGCAGCAGGAGAGCATCCACTCTCCGCATGCCACACTCCAGATCACTCGTGGACCAGGAGGTCACTGAGTGAGTGTTGCCCGTGCAGACGCCTGATGGCCTCTGCCAGGAGCGCGTCCAGGCTCGTAATCTGGAGGGGGAAGGCACTCTCAGTGGGCGCGGTGACACTATCGGTCACCAGCAACCGCTGCACCGCTATGTCACGTAGACGCTCGATGGCGGGTCCCACAAGTAGGGCATGCGTGGCCGCCACCGTTATCGGCGGCGCGCTGCCGGCAGCGCGCAGCGCCTGGCTGGCGGCAACAATCGTCCCGCCGGTGCTGATCATGTCGTCGACGATGAGGGGTGCACACCCCTGGACCTCGCCGACAATGCGCTCGACGCGGACGTCCGCACCGCTGAGACGGGTTTTATGGACGATGGCTAGCGGCCGTTGCAGGGCCATAGCATAGCGCTCCGCCAGCTTCACGGCTCCCAGGTCTGGCGCCACAATTACCGTGTTGTCAGGCACCCATGGGCGCACTGCCTCCAGGAGTAGGGGTAACGCGCTCAGATGTTCCAGGGGGATGGGAAAGAACCCTTCCAGTGCGACCGTATGGAGGTCGACGGCAACCAGGCGTTGCAGGCCACTGCTGCCGAGTAACTCGGCGACGAGGCGTGCGCCGACCGGCTCCCGTCCTCTGCCGCGGCGGTCCTGGCGAGCATAGCCGAAGTACGGCACCACGGCGGTGAGCTGGGCTGCCCCAGCCCGTCGGCAGGCGTCGGCCAGGAACAGCAGTTCGAGGAGATGCAGATCGACGGGCGGGCTGGTTGCCTGAATAAGGTACACGTCATGACCGCGGACACTGTCGTGCAGCTCCACGTGAAGTTCACTGTCTGGAAAGCGCTGGACGGTACAGGTCCCGAGGCGTTGTCCGAGCTGCGCGGCGACTGCCTCGGCCAGGGATGTACTCGCTGGACCCGCAAAAATCGTCATGTCCATAGGTATTTTCGCTATACTTGAGGGTGATTCTATGCCTGCTGGTGCTTACCTCTCATCCAGGCACAGAAGCAAGAGACGTGCCAGGAGTGCGACGCGATCGGAAGCCCACGGCACGTGGCAACCTTCAGCACGTGGCCGACACCCTGTGTACAGGCGCGGCTCCGTGCATCCTGCAAGGCCCGCGTCCTGTGTCGGGCAGGTCTATCAGCATGCGGTTGGGAAGTGAGGGCACTGCGGCAGGCTGTGCGGGCCCTTATGGAAGGGGAGAAGTGAAGGGTTTTTGCAGAGGCTCACGTCACAGGGGAGCCGTTGGTATGGATATTGCTTTTCAGAAAGACAGCGGCTCGCGCTGGGGCTGATCACGCGTGGGTAGGGACAGAGCGGCCATAGCACGTGACATTGTAAAACATCCCGACCGGGTCTTTGCCCATACGACCAAAGGGCATTTTGTGAGACTCGGGAGCTCATGGACCATGGACTCATTCTCTGTCCGTCTGAGCCTCTGCCTCGGGCCTGCTGGGGAGACGCCATGAGTTCGTGAAAAAGCGCAGAGACGCTCAAGACACGAGGAGAGTGTATATGTCGGCTGAACTCGATGCATTGATTCGGAAAGCCCATAACCTGGAAGGACAGATCGAGCAACTCACCACAGAGCTGGCGCGGCTGCGCGACGCCATCGCTGCCCAGATGGGGGAAGAGCGCGCATATTATGGGCAAGGGGTGGTAGCCAAGAAGTGGGCCCGCGTGCGTTGGGAGATCAATAAAGAGCTGTTGCTCGATGAATTACCGCCCGAGGCGCTGGCGTACCTCAAAGAGGTCGTATTCACCAAGGACAAGCTCGATCATGCGGTCAGGGCTGGGTATCTGCCGCCGCGCCTCTACGACCGGGCCGTGAAGCAGGAAGACAAGGGCTGGAACGTCAGCCTGAAAGTCCTGGCAGTGCCATCTGCAGAGCCCGACTGGGAACTTGAGGAAGACTTACGGGACTAAGGAGAGGCCATCTTGTACATCGGACCTGGACATCCGTACCCCCTGGGCGCCACCTGGGATGGCGCTGGGGTGAATTTTGCCCTGTTCTCCACGCATGCCACGGGCGTCGACCTCTGCCTCTTTGACACGCCAGAGAGTCCTCATGAGCGTCTCCGCCTGCCGCTCCCCACCTGCACTGATGAGGTGTGGCACGGGTATGTGCCCCAGCTCCGGCCAGGGCAATGCTATGGCTATCGCGTCTACGGACCGTATACCCCCCAGGAAGGCCATCGCTTCAATCCGGCCAAATTGCTTCTCGATCCCTACGCGAAAGCAATTGCGGGGAGGGTGCGGGGACACGAGGTCCTCTTTGGCTATCCAGTGGGAAGCGACCATGACGCGGACCTCCGCCGGGACCGACGCAACAGCGCGCCATACCTCCCCAAGTGTGTCGTGATCGACCCTACCTTTGCCTGGGAGCAGGATCAGCCGCCCCGGACCCCGTGGCACCACACGCTCATCTATGAGCTCCACGTGAAAGGGCTGACGGCCCGCCATCCCCAGCTCCCCCCGGAGTGGCGGGGCACCTACACCGGGCTCACCCACCCGGCCCTTTTGGACTATTTCCGCCAGCTGGGCGTGACCGCGGTGGAACTGCTTCCAGTGCATCAGTTTCTCGACGAGCATCATCTCGTGCAGGCGGGGTTGACCAATTACTGGGGATATAGTTCCCTGGGCTTCTTTGCGCCCGAGGCGCGCTATGCCAGCACGGGGGTCGTCGGCCAGCAGGTAGTGGAGTTCAAAACCATGGTCCAAACCCTGCATCGTGCGGGCCTCGAGGTCATCCTCGACGTCGTCTACAATCATACTGGGGAAGGCAATCACCTGGGCCCTACCCTCTGTTTTCGCGGGATTGATAACGCCGCCTATTACCGCCTGCACGGGGAGCATCGGCGCTGGTACATCGACTACACCGGCTGTGGGAACACCCTGAACACGCGGCATCCGCGCGTCTTGCAACTCATCATGGATAGCCTGCGCTACTGGGTCACGGAGATGCACGTGGACGGCTTTCGCTTTGATCTGGCGTCAGCGCTGGCGCGCGAGGCACATGGATTCCAGCGCCAGAGCGCCTTCTTTCAGGTTCTGCTCCAAGACCCGGTGCTGTCGCAGGTCAAACTCATTGCGGAGCCCTGGGATATCACCCCGGAGGGCTATCAAGTTGGGAACTTCCCCGGGCCCTGGACCGAATGGAATGACAAGTATCGGGACACCGTCCGGCGTTTCTGGCAGGGTGAGGACGGGCAACTGGGGGACTTAGGTTATCGCCTGACGGGCAGTAGCGATCTCTATGCCACGCGCCGTCCCCATGCCAGCATCAATTTCGTGACCGCGCATGATGGGGTGACCCTCGCTGATTGGGTACGTGCGAGCGCCCTGCCGACCGCGTCCGATGCCATCGACCTCCCCGACTGTCCCACGGAGAGCATGGGGGAGGAGAGTCCGGCAGACCAGGAACGCCTCAGCGGCGGAGAGGACGGGGGCGCGGACGACCCAGGGCGTGCGGCCTGCTGCGCCAAGCAGCAGCGCAATATGCTCGCGACGTTGTTGCTCTCCCAGGGGGTGCCCATGCTCTGTGCCGGCGATGAGATCGGGCGCACCCAACAGGGCCACGCCAATGCCTATGATCAGGACAATGCCCAGAGCTGGCTGGATTGGGAGCTGACACCGGACAAGCAGGCCTTACTGGACTTCACCCGGACGGTAGTCGCCCTCGTGCAGCACCATCCGGTCCTGCGTCGCCGGCATTTCTGGCATGGCCAGCACGTCCCAGGGTGGGTGCGTAAAGAGCTGGTGTGGTTTCGCCCAGATGGGCTGGAAATGCTCGTAGAGGATTGGCAGGCGCCCGAGAACCGCTGTGTGGGACTCCTCCTGGCCGGGGAGGCGGTCGAGCCGCGGCCTGCTCCCCAGACACACCGGTCCGACGATCCCGTGCTCCTCATCGTGAATGCGCAGCCCCAGACCGTCGCATTTGTGCTGCCAGCGCTGCAGGAGCCCGGCATCTGGGAGGTGCTGTTGTGTACGGATGCTCCCCTCGTCCTTGCTCCCTCGCCCATCGCCGAGAGCCAGGAGTACGCCATGCCGGCCCATTCCCTGGCACTCCTCCGGTATGCGAGAGGAGCAACGCCTCCCGCTTGGGGCAGGCCTGAGTCGCCGCTGATACGAGACGCAGAGCACTGAGCACCCATGCGTCGGATATGTAACCGCTGTGCTGGTTCCAGGTATCCGCTCCGGCTAGGCTGCTCTTTTGTTCCCTTGACCGAGACAAAAAGCATGCCCAAAGCCGCAGCCGCAGGCATGGTGGGTCTACGCCGGCCTTGGCGCCTCTGCGCGTGGTGACAGGGTGTCTCATGAGCGGACACGGTGTCCACAGGATGGGCACACCGTGCCGGCATTCGGGGTGCACTCATGTGCCATCGTGTGTTCGTAGTGCCATGATATACTCCCGCAACCCATCATCTGGGACAGCATGTCCAGGACACCCGACACCGTGTGCCGATATCCCAAGATAGGTCTGCCTCCAAGGCCAAGCTCAGAGCAGGTCCGACATTGAGAGGGGACTTGGCACAGGTCTTGCTATCTCCATCCCAGCAGGCACACCTGCTTTCGTCATATCCCTCGGCCCTTCTCACCAGAGGCGAAGCGGACATGCATTGGAGAGAGACGATGAGGATTGGCGTACGATGAGACCCCGTCATGACACTGGCAACACAGCGGCATCTCACCTCCCTCTCGGTCCAGAGTGAGGCCGCGGAGGAGCACTATGGCTACCCCACAACGACCGCCTCGTCCCATCACATCGGATGCGTTAGCCTCCTACCTTGCTGACGTGCGCCGCACGCCATTGCTCTCGCCTGAGGCCGAGGCCGCCCTCGGCCGCCGCATTGCACAGGGGGATGAGCAGGCGCGCCAGGAACTCGTCGAGCACAATCTGCGCTTCGTGGTGCAGGTGGCGCTGAAGTATCAGGGGCACGGACTCCCCCTCGCCGACCTGATCAACGAAGGCAACCTTGGCCTCCTGCACGCGGCCCGCAAGTCCGACCCCACGCGCGGCACGCGCTTCATCACGTATGCGGTGTGGTGGATCCGCCAAGCCATCATGCATGCGCTGGCTGCCGGCGGTGGGGTCGTGCGCCTACCCGTCAAGCAGGCCGAGATACTCGCCAAATTACGGCGGGAATTTGAGGCCATCCAGCGGGCCAAAGGCAGCGACCCCACGCTGGACGAATTGGCGCAAGCTCTGGAGATGTCACCCGCAGATGTGGCCGACCTGCTCCGTGTGTATCGATCACCCCTATCGCTGGATGCACCGCTGACGGAGGAGGGAGACCTTGCCCGCCTGGATGTCCTCGCCGCGGAACACCTCCCTTCCAGTGAGGTAGCCTACGTGTCCGCTGCCATGCGCCAGGAGGTGCACGACCTTTTGGCGCGTCTCGAGCCACGCCAGGCGGCTATCCTGCGCGCCCGGTTTGGTTTTGACGGTGAGCCCCAGAGCTTCGCGGAGATTGGTCGGACGCTGGGGCTCTCCCGCGAGCGTGTCCGCCAGCTCGAGGCCCAGGCGCGCCACCGCTTGTACGCGCTGGCGAAGGACAAAGCCCTGGATGACTATCTGAATTAACCTTAGATTGCTACTGCAAAGCCGCAATCGTGTCATGCCACTTGCCGTAGCATACTGGCCTTAGCGAAAGCGTACCAGATGGGTATCCCACCCTCGTAAGACTCGTGCCTCAGGCGTCGTCGCATCGAGGTGCAATCCCAGTATATGGCCGCAGGCACGCAGCACCTGTTGCGCCTGCGCCACGTTGCGGCGCTCGTGTGCCGCGGTGCAGGGTGGCTCGTGTCAGGCTGAAGGGTGCTCCCTGACAACGGCTGTGGTCCCTGCTGGTGAGGTTGCCGGCGCTGCGTCTAACTTGTGGCGCATGACTTTGCCCACCAGCAGCGTCTTGGGGAGCGCGTGACAGAACGCGACGGTGGCCGGCACCTTGTACGGCGCCAGGTGCTCGCGACAGTAGGCGCGAATATCGTCTGCCGTCGCCGACGTGCCAGGGCGCAACACCACCCAGGCTTTGGCGACCTCGCCTTTGACCGCGTCTGGCACCCCAGCTACCCCGACCTCCGCCACCGCCGGATGCGTAGCAATGACGTCTTCGATCTCCCGAGGCCAGACTTGATAGCCGCTGGTCTTGATCAGATCCGTTTTGCGATCCACGAGGAACAGATACCCGTCGGTGTCCAGGTAACCAAGATCGCCGGTGTATAACCACGGGCCACCCGCATCGCGGGTCCGTAAGGCCTCTGTCGTCGCTGGTGTATTCTGCCAGTAGGACAGCATCAGCTGCGGTGCGCGGAGAATGACTTCTCCCACTCCCGGTGCCACGGAACGCGTGCCAGTGTCGGTGTCGACAATGTCGATCTCGACATCAGGGAGGGGGAGACCTACAGATCCTACCTTCTGCTGGCCACGTACAGGATTGCAGATGCAGGCTAGCATGGCTTCAGTCAGGGAATAGCCTTCGACAATCCGTCCCCCTGTCAACGCCTCGAAGTGCTGTTTGGTCGCCGCCGCGAGCGGCGCCGCCCCCGAGAAACAGCATTTGATGGACTGCAAATCCACCTTGCCAGCCTGCACATCAGGATGCGCCAGGAGGGCTGTCAACAGCGCTGGGACCCCGGCGAAATACGTCGGTCGGACCCGGTGGATGGTGCGGAGGATATCCGTGGTGTCTCGCGGATCGGGGATCAGGGCTAACGGATTATGTCCCACCAACGCGACGCTCTGCCCCGCGATATAGCCGTAGGCATGGCACAGGGGCAAGGGCAGCAGGATGATGTCACGCCAATCCTCCCACACGGGCCGGAGCCAGGCGTGGATCTGCAGTCCGGCGTTGACCAGACCGCCATGGAGCCCAACGGCCCCCTTAGGTATCCCGGTCGTGCCGCCGCTCATCAGGATCACCGCTGGATCGTGGGGACCCCGCACCACGGCAGGCGGTGACTGCTGAGCATAGCTGCTGAGCAGCGACTGCAACCAGGCATCGCCGGACTGGAGCTGGACGCGGTGGGCCGAGGGCAGCGCGTGCGTCAAGGCGTAGGCGACGTGGAGGAGCGGCGGGAGGTATTCCCCGATACGTGTCGCGATAATGCGTTTGAGGGCGGTGTGCGGCTGCACCGACTTCACCCGCGTGTAGAATGGCGCGAGCGTGACGATCGTCTCTGCACCGCAGTCCGCCAGCAGGTAGCGCAGTTCGTCGGGACTGTACAAGGGATTCAGCGGTACGACAATCGCTCCGGCCTTCCAGGCGCCCAGCTCAGCAATGAGAAACTGTGGACAGTTGGGGAGCAGGAGGGCGACACGATCATCGGGCTTGATCCCCATATCCGCCAACGCCACGGCAAAGGCATTGCTGAGCCCGGCGAGTGCCTCATAGGTGACAGACCGTCCCTTAAAGAGGATGGCAGGGTGGTCAGGCCGCTGCCGGACGGTCTCAGCGACATAAGTGAGGAGCGTACGTAGGGGGTAGGGCGCGAGCGTATGTGGCACTCCCTCGTCGTAGTGCGCCAACCAGCGCTTCTCTCGCATAGACGTCTCCTTGTCAACCGAGGAGCCCCATATCCGACCAGCGCCCAGGCAGTGATGGAGATCCTCGCATATATCGTACTAATCTTCCAAGCCTATAGAGAGCCTGATACCTCCAGGATCGAGCCCTCGGGCGCGCTTGACTGCCTCAGAGCGCACCGCATGCGTCATGGGAGTGCGTCCGAGCGCTTCGTACCCCAGGCATCGAGACGCTGCCAACGTCTATCACGTCGCCTCACACGCTTTGGATGCTGGGAGAGCAATGGCCCTAGAGCTCTGGCATGTCTTCCAGGACACTTTCCAGAGGCTCACTGGGGTCGAGGGGCTCGGCGACCAGCTCGAGCACTTCACCCATAGCGTGCGCCTCCCGCATGTGGTAGGTGGCTGCCTCTCGACAGGCCTCCTGCGTCGGATACACTGCGTCGTTGTACCACTGGCCATTGATGATGTCATATAAGCGCCATACCATAGGTGTCCTCCCTGTGCCACCGTTCCATACGGTGTGTTGCGACGGCTGCCTCCCCTCGTCAGGGGTGGCAATGAAATGGTATGAGACCACCGGGCTCCGACTTGCCTAATGCGTAGAGGCTTGAGGCGCCGGCTTGCGTTCGGCCGCATCACGTGGCTGATGCCCTGTCTCGATGAAGGACTTCATCCGCATCAAATCAGCGATCATCTCGTTGCGCGGATCGGCGCCGAAGAGCTTGGCCACCACATGTCCTGCGGCTCCCGCTGGGGGCAGATAGGACATCTTGACATCGATGCGCGTGCCTCCATGCTCATTCGGCTCGAAGCGCACGATGCCGTGCTGTTCGATCACCGAGCCAGGCGCGCTCTTGAACTCCAGCAACTGATTCGGCACGTGCTTGGTGATGCTCCCTTCCCACTCAAAGGGCATGCCTGCCGGGCCCAGCACCGTCCAGTGATAACGGCCGTCCCCCAGGTTTTTCACCTCGCGCACGTGTGACATAAAGTGCGGGAAGTTTTCGTGGTCACTCCAAATCTCATAGACGCGCTCGACCGGCGCCTGGATGCTGATCGTCTTCTGCACGCTGATCCCACGTCCGCTGCTATAGCCGACTAGGGCTCGCATTTCGAGGTTGGTGAGCCCGCGCGCGAGCAAGCCGAGACCGACGATCCCAAAGGCAGAGCCCGTCATCCCGCGATGCCGTGCACCATACAGCGCCAACGCCCCACCGGCGGCGCCAGCCAGCAGCCGCGTGGTCGGCGACCAATTGGTCTGCATCACATCGCTGCGCTCGCCGGAGCGAGGCTTGCCACCCTGTAAGTCTGGAATGTTGCCGGCCTCCGTGTGGGCCTCCAGCTTATTCTCCACGCCAGCGACACCCCGGACTGCGTAGACGCACTTGAGGAGCGGGTCAACTTCGTGCACGAAAATCGGCCCGCTCAGAGTCACCCGGCCGTGCTCGGCGGTCACCGCGATGGCGTGCGGATGCGAGACCACGCGGCCAAGCTTGGCCCGCACCCGCTCTACCAGGATCCCGTCGCTGACTGTCTCGCAGGTGAACAGCGAGGTCGCCTCTGCCACCAAGCCGCGCATCCGATTGCTCAAATCGCGTGAGGTTGTGCCGATGGCGTCATCTGTGGCGTTCATCAGATGTGTTGCCGTGTCACGCGCGAGCGCACGGCGTCTGCGCCCTCGGTCAGGATCGAGAAAGTACATCAGCCCAGCGCCAAGGCCGAGCCCCGTGCACAGAATCTGTGTCTTGTTCATTATCCACCTACCTTCCTTTTAATGCAGAAGTGGCGGGCCGGCCACAACGGCGCCAGGAAGCTCCGGAAGACGTCCTCACACAGGTCTTCGATGTCCTCTTCCCACCGCGTCAACTTCCCCAAGGGACGCCGGCGGCGGAGCCAACCCCGTGGCTGCCCTAGCCATATTCTCCTTGTGCATGTTTTCGGCTCTAGAATACCCC